>CAYMDU010000001.1:0-55014 GCA_964389495.1 uncultured Eubacteriales bacterium
AAATCGGTAGTTCCAAATGAAAATATTGGTACAGCCTTTATGTATTATCTTCTGAGATTCTTATTACCGACCATCGAGGGAATGGCTTCTGGTTCAACTTTTAAGGAAATATCAGGTGCAGGCATGAAATCTGTCCCTGTTGTAATTCCGGATAACGATACCATCGAAAAATTCAATACTTTTTGTACTCCAATCTTCCAACAACAGGAAGTACTTGAAGCGGAAAACTCACGACTTTCTAATATTCGAGATGTATTGTTACCTAAGTTGATGTCTGGCGAACTCGATGTTTCTGAAATAGACCTCTAAGCCGCTAAATTATTGTTTAGAATATCTCGCTTGCCGAAAAATACAAAGTTGAAAATTAGCGTAGGATAAATCTTCAAAGGAGAACTGAAAATGCCGGGATTATATACCGAAGCCGACTATGAAAATTCTGTCATAGAATTATTCAGAAGCGATTTAGGCTATGACTATGTTTACGGTCCTGATATAGAAAGAGATTTTCGCAGTCCGTTATACGATGAAGTATTGGAGGATGCTCTGCATCGTTTGAACAGGGGCCTGCCTTCGGATGCCATTGCTGACGCCTTGTTTAAATTGCGAAACTTTGAAAACGGCGAACTGGTGCAAAAAAACGCGGTGTTTATGGACTATCTGCAAAACGGTATTCCGGTTAAGTTTTTTGAAAACGGCGAGGAACGCTCTTCTATTGTATATCTTGTGGATTATAAGAACCCCGATAACAACTCCTTCATTGTCGCCAACCAATGGACATTTATTGAAAACAGCAACAAGCGGCCGGATGTGCTTCTTTTCTTAAACGGGTTGCCGGTGGTTTTGATAGAATTGAAATCGCCCTCTCGCGAAGAAACCGATGCCTCCGAAGCCTACACGCAAATTCGCAATTATATGCACGAAATCCCGTCAATGTTTATCTATAACGCCATTTGTGTTATGAGTGACCAGTTGACTTCAAAAGCCGGAACAATCACATCGGGCGAAGACCGTTTTATGGAATGGAAAACCAAAGACGGAAACTACGAAAACACCCAATACGCACAGTTTGACACGTTCTTTGAGGGACTGTTCCAAAAAGAAAGACTGCTTGATATCATTAAAAACTTTATTTGTTTTTCCCATGACGGAACAAACAAAATCAAAATTCTTGCCGGATATCATCAATACTTTGCCGTTCGCAAAGCGATTGTATCCACACAAAAGGCTGCGGTTACCGACGGTAAAGGCGGGGTGTTTTGGCATACCCAAGGCAGTGGGAAATCGCTGTCGATGGTGTTCTATGCGCATTTGCTGCAAGAAGCGTTGGACAGCCCCACCATCGTTGTTCTTACAGACAGAAACGACCTTGACAACCAACTTTACGGACAGTTTGCAAAGTGCAAAGACTTTTTGCGGCAAGAGCCGGTTCACGCAGAAAGCAGAGAACATTTGAAAACGTGGCTTGCCGGCAGACAGGCAAACGGCATTATCTTCACCACCATGCAAAAGTTTGAAGAATCCGTTGAAAGCCTTTCAGAACGCAGAAACATTGTTGTTATGGCAGACGAAGCCCACCGTGGGCAGTACGGACTTGCCGAAACAATAGACGAAAAGACAGGAAAAATAAAAATCGGCACAGCGCGCATGATTCGTGACAGTTTGCCCAATGCCACCTATATTGGATTCACCGGAACGCCCATTTCTTCAAAAGACCGCAGCACCCGTGAAGTATTCGGTGAGTATATCGATATTTACGATATGACACAGGCTGTCGAGGACGGCGCAACAAGGCCGGTATATTACGAAAGCCGAGTTATCAAACTGAATCTCGACCAAAACACAGTAAAACGCATGGATGCGGAATACGACATCATGGCGTTACATGCCGATGCGGAAGTGATCGAAAAGAGCAAGCGTGAACTCGGTCAGATGGAAGCAATCTTAGGAAACGATCAGACCATCCACTCTCTTGTGTGCGATATTCTCGACCATTACGAAAACAACCGAGAAAATTTGCTTACCGGCAAAGCCATGATAGTTGCCTATTCCAGACCGATTGCCATGAAGATTTACAAACGAATATTGGAACTTCGCCCCGCTTGGACAGAAAAAGTCGGTGTGGTAATGACTTCCGGTAACAACGACCCCGAAGAATGGCGGGAAATCATCGGCAACAAACAGCATAAAGAAGAGTTGGCAAAAAAATTCAAGGACAACAACAGCCCCATGAAAATTGCCGTTGTGGTGGATATGTGGCTCACCGGATTTGATGTTCCGTCCCTGGCAACGATGTATGTTTACAAGCCGATGTCCGGTCACAATCTTATGCAGGCGATTGCCCGTGTAAATCGAGTTTTCAGAGATAAAGAAGGCGGACTTGTCGTTGATTATGTCGGCATTGCATCCGCACTCAAACAGGCAATGAATGACTACACCACCCGTGATAAGAAAAACTACGGAGATACCGATGTCGCCAAGGTTGCCTATCCCAAATTCGTTGAAAAACTTTCTATATGTCGAGATTTGTTCCACGGATACGATTATTCCAAGTTTATCACAGGAACCGACCTTGAAAGAGCAAAAACCATCAGCGGTGCTGTGAACTTTATCATCGCAAGAGAAAAGGAAGATAAAAAAGATACATTTGTTAAAGAAGCACTGATGCTGCATCAGGCACTATCGCTCTGTTCGTCGCTTATTGATGAAACAATGCGATTGGAAGCGGCATTCTTTGAATCTGTCCGAGTACTTGCCATCCGATTGATGAACACAGGAACAGGAAAGAAAATTTCCCTGCCGGAAATGAACGCTCGTATCAATGAACTTTTGAAACAAAGTATCAAGAGCGACGGCGTGATCAATTTGTTCTCCGATGTAAAAGAAGAATTTTCTCTCTTTGACCCGAAATTCCTTGAAGAAATCGCAAAGATGAAAGAGAAAAACCTGGCCGTGGAACTTTTGAAAAAGTTGATTGCGGAACAGGTACATATTTATAAAAGAACGAATGTTGTGAAATCGCAAAAATTCAGCGAGATTATTCAGGAAGCAATGAACCGATACCTAAACGGTATGTTGACAAATGAACAGGTCATCGAAGAACTTTTGAATCTTGCAAAACAGATTGCAGAAGCCCAAAAAGAAGGCGACCAATTAGGCCTTACGGCGGATGAACTGGCATTCTATGATGCTCTCACCAAACCGCAGGCAATCAAGGACTTTTACGAAAACGAAGAACTGATTACCATCACCAAAGAATTGGCCGATACCCTTCGCAAGAATAAAACAATCGATTGGCAAAAGCGAGAATCGGCAAGAGCCAAAATGCGTATGCTCATCAAAAAGCTGTTAAAGAAGCATAAATACCCACCCGAAGGTATGGAAGATGCCGTGCAAACGGTTATGACACAGTGCGAACTTTGGACGGATAACAGTATGGATGTGTAATATTATTTTATATCGGGTCTTAGGGTGTTCCTAACGAATACCGTTTTGTATCCGCCAAAATAAAAGCAGTCTGCTCGCTAAGCCGATACAAAAACTATCGTCAACGCAAAAACAAAGGCACCGTCCACGGATTTTTGTCCGTCGGCTGTGCCTTTGCTGTCACCTTGCACTTTGTACTGTCCGCCTTGTTGTTCAAAACTGACATATGCCCCGGGGCCTCAGCCCTCCGTTTTTTCTTGCTGTTCCCATTGGGAAAAGGTGGCCTGCAACGGCAACGCGGGAACCGACAGCGACAGCGGCCACCCCGTTTCGGCATCGCACACCAGCTCATACCGGCCGTTGGCGCCTTCGCCCGCAATCACCGTGTTCCCGTTCTGCCGGGTGCGTTCGCCTTCGCCACGCACCGTGGCATCCCACACCGCCAGCAGTTCCTCGCCCAGTGCCCCTTCCGGCACCGTATCCGGGTCCATGGAAAACGACAAGCCGTGCCAGGACAGCTCCACCGTTTCTCCGTTCCAGCAAGCCCGCAGGCCCGCCAGCGTTTCCGGCTGCGAAAAGGTAACGGCCAGCGTTCCCGCTGCCTCGCGTTCCAGCGTTCCTTCCACGGCCATGTCGCGGTATTCCGCCTGCACCCGGCACGAAAAGAACGCCCCCACCGGCTCTGCCGCCGGCTTGGCCCGCCGGCACCCCGTCATCGTCAACAACCACAGCCCCATCACGCACAGCGCAATTCGGCGCATCGGCATCACTCCTGCTGTTCGATTGTGAGGAACACCTTGCCCAGTTCTTCCAGCATATCCGTGGGCAGCAACGCCCGCTGCGACACCCGCGCGGCCGCGGCATCGCCGGCCAGCCCGTGCAAATACACGCCGCACACCGCCGTATCCCAGGCCGTCAGCGACCCTGCCGCTGCCAGCCCCGCCAGCATGCCCGCCAGCACATCGCCGCTTCCGGCCACCGCCATGCCGGCGTTGCCGCTTTCGTTACTATACACCTGCCCGTGCGGGTCGGCCACCACCGTGCGGTGCCCTTTCAGCACCGTCACGCACCGAAACCGCCGTGCCGCTTCGCCGGCCAGCCGCACACGCAACTGCTCCCGTTCGGCCGCGTCGCACGCCGTGTCGCGTCCCAACAGCCGGTCGCGCTCGGCCGGTTCCAGTGCCAGCAATCGCGCCAGTTCCAGCGGATGCGGTGTCAAAATACAACGCTCCTCGCTGTTGCGCCGAACAAACGGTTCCTCCAACTTATCTATATGCCGCGCCAGGCAATTTATACCGTCGGCATCCACAATCAGCATCCGGTCGCTCGGCGTGCCGCCCAAAACCGCCCGCACCGCGGCCAACGCGCCGCGGCCTTGCCCCAGCCCGCAACCCACCAGCACGGCCGTGGCCGCCCGACACGCCGGCCTCCGCACCGCCGCGGCTGCTCGGCGACAGGGCACAAACACCGCTTCGGGCAGCCGTTGCGCCACCGTGGGATACACACTGTGCGGAAGCACCGCCATCACCTTGCCGGCCCCGCAACGGTAGGCCGCCGTTCCCGCCAACACGGCGGCACCGGCCATGCCGTAGCTGCCGCACACCGACAGCACCGTGCCGAAACTCCCTTTGTGCGTATCCGCCGCCCGCGGCGGCAGACAACGGCGCACGGTATCCTGCATTGTCATGTTGCTTCCCTCCGAAAACAAAGCGCGGATGAACCCATCCGCGCCGCATTTATTTATCCCATTCGTTTTGCAGCAGGCGCGGCAACCCCGCCCGAAACGCTTCTGTCACCCGTTCGTTCGGCTGAAACACCACCAGCGTGTGCCCGCGCTTTTTGCTGCGATAGCTAAAACAGTACAGCCCGTCTTCTTTTTCCGACGGCGCCGCCAGCACCACACGGTCCACCTGCCGTCCTTGCCATTGCAATGGGTCATAGCGGCCCGCCGTTTCCACTTTGTGCAGCGCCACCGACACCACCCGCTCCCGCTTGCGGCGGGCAATAATGCGGTCAATGTCAATGTCGCCGTTGGTGATGCAATACTCATATTCGCTGTTCATGCCCGTAAGCAGCCACCACATGGCCACACCGATCAGCACCAAAAGGATGGGCGCATACGGCGTGAGAAACAAAAAAGTAAACACCACCAGCACCGACGCAATCGCCATGGTGAGCACCGCCATGACCACCTGCGCCTTGGTTTTCTTGCGCACAATAATCTGTTCCACAAATGTATCCACTGCTGTCACACCTTTCACACAGTAGTATACCGCACTTTCTTCCAAAAAGCAATCAATTTTCCTCGGCAAAAAACCGGGCCACCGCTTCGGCGGCCGGGCGAGTCATGCCCTTCACCGCCGCCAACTGCTCCACCGTGGCACCGCGCACCGCCGTTACCGACCCGAAATGCCGCAACAGCAACGCCGCCCGTTTGGCCCCCACGCCGCGAATGTCCGTGAGCGTGCTGCCCACCGCGCGCCGCCGCTTTTGCCGATGATACCCAATCGCCGCCCGGTGCACTTCCTCCTGAATGGACGACACCAAAGTAAACGCCGCCCGGTGCCCCTGAACGGCAATTTCGCCGCCGTCGGCTGTCACCGTGCGCGTGCGGTGATGCCCGTCTTTCACCAGACCGAACACCGGAATGTCATACCCCAACTCCCGCACCAGCGGCTTCACCGCTTCCAGCTGCCCGCGGCCGCCGTCCAGCAAAATCAAATCCGGCAATTCGCCAAACCCTTTGCCGCTGTCGCGGTGAGCCTCATACTCCCGCAACCGCCGCGTAATCACCTCGCGCAGGCACGCACAGTCGTCTTGCCCCTGCGCCTCGCGAATGGCAAACCGCCGGTATTCGCGGCGATCGGGGCGCCCGTTGCGAAACACCACCATGGCGCCCACCGCATCGGTCCCGCCGGTGTGCGAAATGTCATAACTCTCCACACGCACCGGCAACAACGGCAGCCCCAACAGCCGGCGCAATTCTTCCAGCGCCGTCACATCCCGGCCGCCGGCTTCCAACTGCCGTGCCACCCGCTCGGCCGCGTTGTCGCGGCACATGGCAAGCAACTGCGCCTGTTGCCCCTTTTGCGGGAACACCAGCCGCACCGCATAGCGCGCGCCCTGCTCGGCCGCCCGCTGTGTCAGCCACTGCCCAAGCAGCTCGGCGTCCTCCACCGGCCCTTCCATCACAATCCGCGGCGGCACCGCTTCGCGCACGGAATAATACCGCCGCAAAAATTCCGCTTTGGCCGCCGGCGTGTCCTCGGTCACCTCCACCAAAAACTCCTCGCGGTCCGACAACGCACCGCCCGTAAAGCGAAACACCTCAAAGCACGCCACTTCGCCCGCTTGCGCCAGCGCAATAATGTCCTGCCGCGGCACCGACGATTGCACCACCTTTTGCCGCTCGCCCAACTTGGCCAGCGCGCGAATGCGGTCGCGCAGGCGCGCCGCCGTTTCAAAATCCAGCGCCTCGGCCGCCGCGTTCATCCGTTGCGTGAGCAACGCCGTCAGGCGGGCACCGCCCTGTGTCAAATAGGTCACCGCCTGCTCCACCCGCTCGGCATAGTCCGCCTCGCTCACCCGGCCGGTGCAGGGCGCACAGCATTGCCCAATGTGGTGATTCAGGCACGGGCGATCGCCGCGGTGCCCGTATTGCAGCGCCTTTTTGCAGGTGGACAGCTGAAACACCCGATTCACCTCATCCACCGCCTGCCGCAGCACATAGGAACTCATATACGGCCCCAGATACCGCGCCCCGTCGTTGCGCTGCTGCATCACCGCCGTGATGCGGGAATACGGCGGCGGCGACACACGAATGTAGCAATACCCCTTGTCGTCTTTCAGCAAAATATTATACTTGGGTGCATATTGCTTAATCAGCGAACATTCCAGCACCAATGCTTCAAATTCGCTGTCGGCCACCAGGTATTCAAAATGGTCCACATGGCTCACCATTTGCCGCACCTTTTCCGTGTGGTTGGTGTCGGCCCCGAAATACTGGCTCACCCGGTTGCGCAACGCCTTGGCCTTGCCAATGTAAATCACGGTGCCGCGGCTGTCTTTCATCAAATACACACCCGGCTGCAACGGCAGCGCCATGGCGCGCCGCCGTAATTCGCGAATATGGTCTGTCACGGTGTCACCTCCAACAAAAAAGCGCAGCCGCCAACGCGACTGCGCAACGGACGCTTCACAGCCTCGTGAAACCTCCCAAAACACGCCCTCTGACTTACTCGGCAAATCCCGAATTCACCAACGCCACCAGCGACTCCACGGCGTTTTCTTCGTCGTTGCCGTCGGCCGTGATGCGAATGGTGGTGCCGCCCACAATGCCCAGCGACAACACACCCAGCAAGCTCTTGGCATTCACGCGGCGATCTTCCTTTTCCACCCAAATCGACGCTTTAAATTCGTTTGCCTTTTGGATGAAAAATGTGGCGGGACGGGCATGCAGGCCAACTTGATTCTGCACCAAAACCTCTTTTACGTACATACAATAACTCCCTCTCATCACAGATTATACCGGTGAATTTAATTCTTAGGTTAGTATATATTATATCACATTTTTGCGTTCGGTCAAACAAAATTACCGACAAAATCGCCTCAATTTTGCAACTTTGGTTATCTGCCCTGTTTTTGCCGAAAAGCCCGTCTCCGATTTATGCAACTTGTCCATATCCGTGGATAACTTTTGGTTATTTTACCGTATCCTGTGCGGCTTGCTGTTGCAAAAAGCGCCGGTCGGCGTCGGTCAGCTCCGCGTGTTCCAGCATATCCGGGCGGTGTTTCAGCGTGCGCAACAGCGACTGCTCCCGGCGCCACGCCGCAATGTTCGCATGGTGACCGGTGAGCAACACCGGCGGCACTTCGCGCCCTTCCCACACCGCGGGCCGCGTGTATTGCGGGTATTCCAGCAGCGAGGAAAAATGGCTTTCTTCCGTGAAACACAATTCGTCCGAAAGCACCCCCGGAATCATGCGGGAAACGCAATCGGCCAGCACCAGCGCCGGCAGTTCGCCCCCCGTCAGCACATAATCGCCCACCGAAATCTGTTCGTCCACCAGGGCATCCAGCACACGCTCGTCCACGCCTTCGTAGTGCCCGCACAGCAAACACAGTTCCGGCAGCTGCGCCAACTCCCGCGCGCGTTGCTGGGTCAGCGGCTGCCCTTGCGGCGACAGGTAAATCAAATGCGGCCGATGCCCCACCTGCTCGCACACCGCGCGAAAACAGTCGGCAATCGGCTGGGCAAACATCACCATGCCCATGCCGCCGCCATAGGGATAGTCGTCCACCTGCTTTTGCTTGTTGTCGGTGTAGTCGCGGATTTGGTGAAACCGAAAATCCAAAATCCCCCGTTGCCGGGCACGCCCGATAATGCTTTCCGCCATCATGCGGTCGCACGCTTCGGGAAACAGTGTCAAAAAATCAATTCTCATCGTCAAACAGCCCCAACATCGGAAAAATACGGATTTCGCCGCCGTCAATATCCACACGGCGAATCACATCGGGAATCGCGGGAATCAGCACCTCGTCGCCCGCGGGCGTGCGCATGTGATACACCGCGTTGGCCCCCGTTTGCGACACATCGGTGCACTCCCCGTACACCTCACCGGTGTCGTCGTTCACCACCGACAGCCCCAACAGGTCCTGAATAAAATACCGCCCCGGCTCCAACCGAATATCGCGCCTGTCCAAATACAGCCGTTGCCCGCGCAGCGCCGCCGCCGCTTCCACCGTGTCCACGCCGTCCAGTTTCACCAGCGCCACGGTTTTGTGCGCCCGCGCTTTCACCCGCACCGGCCGCGCGCCGGCATCGAAATACAGCGTTTTCAGCCGTGCCAGCACTTCGGGCGAATCGCATTCCGGGCGCACGCGCACTTCGCCGCGTACCCCGTGCGTTCCCACAATTTCGCCGGCTTCCAAATAGCGATGCTTTGGCATTGTTGTTCCTCCGTTCGAAAAGGCCTCCCACAGAACCCGTCTGTGAGAGGCAATCCGTTAATCGTCGATTTCCACCATGACTTTGGCATCTCGGCGGGAAGCCGCGGCACGCATCACGGTGCGCATTGCCTTGGCAATGCGACCCTGCTTGCCGATCACACGGCCCATGTCGTCTGCCGCCACGCGCAAATGAAACACCACCGTGCCGTCTTCACGCGGGTCGTCTTGGGTAACCGTGACTGCCGCGGGGTCTTCCACCAAACCGCGGGCAATCGTCAACAGCAATTCTTCCATGGTTGCACCTTTCCGCGCTTACACGCCGGCGTTCTTCAACAGAGCCTTCACGGTGTCGGTAGGCTGAGCGCCGTTGGCAATCCACTTCTGCGCCTTTTCCACATCCACTTTCACCACAGCCGGCTTTTCCAGCGGGTTGTAATAGCCGATTTCCTCAATGAAACGGCCGTCGCGGGGGTAGCGGGAATCCGCCACCACAATGCGATAAAACGGTGCTTTCTTGGCGCCCATGCGGCGCAATCTGATTTTTACTGCCATGTTCGTACCTCCAAAAATTTTCTTTGTTTATTCTTCAAACTCGGCCGCGTGCGGCCTGTATTGAATACCTCACCATCCGGGACGGCCGCCCTTGCCGAAATTCATGCCCATCGGCAGGCCGCGCCCCTTCTTTTTGCCCATGCCCTTCATTTGCTTCATCAGCTTGCGCATGGTGTCATACTGTTTGAGCAAGCGGTTCACATCTTCCACCCGCATGCCGCAACCGGCGGCAATGCGCCGCTTCCGCGACGGGTTGATAATTTCGGGCTTTTCGCGTTCCCGCTTGGTCATCGACAGAATAATGGCCTCCACCCGCGCAAACTGCTTTTCGTCGATATCCACCTCTTTGAGCTGCTTGCCCATGCCGGGAATCATACCCAGCAGGCTTTTGATATCGCCCATTTTCTGAATTTGACGGAATTGGTCCAGCAGGTCGTTCAGGTCAAACCGGTCTTCCTGCAATTTTTTGGCCAGCGCTTCGGCTTCGCGTTCGTCAATCTGCTGCTGCGCCTTTTCAATGAACGACAGCACATCGCCCATTCCCAAAATGCGCGACGCCATGCGTTCGGGGTGGAACACTTCCAAATCGCCCAGCTTTTCGCCGGTGCCGGCAAATTTCACCGGCTTGCCGGTAACCGCCCGCACCGACAGCGCCGCACCGCCGCGCGTATCGCCGTCCAGCTTGGTGAGAATCACACCGCTGATTTCCAGCGTTTCGTTAAACGCCCGGGCCACATTCACCGCATCCTGGCCGGTCATGGCGTCCACCACCAGCAGAATTTCCTGCGGCTCCACCGCGGCGCGAATGGCTTCCAGCTCGTGCATGAGCTGTTCGTCAATATGCAGCCGGCCGGCGGTATCCAAAATCACATAGTCGTTTCCGTGGTCGCGCGCGTGGGCCACCGCTTGGCGGGCAATGTCCACCGGATTGGCGGTGCCGCGTTCAAACACCGGCACCCCCACCGATTCGCCCACCACCTGCAACTGCTTGATAGCCGCCGGGCGGTACACATCGCACGCCACCAGCAACGGCCGGTGCCCCTGCGATTTCAGTAGCTTGCCCAGCTTGGCCGAATGGGTGGTTTTACCGGAACCCTGCAACCCGCACATCATAATCACGCACGGCGGCCGGTTGGGCCGTGCCAACGGGCTGGCTTCGCCGCCCATCAGCCGCACCAGTTCTTCGTTCACCAGCTTAATCACCATTTGCGCCGGTGTCAGGCTTTCCATCACCCGCTCGCCCACGGCGCGTTCGGCCACCGTGGCGGTGAATTCTTTGGCCACTTTGTAGTTGACGTCCGCTTCCAGCAGCGCCATGCGCACTTCGCGCATGGCTTCTTTCACATCCGCTTCGGTCAGCTTTCCTTTGTTTTTCAGCCGCTTAAATGCAGCCGACAGTTTTTCAGACAGCCCTTCAAACGCCACGGTGTTACCTCTCTCTCAGCAATTCGGCCAATTCCATAATGCGGCCGGCCCGTTCGTCAATCAAGGCCGCTTCGCCGCCCCGTTCGTTCAGTTCCCGAATGTCCCGCGCCGCTTGGCAAATGGCATCGAACCCGTCGCGCATTTCGCGAAACCGCCCGGCCAAGTGCAGCCGGTCTTCCATTTCCAGCATTTGCATTTCCGCCCGCTTGAGCGAATCGCGCACGCCCTGGCGGGTGATGCTTTGATGCTCGGCAATTTCGGCCAGGGACAAGTCTTCTTCGTAGTACAGTTCCACCACGCGCTGCTGCTTTTCCGTGAGCATGTCGCCGTAAAAATCAAACAACCACGCAATTCCCATGTCTTTCGGCATTCCCGCCCCTCCTTTCGGGCTTTGCTGTAAAGCGTTTTGCTTTACAGGCATTATAGCATACCCTTTCCTCCTTGTCAAGCCCCCAGCAACTCTTTTTCGGCAGGCAAAAAATTTTTCAAAAAAGCCGGCAAAGCCCTTGCAATACCCCCCTTGTTGTTTTATACTAAATAGTACTTATTATTACACTTACTCCGTGCACACGGCATAGTATAAGAGAGGAGAAACAGCACCCCATGGTTTTCAGCAGCATCGATTTCATTTTTGTGTTTCTCCCTCTCTTTTTCACAGCATACTACCTCTGCCCCCAGCGTTTTCGCAACCCCCTGCTGTTTGTCGGCAGCCTGCTTTTCTATGCCTACGGCACCTGGAATCAGCCACTGTACATTCTGCTGTTTTTGGCCTCGGCGCTGGTGAACTGGTTTGTCGGATTGCGCCTGGCGCGCAGCAGCCGCCGCCGCGCCTGGCTGGTGGCCGGCTTGGTCTACGACTTCGGCTGGCTGTTTGTGTTCAAATACGCCGATTTTCTGTTTTCCTCCGTGCAATCCGCGGTGCACGCGGTGTTTCCCGCTTCGCACCTCACGCTGCCCGCCGTCAACTGGGTGTTGCCCATCGGCATCAGCTTCTACACCTTCCAAATCGTGTCCTACATCATCGATGTCTACCGCCGCTCCATGGAAGCGGAACGGTCGCTGCTCAAACTTTCCACCTACCTGTACATGTTCCCCCAGCTCATTGCCGGGCCCATTGTCACCTATTCCCATGTGCGCGAACAAATGGACAAGCCGCACATTTCCCTGTCCCGTGTCGACGAAGGGCTCAAAGATTTCACCTACGGTCTGGGCCTGAAAGTGCTGCTGGCCAACCGCATCGGCAGCCTGTGGACCGACATCGGCTCCATCGGGTTCGACAGCATCTCCACCCCCTTGGCCTGGATGGGCATTGTGGCATACAGCATGCAGCTTTATTTTGATTTCTACGGCTACTCCCTCATGGCCGTCGGCCTGGGAAAAATGCTGGGGTTCGATTTCCCGCAAAACTTCCGCCATCCCTATGCGGCCCTCAGCATGACCGAGTTTTGGCGTCGCTGGCACATCACCCTCAGCTCGTGGTTCCGCGACTATGTCTACATTCCGCTGGGCGGCAACCGCAACGGCACCTGGCGCACCGTGCGCAACATGCTGGCGGTGTGGCTGTTCACCGGCCTGTGGCACGGCGCCAGCTGGAACTTTGTGCTGTGGGGGCTGGTGCTGTTCGGCCTGCTCATGCTGGAACGCTTTGCCATCAAGCCCACCCTGCACCGTCACCCCGTGCTGGGGCATGCCTACATGGCTTTGGTCATTCCGCTCACCTGGCTGATTTTCGCCGTCACGGATTTTTCCGAAATGGGCATCTATTTCGAACGCCTGTTCCCCTTCCTGCCGGGCGAACCTGTCAATGTCTTTGCCGGCGACTGGCTCAAATACGGCAAACTGTACGGCGTACTGTTGCTGGTGGGGCTGCTGTTCAGCACCGAATGGCCGGAAAAACTGTACCACCGGTTCAAAAACACCGTTTGGGGCACACTGGCCTTGCTGGCTGTTTTCTGGGGTTCTGTCTATTGCCTGTACATCGGGCTGAACGACCCGTTTTTGTATTTCCGGTTTTAATTCGATTTTCGATTTAGGAGGACTTGCTTTATGAAACATCTTGTTCGCTATTCCTTCACCATTCTGCTCATTCTCTCCGCACTCATTGTGGTTCCCGCCTGCCGGTTGCGCCAGCTTTCTCAAATCGACACCACCGACGCCACCGACACCACCGGCACCACCGTTTCCGCCACCACGGCGGATTCCGCCACCGCAACCACCGCAACCACCACAATCACCGCCACGGCACCGGTCACCACCACGGCCGCACCCACTTCGTCCGCGGCCCCAGACAGCAATCGCACCGTGGCCTTTCCCCACACCCTGTTCATCGGGGATTCCCGTTCCGTGGGTCTCAAAGAATACGGCAAGCTGTCCGATGCCACCTTCTTTTGCAGCGTCGGCCTCAACGCCTACAAAATCACTTCGGAAACCGTAGAGGTCAACGGCTTCGGCAAGCTCAAACTCGAAGCCCTGCTGTCCCAAGCTCAGTTCAACCAAGTCTACATCATGCTGGGCATCAACGAATTGGGCTACAACCTGGAATCCACGGTTCAAAAATACCGCGACCTCATCGCCCTGGTGCAAGCCAAGCAACCGGCCGCCAAAATCGTGGTCAATTCCACCCTGCATGTCACCAAAGAGTGCAACGATATCAACAGCGGCTCCAAAGCCATTTTCACCAACGAACGCATCAACGATTTCAACACCCTGCTCACTTCGTTGGCCGACAATCAGCAAATTTTCTATCTCGACCTCAATCCCGTGTTTGACGACGCCGCCGGCAACATGACCACCGACTACGCCGCGGGCGACGGTATTCACATCAAAGCCAAATACTATCTGCTGTGGCGCGACTATCTCGATACCCACCGCATCGCCTGATTAAAAACGAAGGAGGACTTCCCATGAACCAAGCCTATTGGATTTGGCATTTCGGCGACTATGAACTCTATCATCACCTGCAACTCAGCGACCGCCGCGAAGAAAAGGGCAGTCCGGTTTGCTGCATGTGGCATGTCACGCGCCCCAACTACAACGCGCGTTTCTACCGCACCTTCACCGCCGAAACCGACACCGTGATTCGCATTGTCAGTCACAGCCACGGCAAAGGCTTCATTCAGGGCGACACCTGCTCGTTCAGTTTCCCCTTCAACACCGACACCGCCGTGCCGGCCGGCACCCACACCATTCAGGTAAATGTGTTCGACAAAGAGGCGTTTCCCGCCTTTTTCATCAACAGCGACTATTTAAAAACCGACGGGCAGTGGCAGTCCGACGAATACGCCTGCGACCGCTTCCCCGTGGGCTGGGACCCTGCCTTCACCCGCGCCGAAGACGACCCGCGCGTGTTTCCTTTTCACTACAAAGCCCTCACCCCCGTGAGCACCGAACGCACCGAAACCGGCACCCTGTACGACTACGGGCGCGAACTGTTCGGCCCCGTCACACTTCACGGCCTGTCGGCCGTGTCAGCACCCGTTCGTCTCACCTACGGCGAATCGCGCGAAGAAGCCCTGTGCTACAACGAGGCCATCGTGCGCGAAACCCTCACCGCCCGGGACAACCCGCGCCGCCCTGCGCGCGCGTTTCGCTATTTGCACATTCAGGGTGCTGTCACCCCCGCGGCCGAATACGAATACCTGCCGCTCACCGACCGCGCCTCCTTTTCCTGCGACGACCCGCTGGCCGCCCGCATTTGGGACACCTGCGCCCACACCTTCCACCTCAATTCGCGCGAAGCCTATCTCGACGGCATCAAGCGCGACCGGTGGGTGTGGTCGGGCGACGCCTACCAATCGGCGTGGATCAACCCCTATCTCTATGCCGACCCCGCCATTGTGCGGCGCACCATTCTGTCGTTGCTCGGCAAACCGCCCTATCAAACGCACATCAACTGCATCAACGACTATTCCTGCTACCTGATTTTCATGGTGTGGGACCACTATTTCGCCACCGGCGACAGCGCGTTTGTTCGCCGCATTTGGCCCTCGGTGCGCGCCCTGTACCAATTCATCGTGTCCCGCACCGACGAAAACGGCTATGTGGTGGAACGCCCCGGCGACTGGATTTTCATTGACTGGTCCGACCACATGGACAAAGGCGGCCCCCTGTGTGCCGAACAAATTTTGCTGTGGCAGGCCCACCTTGTCATGGGCAAGCTGGCCGTGCTGTGCGGCGAAAGCGACGCCTACACCGCGCACGCCGACACCCTGCGCACCCGCATTTTGCACGACTATTGGGACGAAGCGCGCGGCGCCTTCATCGACTGTCACACCACCGGCAAGCGGAACATTTCCCGCCAGGCCAACATTTTCGCCGTTCTCTACGAGTTTGTCGATACCCGCACCGCCGCCCGTATTCGGGAAACGGTGCTTCAAAACGAGGCCGTGCCCGCCATCACCACCCCCTATTTCAAATTGTACGAACTGCTGGCCCTGTGTCGCCTGGGCGATATGGCCACCGTTCAGCAATACATTCACTCCTATTGGGGCGCCATGATTGAACTGGGCGCCACCAGCATGTGGGAACAGTACCTGCCCGGCGAAACCGGCACCGAACACCTGGCCATGTACGAAGAACCGTTTGGCCGTTCGCTCTGCCATGCCTGGGGCAGCGGCCCGCTGCTGCTGTGGGGCAAGGGGTGCTGCGGCGTGGAACCCACCTCGCCCGGCTATACCACCTTCTCCGTGCGCCCGCAACCGGGCAACTACCGCCGCTTTTGCGGCACCGTGCCCGTGCGCAACGGCAGTGTCACCGTTTCCTACGAAAACGGGTCGGTCACCGTCACCGCCACCGTCGGCGGCGGCACCCTGTACACCGGCGGCCGCTCCTATCCCCTGCCGGCCGGCGTTTCTGTCACCGCTCCCTGCACACCATAACGAAAAGGAGAAAGCCAAATGCTAAACAACCTGCTAAAAGAACGCGCCTTGCTGCCGATTTTGCAACACACCGACGGCACCCCCGTCACCCTTGCCACATGGGACACCCGCCGCCGCGAAATGCGGCACGCCTTGGAAGTGTATTCCTACGGCCACACTCTCCCGGCTCCGAAAGCCGTGTGGGGCACCGTGGTGCAGGAAAACCCCCGCGACTACGCCGGCAAGGTGTTGCAGCAAACGGTGAATATCTCGTTTGAAACCGAACGCGGCGTATTCACCTTCCCCGTGTTTGTGTTTGTGCCCCACGCCGTCAAGCGTCCGCGCACCTTTTTGCACATCGCCTTTCGCTACGATGCCAAAGATAAACCGCCCGTCTACCGCATGCCGGTGGAAGAAATCACCGACCAGGGCTATGCCCTGGTGCAAATGGCCTACACCGATGTGGTGAACGACAACCTGAACGGCGATTACAGCAACGGCCTTGCCGCCTATTTCGGCCTCACCAACCCGCGCGGCGCCGAAGAATGGGGCAAAATCGGCCTGTGGGCCTATGCCGCCAGCCGCACCCTGGACTACCTGTTCACCCGCGACGACATCGACGCCGCCCACACCGCCGTCATCGGCCATTCCCGCTTGGGCAAAACCGCCCTGTGGACCGCCGCGCAGGACGAACGCTTCTGGTGCGCCATTTCCAACAACTCCGGCTACGGCGGTGCCGCCACCTCCAAACACGGCACCGGCGAGCGCGTGCGTGATTTTCTGGATTGCGGCAGTTGGGATTGGTTTTGCGAAAACTTCAAGCAATTCACCGACGACAAAGAAGACTGCAAACCCTACGACCAATCCTGGTTGCTCTCACTCATCGCCCCGCGCCTGCTGTGCGTCGGCTCCGCCGTGGAAGACACCGGTGCCGACCCTGTCAGCGAATTTCTCACCTCGCTGTGGGCTTCGCAGGCATGGGACCTTCACGGTGTTCCGGGTCTGGTCACGCCCGACCGCCTGCCCACACCGGGCGACCGCCTGTTTGGCGGCCGTGTCGGCTATTTCCTGCGTGCCGGCACCCACTTTTTGTGCCGCGAAGACTGGAACGCCTACATTCAGTTCCTCAACAGCCATTCCTAACACACAAAAATCCGTTCTGCCCTTGGCAGAACGGATTTTTTCATTCACAAACCGTTTCGGCATACCGCACGGTTTCCATGGCGTCTTTGGCATACTTGTCGGCGCCGATGCTGTCGGCGTATTCCTGCGTGAGCACCGCACCGCCCACCACCACGCGGCACCACGGTGCCGCTGCCCGCAACTGCCGGATGGTTTCTTCCATGGCGGGCACCGTGGTGGTCATCAACGCACTCAGCCCCGCCAGCGGCGCATGGTGTTCCGTCACCGCCTGCACCACCGTTTCCGGCGGCACATCGCGCCCCAAATCCAGCACCGCAAACCCATAGTTTTCCAGCAACAACTTCACAATGTTTTTTCCAATATCGTGAATATCCCCGTGAACGGTGGCGATCACAATCGGGCCGCGGGCCGCCGCCTGATCCCCCGTGGCCATGCGCGATTTAATGCACTCAAACGCGCTTTTGGCCGCCTCGGCACTCATCAGCAGTTGCGGCAAATACACCGTTTTGTTTTCATAGCCCTCGCCCACACGGTTCAGTGCCGGAATAATCTCCTCATTCACCACCGCCAGCGGCTCTTTTTCCGCCAGCAACGCGGCTGTCAGCGCCCCGGCTCGATCTTGCAGTCCTTTCACAATGGCCTGCTGCAACGCCGATCCGCTCACCTCCGCCGCCTTGCCGGTCGCCGTCGGCGCGGTCGCGGCGGCAACCGAAGCAAACCCGGCCGCGGCCGCAATGTAGTTCTCGCAGTTGGTGTCCAGCCCCATCAACGCCCGATAGGCCGCCACCGCCCGTTGCATATCCGCCGAATAGGGATTCATAATCGCCGCCGACAGGCCGTTGGCCAACGCCAGCGTGAAAAAGGTGCCGGTAATCACATCCCGCGCCGGCAAGCCAAACGAAATGTTCGACACCCCCAACGAAGTGTGACACCCCAACTCCTGCCGAATACGGCGCAGCGCTTCCAGCGTCACCGCCGCGGCCGTGGGGTTGGCACTCACCGCCATGGCCAGCGTATCAAACACAATGTCGTGCTTGGCAATGCCGTATTGCGCCGCCGTGTCCGCAATGCGCCGTGCAATCGCCACACGCCCCTCGGCCGTGGCGGGAATTCCCTGCTCATCCAGTGTCAGTGCAATCACGGTGCCCCCGTATTTTTTCACCAGCGGGAACACCGCCGCCATGCTTTCGGCCTTGCCGTTCACCGAATTCACCAGCGCCTTGCCGTTAATGCGGCGCAACGCCGCCTCCATGGCAACCGGGTCACTGGTGTCCACCTGCAACGGCAAATCCGACACCGCCTGCAATTCGCACACCACACAGCGCAGCACGGCCGCTTCGTCAATCTCCGGCAACCCCACATTCACATCCAGCACCTGGGCACCGGCTTCCTGCTGCCGCAATCCTTCGTTCAGCACATAATCCATGTCCTGCTCCACCAGTGCCTGCCGAAACCGCTTTTTCCCCGTGGGGTTAATGCGCTCGCCAATCAAAACCGGCTCGCGGCCAAACGCCACCGCGTGGGTATACGATGCCACCACCGTGCGCTTTTTGTCTGTCAGCGGCACCGGTTCCACCGCGGCCATCCGCGCCGCCAATTCTTCAATATACCGCGGCGTGGTACCGCAACAACCGCCCGCCACACGCACACCGGCACGCACCAGTTGCTCCATCTCGTCGGCAAATTCCTCGGCCGTCACATCAAACACCGTGGCTCCGTTCACCGACCGCGGCAACCCCGCGTTCGGCTTCATCACCACCGGCACCGATGCCACCCGCAGCAATTCTTCGGCCACACCGCGCAACTGCCGCGGCCCCAACGAACAGTTGGCTCCCACCGCATCGGCTCCCATGCCTTCCAGCATGGCCACCATGGCAGCGGGCGTTGCCCCCGTCATCAGCTTGCCGTCCTCGCCGTAGGCGTTGGTCACCACCACCGGCAACGCGCTGTTTTCCTTGGCCGCCAGCAACGCCGCCTTGGTTTCATAGCTGTCGTTCATGGTTTCAATCACAATCAAATCCGCGCCGTATTTCACGCCCAGCCGCACCGTTTCGGCAAACAGTGCCACCGCGTCCTCAAAATCCAAATCACCCAACGGCCGCAGCAGCTTTCCCGACGGGCCCACATCCAGCGCCACCCATTTTTCGCCCGGCCGCCGGCATTGCCGCCGCGCTTCGCGCGCGTTGTCCAGCGCCGCCCGAATCACCGTTTCCAGCTCGTCGGCCTCGTATTTCAGCCGATTGGCCCCAAAGGTGTTGGCACACACCACCTGGCTGCCGGCTTCAAAATACCGGCGGTGAATATCCGTAATCACCTCCGGGTGGGTCACATTCCACCGTTCCGGCTGCTCGCCCGGTTGCAATCCGCACGCTTGAAGCAAGGTTCCCATTCCGCCGTCCAAACACACCGTTTGGCGGCGCAACACTTCTCGAAAAGACATGTTGTTCACTCCCGTATTCCCACAAACGCCGTCACCGATTTGCTCGGCGACATCAACAAACTGTCATTCAAACACACGCCAATGCGCCGTTCCGGTTCCAACACGCGAAAAATCGGTGTTTGCACCGCCAGCGGCAGGTCGCCGTAGCCCGGACTGAACCGCGACGGCAACGCCCGCCGTTCGCGCATCTGTTCCGCACAAAAGGCATCGCACAACGCCTCAATGCGTTCCGCGCCCAATGCCTGAAACAGCAACGCCCGCGCCGGCGATGTGCGGCTGTATTTGGCAATGGCACGGTCAACCGCCGTGCCCACCGTGGCCGCAAACAGCATCACCCGCCGGCAGTCGCCCACATAGGCCGCCAAATCCCGCGAAGTCACCGAAAACGCCTCCATATCGCACACCGCCCCGCGCACGCGCACCGGCAGTTCGCAATAGCACACGGCACCGCCCCGGTTGCCCGGCCATTCCTCCGCGCACGCCCGCAACAACGCCGCCGTGGCTTCGTCGGCCTCGCGGCACCCCGCATAGCGCAGCGCCGTCCGTTCGTTCACCGGCGGCAGGGTGGCATACCGCCGTGTCAGCACCGCCGTGCTCATCGGCCCACCATGTCCGACAGATTTTCCAAAATCCGCGCCGCCACATCCGGCTTGTTCATCGAATACACATGCACATTGGTGATGCCGTTGGCAAACAAATCAATAATCTGGTCGGTGGCATAGGCAATGCCCGCCTGCTTCATGGCCGCGGGATGGCTGCCGAATTTGTCCACCAAACTTTTAAACCGCTGCGGCATAAACGAACCGGACAGCCGAATCGCCCGCTCCACCTGGTTGGCGTTGGTAATCGGCATCACGCCGGGGATCACCGGCACCGTGATGCCCGCTTCGCGTATTTTATACAAAAAATTATACAGCAGATTGTTGTCAAAAAACATTTGCGTTGTTAAAAAGTCGCAACCCGCTTCCACCTTTTCTTTCAAATAGCGAATATCGGATTGCTGGTCGGCACTTTCGGGGTGCACTTCCGGATAGCAGGCACCGCCGATGCAAAAGTCCGCATCGGTTGCTTTCAGCTCGCGCACCAAATCAATCGCATGCCGGTAGTCCCATCCCGACCGGTCGGCACCTTCCAGCTCGGCCGGAATATCGCCGCGCAACGCCATCACATTGGTAATGCCCGCCGCACGCATCTGCGCAATTTTTTCGCGCACCGTTTCCTTGGTGGACGACACGCAGGTTAAATGCGCCAATGTCGGCACCCCGTGCTGTTCGTGAATGGTTTTGGCAATGTCCAGCGTGTAGCGGCTGGTTCCCCCGCCGGCACCGTAGGTCACGCTCATAAACGCCGGTTTCAGGCGGGCAATCGCCTCGGTGGCCTGCTGCACACTGTCAAACCGACTTTCCGTTTTCGGCGGAAACACTTCAAACGAAAGCGAAAGCGTTTTCCGTTGTAACAACTCCGTGATTTTCATACAATTCCCTTCTTGTTGCGGGTCTTTCGCGGCACAGGCCGCTATCTATATTTTATATCACATTTTCCCCGCCGCCGTCAATCCCCGCCGCCCTCATTCCGCAAAAAAAGCGTTGCCCGCCCCTTTCGGAACGGTACAACGCTTTTTCACTGTTGTCCTAGGCCCCGCGGCTTTGTGCCGCCGCCACACTGTCGGTCATGGCTTCGGTATACAGCACGGTGCCGTCATCCAAAATCACATAGCCCCGCACCGTGTACACCCGGTTTTCAAACTCGCTTTGTGCCACATCGGTGCCTTTTCTCATCACCACCGTGAAATCCACATAGGCGGCCGTGTAATCCACCAGCTTCATGTCATCGCCCTTGGTATAGGCCACGGCTTTCCACATGCGCAAAGCCCCGCTGCTGTTCGCGTGTGCCTCCGCCGTTTCCAAAGTCAGCTCGGCGGTGTTCGCGTTGCGCTTCAACAGCGACCCAAACTCCGTCACCGTGTGTTGCACTCCGCGGTAGCACACGGTGATACCGCCGTCTTGGTCAAAAGCCAGCCCGTCCACTGCCATGCGGTTCAAAAACCGCACGCCTTGGGGGGCGGCATTGCCGGCCGCATAGTACACCGAAGTACCCACCGTGGCCACCGCCAACGAGGTGTCCGCCGTGCTCACAAATTCGGCGGTAACGGCCACCGTGGTGTCGGCAGGCATCGTAAACGCAAACTGCAACCCGCTTCCTTCGCCGAACTCACCGCTCGCTTTGTTCAAAATGCGGCGCTGCGTTCCGTCGGTCGCACGGTAGCACAGGCTGCCCGGCACCAACTGATAGCCCGCCTTCGGCGTCACGGTCACCGTCACCTCTTGGCCGCTCACGGCATCCAAGTGCAGGCCGTCGGTTTCGCCGTCCGACAGCACCAGCGTTCCGTTCACCGTGTCGGCCGCATAGGCCCCGCCCTGCTTCACAATCCGCAAATTGTCAAAATAGCTGGTGCCGTCGGCACTCCCGTTCACCGCCTTGTCCACGCGGCGAATCAGTGCCAATTCCCAGCCGGTGTTGCTGTGAGCAATGGTTCCCGTTGTAAACGGCAACATCACCGTTTTCCACGCGCCGTCACTGTCTTTCAGCTTGGTGGCCTGTATCATGTTTTCGCCATTCACCGTATTGCCCTTGCCGCCGTAATTGATATACAGCTCCGGGTAGCCGCCGCCCACATTTTTGTAATCCAGCATCAGCACATACGCCGTATTGTCTTCCAACGCCGCAAACAGCTTGCCTTTGTAATACTGCTCACTTCCCGTAGCACCGCTCAGCACCAGCGCATAGCCGCCGTTGGCATCGGCTCCGGCGGTAACCGCCGGATTGCCGCCCCATTCGGCTGTGGCTCCCAGCTCAAAATCGCCGTTCACAATCACATTGGCATACGGGCTCACCGTCACCACGCACCGGCTGGACACCGTGCCCGCCGTGGCCGTAATCACGGCAACGCCTTCGCTCTGTGCCGTAATGTTTCCGGCGCTGTCCACGGTGGCCACCGCTTCGTTGTCGGAACGCCACACCGCCGACCCGGCATAGGCGTCGGCCGGCTGCGTTTCCGCCGTCATCGTCACCGTCGTCCCGGGCCGCAACTGCAACGACGCCGTGTTCAGCTTCAAGCTCGTCAACGCCGGCAACAGCCGCAAACACACATCGTCAATGGCGGTTCCTTCGTTAAAATTTGACAACGCAATGGCATAGTTGCTCACCAGCTTCGGGTTATCGCCGGTTTGCAACACACAGGTGTATTGCTTCCACCCGTCGGCATCGGCCTTGCCAATGGTTTTGGTGCTATTAACCGGCTGCACATCGCGGTTGTTGTTATCCGCCATGCCGGTATTATACCACACCTTGCCGGTGTCGCCGGATTCTCCTTTAAAATACAGCGAAAACTCATAATAGCGGTTCGGAAGCAGCGTGAAATTCTGCCCTTTCAAATACACCGACCCGCTGCCGCGCACCAACGCCGCCGAACCGTTGCGCCCCGCGCCGGCAACCACCGTGCCGCCCAACTCATACCAGTCCAGCAACGGATTGTCCCCTTCAAAATCGCCGTTTTGCATCCTGTTGGCGTTCTCGGAAACACTCACGGTGCAAACGGCGGTTTTTCCGTTCACCGTCACTGTCACCGTGGCTTCGCCCGTGCCCGTCGCGGTAACCACACCTTGGCGGTTCACCGTCACCACCGACCGGTCGCTGCTTTCCCAGCACACCGTCTGCGCCGTTGCGTCGGCCGGCAACACCGTGAACCCCAACTGCCGGCTGCCGTTCGGAACAACCGACACCTCGTTGTTGCTCAGTATCACGCTTTCCACGGCCGGCCGTGTCAGTGCCACTTTAATCACGGTATCCACCGCACTCCACGAACAACCGCTCGGCAGTGTCACCGTGTATCCGCCGTCGGCGGCCGCGGCAAGGCGCACCCCCGCGGTGGCGGTACCGTCAAAATTCAGCAACACACCTTCCGCCGCCGGCACCGATCCGTCTGCCGTGGCCGGCAATGTCAGCGTATCGCCGTTGGGTGCTGTCAGCACATGCAAATACAAATACGCCCCGTCTGCCGATTCGGCAGCCGCTCCCCATTCCAGCGTGGCCAGTGTGCTTTCTTCCGCCGTGGGATAGGCCGTGGACGGAATCACATTCTTCACCGACTCGGCAACGCCCTGCAAGTAGGTATCGTTCATCGTGGTGAACAACTCATAAATCCCATACGCCCACAGTGTGTCCAGGTTTTCGTTTTCCCGCTCCGGGTACACCGCCAGCGATGCCGCAAATCCGCCGTGCGTGGAAATGGTGGACATCAGCGCCGTGTAGCGATACAGCGACTCCGCGCTGTTATACGCCGTGATCGGCTGTTGGGTTTGCGGCGATGTGGTAAACCATTCGCCGCCCACCACCATGGCACTTTGATTGTGCGACACTTTCAACGTTTCCAAATCGGTGGGGCGAATTTCCCACGCGCGATAATCCGCCCCGTTATACAGCGGCGCCGGGTTCACCACCTGGTCAAATCCGGCATTCATAATCAGCGCCATCGCCGGATTAAAGGTCAGACAGGTTTCGCGCAACCGCTGCTGCGGCGCACCGGTGGCAATGTGATTGTACCACCCGTCAAAATACAACGCCTTAATGCGGGTTCCGTACCGCTCACACAGTTCATAATACAACTCGTTGATATACTGATTCCAGGTGGCATACGAATCGGTCGCATCGTTCCACCCGGTCAACGCCTGGTCCTCCGCCGTCAGGTCGTGCCCGTCACAGGGGTGCGTATACAAATACAAATCAATGCCATACGGCTCCAACGCCGTCAGCAACTCTTCAATCAAATCCGTGTCGGCATACGACTTCATGCCCAGCGTGTCCTCGCTCCGTCGGTCGTCGCGCCACCGCTCGTTGGTCATGCTGGGAAACAGCGACCGCATATCGGCGTGCCACACCGTGAACATCACATACTCCACGCCGAACTCGCTCAACTCTTTGGCAAATTGCTCGGCATCAAAATTGTCGGCCAGCGCATCCACTTCCGTCACTTTGGTACCATCGGCATACACCGTGCCCGATGTGATCACCTTGCCGGCTTCTTTGGTGTCTGTCACCGCCGGCACATAGTGAACAAAAAAGCCATACGACCGCTTTTCAAACTTGTCCAGCTCCGCATCGATTTGCGCATCGGTCATCGTCTGCGCCGCAACCGGTTTGTATATCGGCACCAGCAATTCGTCTGTCAGGGCATACTCGCCGCTGGCTTTGTGCGTCACCCGCAAACGAAGCCGCACCCCCGTGGTGGCGCTCGGCCGCGTAATCGTTCCGTCTGTTGCCACAACGGTCGGGTGACTGCTGCTTTCAATGGTCACCGCAAACGCCTCGGCATTGTCCACCTGCGGTGTCGGCATCGGCATGGCCGTTGCCTCGGCTTCCGGCAACGGCAACAGGTCAATCGAAGCCGCCGCTGCTTCGGCCAACAACCCGTTCGGGCTGTTCACCGTCACCTTGCGCTGCACGGTGGCCGCATCGGCCGGATTCAAACGGTTTGTCACCTTCAAAGTCAGGGTCACCTCGGTCTTTTTTTCGGGAACGGTAATCGTGCGGTCGGTTGCTATCACGCCCACCGGCTCGCTTTGCGTAATCACCACTTTAAAATACCGGTTGTCAATCGTCTGCCACTTCACCGCGGCATCGCCGGATTGAACGGGCTTCACCGTCAGTGCGGCAGCCGCTTCGGCGGCGCTTTGAAGCGACACCGCCACGCCATACACTTCCATCTCGGCCAACTGCACGGAATAGTTGTCGCCGTCGTGGTTCAATTTGGTACACCACAGCCGCACATACCGGCCATAGGTCGGTGTCACCGCCACCGACTGCATGGCCTCGTTGGAAGTCACCGCGTAATCCGTGGCGCTGTACGCCGTTGTCCACTGCGTCCCGTCGGCCGACACCTGAATGGCAAAATCCGTCGGCATGCCGCGGTGGCTGGTGCGATACCGCGGATAAATGTCCACCCGCTTCACCAGCATCGGCTCGGCCAAGGTCAGCATGGCCCATTCGGCACCGTCGGCGTTGGTAGGCACCGCCGTGGTATACTGTTTGGACGACCAGCCGCTGCTGCCGGTTTGCCGATTGCCGTCAATCAGCTTGGCAACCCCCCAGTTGCTGTTGGCCTCCGACGAGGCCGTTGCCGCCGAAACCACCGCTTTTTCGGCCGGCTGTTCCGCCACGCCAACCACCGTCACCGTAATCGGTGCCGTGTCCGCCGCGGTTGTACCGTCGCTGAGTGTCAGCACCACATCGCACGAACCGCTGTTCACCGTGTCCACACTGCCGTCTGTGTCCACCACCGCGGTGCTGCTGGTGCTTTTCAAGGTGGTGGTAATGCCCGGAAGAGCAGAATACAGCAGGCAGGCGTTTTGCCGGTCAATCGCCACCGCGTCCATCGCCGCCGCATACGCCGCCACATCGGCCAGCGGCGTGTAATAGGCTTCCATCTCCATAAACTGGCACCGATACGACAGCTGCGCCGCCGACGGATTTTCGGTATACAATTTGGTGGCATCCACCTTAATATACTGCACCGCCATCTGTTGCGCAAAACAGAACACCTGCCACTCCTTGCCGGTGGGGGTGTAGTCGGTTTGCGTGGAAACGGTTTTCCAGGTCACCCCGTCGCCCGACACCTGAATGGTAAACTCCGTCGGGAAACACCGCAACACCTCTTGCCCGTTCACGGTTTCATACCGCGGATACAGCCGCACCTCGTCCAGCAATGTCGCTTGCGGCAGTTGCAGTTGTATCCAGGCATGGGTGTTTTGCTCATAGGTGTTCGGGTCGCTCGACCATCCGGTTGTCAGCTTGCCGTCCACCAATCCGCTCATCGGAAAACTGCTGTGAGCGCCGCTCGCCGTCAGCACCGCGCTGTCCAGCGCAATCGGCACCTTGTCGGTCGCCGACTCCTCCGCTGTTGCCACCGGCATCACACCGGTCATCAGCGAAGTCATCAGCAGCACCGCCGCTGTCAAAAACGAAATCCACCGTTTGGTATTTGCAGGCATACCACTCTCTCCTTCGGTGCCTTTTTTGGAAAGCAAGGCACCCCTTGACTTTATTGTACAAAAATGCTACACTAAAATCAACCTACTTTTTTGCCGATTATGGGGGTGAATTTTACCATGAAGCTCTACCATTCCGAAATGGCCAACCAAAAAATCATGGCCTTTTCCTGCCGCGATGCCCAGGTTTCGGAACACGAACACAGCTTTTTGGAATTGGCCTACATTCGGCAGGGCAGCGCGCTTCATCACATCAACGGCCGCTGCTTTTCTCTCCGTGCGGGCGATTGGTTTCTCATCGACTACGGCCAAAAGCACAGCTATCGGCAAACGGGCGGCACCCCTCTGGTGGTGATCAACTGCCTGTTTCTGCCGCAGTTTGTCAGCGAGATTTTCAAAAACAACCACTCCCTGGTTCAGCTTCTCGGCCGCTACGCACTCAACCTCAATTTCTCGTCGCCCCTCACTTTTCCCGCCGAATTCTGCTTTCACGACAGCGACGGCTCTGTCGGCTTTCTCGTCGAACGCCTGCTGGCCGAATACGAAAACCACGCCGGCGGCTACCTCGAAATGATGCGCACCCTTCTTTCCCAACTGCTCATTCTGGCCATGCGGCAACTGCACCGCTGTGAACTTCCTCACACCGTTTCCGGCGACATGGTGCAATACATCACCGATTATGTACAGAAAAATTTTTCGCAAAAGCTATCCCTGGAAAAAATCGTTGCCGCCTATCCCTATTCGCTCGGCTTTGTCAGCCGTCGCTTCAAAGAAGAAATCGGCGTGCCGTTTCAAACCTATGTTCAAAATGTCCGCATTCGGGAAAGTTGCCGCCTGTTGGCCGAAACGCCGTGCACCGTTGCCGAAATCGCCGCCACCGTCGGCTACACCGACATCAAATTTTTCGGTCGGCTGTTCAAACAGCAAACCGGTGTCACCCCGCGCACCTATCGCTTGGCCCACACCCGCCCCTGATTTTCCCGAAAGGGGCCTCGCTTTTTCTAACTTTCTGCGACAAATTCGCAAAAAGGTGTTTATTTTTTTTGCCAAAAGCAATATAATACAGTCATGGGGAGGAAGTAACCATGAACAACTCATTTTTACCGAACATTCACCGCGTTCATTTTGTCGGCATCGGCGGTTCCGGCATGAGCCCGCTGGCCGAAATTTTGCATTCGCAGGGGTTTGCCGTCACCGGCTCCGATGTGAACGAATCCGACAACCTGGCCCGCTTGCGCCGTTTGGGCATTCGCATTGTCCTGCCGCAAGCCGCCGAAAACATCGGCGATGCCGAACTGGTGGTCTACACCGCCGCCGTGCAGGCCGACAACCCCGAACTGTGCGCCGCGCGCGAAAACGGCATTCCGCTCATGGAGCGCGCCCACCTGCTGGGCCTGCTGTCCCGCGGGTTTTCGTCCACGGTGGCCATTGCCGGCACACACGGAAAAACCACCACTTCCTCCATGGTTTCACAAATTCTGCTGCAAGCCGGCCGCGACCCGTCGGTGTTCATCGGCGGCCGCCTGCCGCTCATCGATGCCAACGGCCACGCCGGCCAATCGGATGTGTTTGTTTGCGAAGCCTGTGAATTCAAAGACCACTATCTGGAAATGACCCCCGCCGTGTCGGTGCTGCTCAATGTTGATGCCGACCATTTGGACTATTTCGGTTCTCTGGACGGCGTCATTCGCTCTTTCCGCCGCTTTGCCGAACAAACCACCCGCGCACTGATTATCAACGCCGAAGATGCCAACACCCTCCGCGCCGTAGAGGGCCTTTCGCATGTTCCGATTATTCGCTACGGCTTTTCGGACGACTGTGAGTGGCAAGCGCGCGAAGTGGGCGTGCACAACGGCGCCTACGGTTGCTACGCTCTGTATCACAACGGCGAAAAAGTGGCCGACATTCGCCTGGGCGTTCCCGGTGCCCACAATGTTCTCAATTCACTGGGTGCCGCCGCGGCCGCCCATTGGTGCGGTGCCACGCCGCAGGAAATCGCCAACGGATTGGCCGCGTTCCACGGTGCCGGCCGCCGCTTTGAATTTCTCGGCACGGTAAACGGCATCACCCTGGTGGACGACTACGCGCATCACCCCACCGAAATTGCCGCCACGCTCACCGCGGCCCGCGCCATGCCCTATCAGCGCATTTGGGCCGTTTTTCAGCCGTTCACCTATTCCCGCACCGCACGCCATTTGCACGACTTCGCCGCCGCTCTCTCCCTGGCCGACCAAGTGGTGGTCAGCGACATCATGGGCTCGCGTGAAACCAACGAATGGGGCGTATCTTCCCGGCAAATCACCGACCAAATCCCCGGCGCCCACTACCTGGCCACCTTTGAAGAAATCAGCCGCTTTGTTGCCGAAAACGCCCGCGACGGCGATGTAATTGTCACCATGGGCGGCGGCGATGTGTACAAATGCGCCCGCATGATTCGCGATTTGCTGTCTTCCTCCTGAAAACTCACAAACGGCCCCTGCACGAACCATTCGTGCAGGGGCCGTTTTTTGTTGTTTCATTCTTCGCCGTGTGCGGCCAGCCATGCCGGCATATCAATCACGCGCTGGTTGCGGCTCCCGCGAAACTGCAATTCCAAATCGCGTTGCGCCTCCACATACGGGCCGTCGATCAAGGTGTCGGTTAATTGCAGCAAGCGGCGCACCGCCGGCTCGGTTTTCCCTTTTTCCCACAGTTGTTCCACCGTGTACCCGGAAAAGGTCACCACCGTTTTTCCCATGGCACGCACCCGCTGCGCCAACTCGCACAGCGGCTCCGCCTGGCAAAACGGTTCGCCGCCCGAAAGTGTCACCCCCGCCAACAGCGGGTTTCCCCGCATGTCGTTCACCAGCTCCTCCACCGTGCGCTTGGTGCCGCAGCCAAAGGCATGCGACTGCGGGTTGTGGCAACCGGGGCAATGGTGCGGGCATCCTTGCACAAACACCACATAACGAAACCCCGGCCCGTCCACAATCGACTCCGGCTCAATGCCGCAAACATCAATCACTGAGTCCATGCTTAACCCGGTCTCTCTCCTCGGCGCGCTTGGCGTTGTTGAAACGGTCGGTGGTTCCCACCAAATACCCGGTGATGCGGCGAATCCGCTCGAATTTCATGTCTTTGCCCACTTCGGCAACACAAGTCTTATTTTCCATGGTTCAACTCTCCTTTGTTGTTTTTCGGTTATTCGCAACCGCAAAAATGCGGCATGTGCGGATACAGTTTTCTCAGCTCGTTCAATTTTTCCACGCTAACCGCTTCGCCTTCGCGGCGGCCACAACGCGGGCACACCTCGTTAATCACACCGGTGTAGCCGCACACCGGGTCGCGGTCAACCGGGTGGTTCACCGAACCGTAGCCCACGCCCGCTTCCTTCATGCAACGCACCACCGCTTCAAACGCTTCCAGATTCTTGCAGGTATCGCCGTCCAGCTCCACATAGCTGATGTGGCCGGCGTTGGTGAGCGCATGGAACGGGCCTTCAATGGCAATCTTTTTGTAGGCGCTGATGGGATAGTACACCGGCACATGGAACGAGTTGGTGTAGTATTCGCGGTCGGTCACGCCGGGAATTTCACCGTAGATTTGCTTGTCAATCCGCACAAAGCGCCCGCTCAGACCTTCGGCCGGCGTGGCCAGCAAGGTGAAGTTCAGCCCCGTCTGCTTGGATTGCTCATCCATGCGGTTGCGCATGTATGTGATGATTTCAAAGCCCAGCTTGCGGCTTTCTTCGCTTTCGCCGTGATGCTTGCCGGTCAGGGCTTTCAGCGTTTCGGCCAGCCCGATAAATCCCACACTCAATGTGCCGTGTTTCAGCACTTCTTCCACGCTGTCGTCCGGGCCCAATTTGTCGGAATCAATCCACACGCCTTGGCCCATCAGGAACGGATAGTTCCGCACCTTTTTGCCGCACTGCACCTTGAAACGGTGCAACAGCTGGCGGCACACCAAATCAATGCGTTGATCCAACAGGCGATAGAACTTATCAATATCGCCCTTGGCTTCAATTCCGATACGCGGCAGGTTAATGGAGGTGAAGCTCAAATTGCCGCGGCCGCAGGTAACTTCGCGGTCGGTATCGTACACATTGCCCATCACGCGGGTGCGGCAGCCCATGTAGGCCACCTCGGTGTTGTAATCGCCGGGACGGTAGTATTGCAGGTTAAACGGCGCATCCAAAAAGCTGAAATTCGGGAACAACCGCTTGGCCGAAGTTTTCATGGCCAGCTTAAACAGGTCGTAGTTCGGGTCGCACGGGTTGTAGTTGACCCCTTCTTTCACTTTGAAAATCTGCACCGGGAAAATCGGGGTTTCGCCGTTGCCGAGACCGGCATCGGTGGCCAGCAGCAAATTCCGCATCACCATGCGCGCTTCCGGCGAAGTATCGGTTCCGTAGTTCACCGAACTGAACGGCACCTGTGCACCGGCACGGGAGTTCATGGTGTTCAAATTGTGCACAAACGCTTCCATGGCCTGGAAAGTGGCCCGGTCGGTTTGGCGCCACGCGGTGGCCGCCGCAAATTCGTGTGCTTCTTCGGCCTGCTCGGCGGTAATGGGCTGGAACCCGCCCGCCTGCTGATGGCGCGGCAACCACACCGACAGCACATGGCACACATCGTCCGAATTGCCCATGGCCACATCCACGCCCATGGACTCTTTGGCAGTGCCGGCCAAGGCTTCGGCATCGGTTACACTCATGCCGAACCGCACCACCAAATACTCAGCCAACGCGCGGAAGTATTCCCGACGGTAGGTTTTGGCCACACCGGGAGCCATGGCATAATCAAAGTTCGGAATACTTTGGCCGCCGTGCATTTCGTTTTGGTTGGCCTGAATGGCAATGCACGCCAGCGCCGAATAGCTTTGAATACCGTTCGGCTCGCGCAAATAGCCGTGGCCGGTGGAAAATCCATTGTGGAACAGTTTAAGCAAATCAATCTGGCAGCAGGTTTCTGTCAGCATGTAGAAATCTTTGTCGTGAATGTGAATATCGCCGTTGATATGCGCCGCGGCAATGTCTTTCGGCAAAATGTAGTTATCAATAAAATATTTGGAACCTTCCGACCCGTATTTCAACATGGTACCCATGGCGGTGTCGGCATCGATGTTGGCATTTTCACGCTTGATGTCGGCGTCTTGCGCATAGGAGAACGTGAGTTCCTTGTAAATATCCATCAGGTCGGCTTCCGACTGGCGGATTTTGGTGTGCTCGGCACGGTACAAAATATAGGCCTTGGCCGTTTTGCCGTATCCGGCGGCAATCAAGGTTTGCTCCACCAAATCCTGCACCTGTTCCACGGTGGGAACATCGCCGGCGGGAATCGACGCCACCACTTTCTGCGTTAATTCCGTGAGCGCTTTGGCGGAAATCTTTTCGTCGGCCACGGCAATGTTGGCCTTGTGCATGGCTTCTTTGATTTTCTTGGCATCAAAATCAACGGTTTCGCCGTTGCGTTTGCGTATACGATTAATCAACAATCCCACTCCTCTAACGGTTTCTGTGATATTACCGTGTTTCCCACGGCAGTGCTTTTATATATTACTACATCTTGTTCTCCTTGTCAATGGAAAACACAAGATATTGTGTGTCAAATTTTTGCGGCCCCTTTTGTTCAATCTGCCGAAATTTCTCTGCACGGTCCGCTTTTTGCTGCATTTTCGCGAAACGTTCTTGTTTTCGACACGCGATTTCCCGCAAAATCGCGCAGACAAGCCGCTACAATAAAACAAAGAAACGGAGGTATCACACAATGGTAATACGGATGGGAACCGAAGCCGGCGAGCTCACCGTCTGGCTGTCGGGCGAATTGGATCATCATGCGGCACGCACCATGCGGGAGCAGGTCGATGCCGCCGTCGAACGCTCCACGGCACACACGCTGCTGTTGGATTTTTCCGGTGTCACCTTCATGGACAGCTCCGGCATCGGGCTGATTATGGGGCGCTACCGGCTGATGCAATCGCGCGGCGGGCGACTCCTCGTCACCGGCGCATCGGAACGCTTGCAGCGCGTTATGAAGCTGGCCGGGCTCAATCGCCTGCCCATATGGGACGCATCCGCCACACAAGACAAGGAGGTTACTCGTTCATGAAACAACCAATCAACGAAATGAAAGTCACCTTTCCCAGCCGTTCGGCCAACGAAGCCTTTGCCCGCTCGGCCGTAGCTTCGTTCCTGTCGCAGTTGGACCCGGCTGTTGATGAATTGGCCGATTTGCGCACCGCGGTGTCCGAAGCCGTCACCAACTGCATTGTTCACGCCTACCGCGACACCATCGGCAGCATCACCGTGCAAATGCGCCTGTATGCCGACGGCCGCACCGTGGTGAAAATCCGCGACCGCGGCTGCGGCATTGCCAATGTGGAAGAAGCCATGGAACCGCTGTTCACCACCGGCGGCGACGACCGCTCCGGGCTGGGATTTTCGGTGATGGAAAGTTTCACCGACCGCCTGCGGGTGTCCTCACGCCCCGGCCGTGGCACCACAGTCACCATGGAAAAATACATAGCGGTGCGGAAACGGCAGGCGACGCCCACTTGACACGCGACGAACGCATCTGTGCCAATTTGGGGTTGGTGCACACCTGTGCCCGCCGCTTTGCCGGCCGCGGCATCGAATACGACGACCTCTACCAAGCCGGCTGCATCGGTCTGGTAAAAGCCATCGACGGTTTCGACGACTCCCGCGGGTTGCGCCTTTCCACCTATGCCGTGCCGGTCATTTTGGGCGAAATCCGCCGCCTGTTTCGCGACGGCGGCACCGTCAAGGTGAGCCGGTCGCTCAAAGAACTGTCCATGCGTGTATCCAAAGAACGCGATACTTTTCAGGCCCTCACCGGCCGCGAACCGACCGTGGGCGAACTGGCAACACGCTTGGATTTGGAACGCGAGCAGGTGGTGGAAGCTCTCGGCGCGGCTTTGCCGGCCTTGTCGCTCACCCGCAACAGCGACGACAGCGACGGCGACGAAATGGAACTGCCGGTGGCCGCCCCCGAAGAAGCCATCACCAACCGATTGGCGTTGCAGCAAGTACTCAGCCAATTACCGCCACCGGATAAAACGCTGATTGAACTTCGCTACTTTCGCCGTTGCACGCAGCAACACACCGCCGATGTTCTCGGCATGACCCAGGTTCAAGTATCCCGCCGCGAGCGCGCCATTCTGCGCGAATTGCGGCGGCAACTTTCCGGCTGACATCAAAAAGGAGTTGCTCCCTTGCGGAAAGCAACTCCTTTTTCTTATCGATAGATACCCGGCCCGGATTATTCGTCGGTTTCCGGCGCTGTCAACGCAATGCCCAAATCGGCCAACTGTTCGGCATCCACCGCCGAAGGGCACTGTGTCATCAACTCGGTCATGTTTTGCACTTTGGGATAGGCCACCACATCACGCAGCGTGGCAGCACCCAGCATTTGCATCACCAGGCGATCCAACCCCAGCGCCATACCGCCGTGCGGCGGGGCACCGTACCGGAACGCTTCGGTTAAATAGCCGAATTTGGCCGCCGATTCTTCGTCGGACAGACCCAGCGCACGGAACATGTGCTGCTGCAATTCCGGGTCGGTAATGCGAATGGAACCGCTGGCCAACTCAATGCCTCCCAGCACCAGGTCATACGCTTTGGCAAACACGCGCGACGGATCGCTGTCCAAATACGGAATACAGTCATCCAACGGTGCGGTGAAGGGGTGGTGCATGGCCAGCCAGCTTTGGCTGTCTTCGTCCCATTCAAAGAACGGGAATTCGGTAATCCACAGCAGGCCCAGCCCTTCACGCGGCAGCGCCAGTTTGTCGGCCACCAACAGCCGAAGCGCACCCAGCACCGACAGCACCAGCGAACGCTTGGCATCGGCCACCACCAAAATCACATCGCCTTCGGCCGCGCCCATTGTCTGCAACAAGGCCTGCATGGTTTCTTCGGAAAGGAACTTGCCAAACGATGAAGTCACGCCGCCTTCGGCAGTCCAACGCACCCACGCCAACCCTTTGGCGCCGATGCCGCGGGCGTGCTCGGTGAGCTTATCGATTTCCTTGCGTGTGAGCACACCGGCCGCCTGCTTGGCGTTAATGGCCCGCACCGTGCCGCCGGCCGCCAGCGCGCCGTCAAACACGCCAAAGCCGCTGCCGCGCACCACATCGCTGATGTCCTGCAATTCCATGCCAAAGCGAATGTCCGGTTTATCGGAACCGTACCGTTCCATGGCTTCGGTATAGGTCATTCGCGGCAACGGCGTGGGAACCGAAACACCCAGCACCGTTTGGAACACATGCTGCATGAAGCCTTCGCCCACCGCCAGCACATCTTCCACATCCACAAAGGACATTTCCAAATCAATCTGTGTGAATTCCGGCTGACGGTCGGCGCGCAAATCCTCGTCGCGGAAGCAACGGGCCAACTGAAAATACCGGTCAAATCCCGCCACCATCGACAACTGCTTGTACAGCTGCGGCGACTGCGGAAGCGCATAGAATTCGCCTTTGTGCACGCGGGACGGCACCAGAAAATCGCGGGCACCCTCCGGCGTGGAACGAATCAGCATGGGTGTTTCGATTTCCACAAACCCCTGCGAATCGAAATAATCGCGCGCCGCCTTGGCAATGCGGTGACGCATCAACAAATTGCGCTGCAAATCCGGGCGGCGCAAATCCAAATACCGGTACTTCAACCGCAACGCTTCGGCCGTGTTGGAATTTTCCGCAATTTCAAACGGCGGCGTATCGGCTTTGTTCAAAATACGCAACTCGGTAACGGCAATTTCCACCTCGCCGGTGGGAATTTCGGCGTTCACCGACGAACGCACGCGCACCACACCGGTGGCCGCCAGCACATATTCGCCGCGCACGGTAAAGGCTTTGTCAAACACGGCGCGCTCGGTCGCATCGTCAAACGCCAACTGCACAATCCCGGTGCGGTCGCGCAAATCAATAAAAATGAGTTGCCCCAAATCCCGCTGGCGCTGTGCCCAGCCAAACACGGTCACGGTTTCTCCGGCGTGTTCCCGGCGGAATTCGCCGCAATAGCGAGTACGCTTCATTCCCCGAACGGTTTCCATTACTTTTCCATCCCTTCCCGCAACAAATCCGCCATGCCCGCCAACTGACGATCCAAGGTCTTGTTATACAACGCGGTGTACAGGCTGTCGTCCAGCCCGATTTCCGAAGTTTCCCCCGTTTGCATGTCCTTCAGCCGTGCCACACCGGTTTCCAGTTCGGTGTCGCCCACCACCACGGTGTACCGCGCACCCAACTTGTCGGCGTATTTCATTTGCGCTTTCAGGCCGCGCCCCACGGTATCGCACTCGGCAGACACACCGCCCTCGCGCAACCGATTGGCCAACACAAAGCACCGCTGTGCCGCCGCTTCTCCCAGCGACGCAAAATACACCTCACAGCGCTCCTCGGCAACCGGCACGGCGTTTTGGGCTTTCAGCACCAGCAACAACCGTTCCAGCCCCATGGCAAACCCCAGTGCCGGCAAGTGCGGGCCGCCCAATTCTTCGCACAGCCCGTCGTAGCGGCCGCCGCCGCACAGCACCGCCTGTGCCCCCAATGAATCCGACACAAATTCAAACACCGTGCGCGTGTAATAATCCAGCCCGCGCACAATGTGCGGATCCAATTCAAACGCAATTTCCGCCGCTTCCAAGTAGTGCTGCACCTGCGCAAAGTGAGCGGCGCAGTCGTCGCACAAATAGTCGGTAATCACCGGCGCATCGGCCGCAACGGCTTGGCACACCGGCGATTTGCAATCCAAAATGCGCATGGGGTTTCGGCCCAGCCGGTCACGGCAGGTGTCGCACAGTTCCTCCCGGCGCGATTCAAAATACGCGGTCAGCGCCTTGTGGTATTCCGCACGGCAAGTCGGGCAACCAATGGAATTCAGCCGCAAAGTAACCCCGGCCACACCCAACGCCTTCAACACCGCATCGGCCAACGCAATCACTTCGGCATCGGCAAGCGGCGCCGCCGCCCCGTAGCTTTCCACGCCGAATTGATGGAACTCGCGCAAACGGCCGGCCTGCGGCTTTTCGTAGCGATAGCACGAAGTGGCATAGGCCACTTTCACCGGCAACACTTCGTTGTGCAGCCCGTGCTCCAACAGCAAGCGCATGGCGCCCGCTGTTCCTTCCGGGCGCAACGTGATGGAACGGCCGCCCTTGTCTTCAAAGGTGTACATTTCTTTTTGAACCACATCGGTGGTTTCCCCCACCGACCGTGTGAACAGTTCCGTGTGTTCAAACACCGGCGTGCGAATTTCACGAAATCCGTAATCCCGCGCAACGCTCAACGCCGTGCGTTCCATGTGCTGCCACGCAGCGCTTTCCGCCGGCAACACATCCTGTGTGCCGCGAATGGCTTTGGTTATGAGTGCCATGATGTTATCTTCTTTCTGTTTAAAATACCACGCCGGGATTGACAATGGTGCGCCAATCCAAATCGCCGCGCTCCAAGCCGTGAATCAGCACTTCGGCGGTGGCAATGTTGGTAGCAACCGGAATGTTGCGCGTGTCGCACAAGCGAAGCAAATCCCCTTCGTTCGGCACGCTGCTTTTGGCTGCCTGCGGGTCACGGAACAACAGCAGCATATCAATCTCATCGCAGGAAATACGCGCCGAAATTTGTTGGCTGCCGCCCTGCTCACCGCTCAAATAGCGCGTGATTTGCAAGCCGGTCGCTTCGGCAACCAGCCGGCCGGTTGTCCCTGTTGCGCAGAGATTGTGACGGCTGAGGATGCCGCAATAGGCAATGCAAAATTGCACCATCAGTTCCTTTTTGGCGTCGTGTGCGATCAATGCGATATTCATACTATCCTTCCTTTCTTTTCCCCTTAGCCACAACCGCCAAGCCCAAGCCCGCCCTAACGGCCTGCTTCGGCATTGTACGGTTGGAATTCACTTACCAATCTTTCCGGCGGGCCGTTACAGCTTGTGCAACGGTGCCAGCGGAATGTCCTCTCCCAAATACCGCGCCGCAATGTTGGCAAAGCACTGGGCGGCGGGACATTCGGTCGGCAGCGGTTTGCCATAGGCATTGGCCACAGCCACCGCTTCGTCCTCCGGCAACACGCCAATCAGTTGCAAACTGGCGGTATCAATCAATTCGTCAATATCCGGCATCTTCCCGCGCAAAATCGGCACCGGCCGCAAGCGGTTAATAATCAACCGGGCGGGAATGTTCCTCTCGCGCAGCAAGCGCGCCAAAATCTGGGCGTCACGCGCGCACACCATGTCGGGTGTGGACACCACAAACGCGCGGTCGGCACCGGCCACAGCAGCTTCAAATCCGCTTCCGATACCGGCCGGGCAATCAATAATAATCTCGTCGTAATACCGGGTGAGTCCGCGGCACAGCCGCGCCATATCGCCGGGTTGCGCCAGGCGTTCCAAACTAACCGGCGCCGGCATCACAAACACATTGGGGCAAATGGGCGACGGATACACCGCTTCGGCCGGCGAGCAGTCGCCGCCGATCACATCGGCCACATCGTACACCGCCGAACCGGCCACGCCGAGCATCACATCTAAACTGCGCAATCCCGCATCGCCGTCCACCAGCAACACGCGGCGGTCGCGGCGCGCCAAGGCACAGCCGAGACCGGCCGACACCGTGGATTTCCCGGCGCCGCCCTTGCCGGAAGTAATAACCGAGATCACGCAAACGCCCCCTTGTCTTGCTTGCCTGCTTTGCCCGGCGGTGCGCTGCCGGCGCACCGCCGGGTTGCACCGGCTTTTTTGCTATGCCAATTCAGTATATCACATTTTTGCCATGTTGTAAATCCTTTATTTTCGGTTTTTAAGGGACAACCTCTTGCAATTTCGGGAAAATTTGGTATACTAAGGTATAAGTAGATAACGGCCTGTCGGTTCGGTCGGTTTTGCTGTTGCGGTTGCCCGTGCCTGCGGCGCATCGCAAGCAGCCCGTTGCCCGTCGGCAGGCGTGTACCCGAAGGGAGTAACAACATGAAAGAACAACTACAAGCCCTGCGCACCCGTGCCTTCGGCGAATTAAACGAATTGGTCGATTTGCGCGCACTGGAAGAACTGCGTGTGCGGCTTCTCGGCAAAAAAGGCGAACTCACCGCCCTGCTGCGCGGCATGGGTGCCGTGCCCGCCGAAGAACGCCCCGCCATGGGCCAGCTCATCAACAGCCTGCGTGCCGAATTGGAAGCCGCCCTGGCCGCGCGCGAAAGCGATATTGCCCTGCGCCTGAAAAACCAACGCTTGCAGGCAGAAACCGTCGATGTCACCCTGCCCGGCAAAGCCGCCGCCACCGGCGGCCTGCACCCCCTGAGCATCGTGCTGGAAGACCTCATCGACATTTTCCGCTCCATGGGCTTCGATGTGGTCGATGGCCCCGAAGTGGAAACCGAACACTACTGCTTCGAAGCACTCAATGTCCCCAAAGACCACCCGGCCCGCGACATGCAAGACACCTTCTATCTGGCCGACGATTTGCTGCTTCGCACGCAAACCTCCGCCGCCCAGATTCGCACCATGGAAACACGCCGCCCGCCCATTCGCATCATCTGCCCCGGTCGCGTGTTCCGTGCCGACGAAGTCGACGCCACCCACTCCCCCGTGTTCCATCAGGTGGAAGGCCTGGTGGTCGATCGCGGCATCACCCTGTGCGACCTCAAAGGCGTGTTGGAACAATTCGCCCACGAAATCTACGGGCCGGACACGCAGGTTCGCTTCCGCCCCTCGTTCTTCCCGTTCACCGAACCGAGCGTGGAAGTCGATGTTTCCTGTTCCGCCTGCGGCGGCACCGGTTGCCGCGTGTGCAAGGGCGCCGGTTGGATTGAAATTTTGGGTGCCGGCATGGTTCATCCGCGCGTGCTGGCCGGTTGCGGCATCGACCCCAACGAATATTCCGGCTTTGCGTTCGGCATCGGGCTGGATCGTCTCACCACCACGCGCTACAAAATCAGCGACATTCGTCTGCTGTTCGAAAACGACCAACGCTTCTTAACACAGTTCACGGGAGGAAAATAACATGAAAGTGTCACTAAATTGGTTAAAACGCTATGTTGACATTCCCGTGTCCGTAAGCGAGCTGTGCAACACCATGACCATGAGCGGCTTCGAAGTAGATGGCGTGGAAGACCTGTCCGCCACCATGCACAATGTGGTTGCCGCGCGTATTCTCAAATTGGAAAAGCACCCGGATGCCGACCGCCTGCAAATCTGCACCATGGATGTCGGTCAGGCCGACCCGATTCAAATCATCACCGGCGCCACCAATGTGTTCGAAGGCGCTTTGGTACCCGCCGCCCTGCACGAATCGCTTTTGCCGAACGGCACCAAAATCCGTCGCGGCAAATTGCGCGGCCTGCCGTCCGAAGGCATGCTGTGCTCCGGCGAAGAACTGTGCCTGAAAGAAGCCGACTATCCCGGCGCCGAAGTCAACGGCATTTTGATTTTGCACGACGATGTCGCCCCCGGCACCGACATGCGCAACCTTTTGCATCTGAACGACATCATCATTGATTTCAGCATCACCTCCAACCGCCCCGATTGCCAAAGCATGCTGGGCATGGCGCGCGAAGTGTCCGTGGCACTGAACACGCCCTTGCACCTGCCGGAACCCCACTACACAGCCGCGGGCGGGGATATTCACGAGCACATTCGCATCACCGTGGAAGACAGCGACCTTTGTCCGCGCTACATGGGGCGCATTGTTCGCAATTTGCGCATTGCCCCCTCTCCCGCGTGGATGCAGGAATGTCTCCGCGGCGCCGGCATGCGCCCCATCAACAACATTGTCGATATCACCAATTTTGTCATGTTGGAAACCGGCCAGCCGATGCATGCCTTCGACTTGCGCGACATTCGCGGCAACCAAATCGTGGTGCGCCGTGCCCGTCAGGGCGAACACATCACCACGCTGGACGGAAAGGACCACGCTCTCACCGAAGACATGCTGGTGATTGCCGACGCCGAAGCTCCCTCCTGCCTGGCCGGCATCATGGGTGGCCTCAACAGCGAAATCAAACCCGACACCACCGATCTGCTGTTTGAATGTGCCAAATTTCGCCGCGACAATGTGCGCCGCACCGGCCGCACGCTGGGCATTCGCACCGAATCCTCCGCCCGCTACGAAAAGGGCGTCGATATTCACGGCATTCAATACGCCATGGACCGTGCCTTGCAGCTCATTCACGAACTGGATGCCGGCGATATTGTCAGCGGCACCGTCGATTGCTGCAACGAACTGCCCGCCCCCCGCGAGCTCACCGTAGACCCGGCCGATATCAACGCCCTTCTCGGCGTGGAAGTCCCCACCGATATCATGGTCGACATTCTCTGCCGTTTGGGCCTGAACGCCACACAAAACGGTCACCGGCTCACCTGCCTCATTCCCTCCCGCCGCGACGACATCGAGGGCCGCGCCGATTTGGCCGAAGAAGTGGTGCGCATCTACGGCTACGACCACATCGTTTCCACCCCCATGCAGGGCACCGTCATGCGCGGTACCCTGCTGCCCGAACGCAAGTTCCAAAACCAAATCAAAGCCACCTTGGCGGCACAGGGCCTGCATGAAATCTCCACCTATTCCTTCATCAGCGCCAAAGCAGCCGATACCTTGTCCCTGCCGGCAACCGATTCCCGCCGGCAAGCTGTGCCGCTCATCAACCCGCTGGGCGAAGAATACGCGGTGCTGCGCACCCAGCTGACCACCAGCATGCTCACCGTGCTGGCCACCAACTACAACCGCAAAAACGCCGCGGTGCGTTTCTTTGAAATCGGCAAGCAGTTCCTGCCTCATGCGCTTCCGCTCACCGAACAGCCCAGCGAAGTGCCCGCTCTGGCCATCGGGCTCTACGGCGACAGCGAAGACTATTTCACCCTCAAAGGCATTGTCGAATCCCTGCTTGCCGCGTTTGGCGTGAATGCCGCTTTCGAACGCTCGGCCGAACCTCACCTGCATCCGGGCCGTCAGGCCGCGCTTCTCATCGGCGGCGAACCGGTCGGCACGCTGGGCGAAGTCCATCCCGACACCGCCGCCGCCTACGAAATCGGCGTGCGCGCCTATGTGGCCGAACTGCGGCTTTCCGCCCTGTTTGCCGCCGCCGAAACCCGCGTGCTTCGCTATCGGCCGTTGCCGCGCTTCCCCGCCGTGGAACGCGACTTGGCCTTGCTGTGCGCCGAAGACCTGCCCGCCGCCGAAATCGAAGCCACCATTCGCGCCGCCGGCGGCAAACTGCTGGAATCGGTGTCTCTGTTCGATGTCTACCAAGGCAGCCAAATCGCCGCCGGGCAAAAAAGCGTGGCATACAGCCTCACCTTCCGCTCGGCCGAAGGCACCCTGTCCGACGCCGAAATCGACCCGGCCATGCAAAAAATCATGCGCCGCCTCACCGAAAAAGGTTGCTCCTTGCGGCAATAACCGGGAACTTTGGCAGCGCCCCTTGCTTTTTTCAAAAAAACCATGTATACTATACCATGTAATCGTAATCCCGATAGGAGGTATCCACCATGCTCGATAAAACCATGACCTTTTCTCTCAACGGCGACAAAGACCAAGAAATGAAACAAATCCTCAGCGCCGTATACAACGCCCTCAAAGAAAAGGGCTACAACCCCATCAACCAAATCGTGGGATACATCCTGTCCGAAGATCCCACCTACATCACCACCCATAACAACGCCCGCAGTCTGGTTCGCAAGGTCGATCGCGACGAACTGCTGCGCGCCATGGTTCGCACCTATTTAAACGACTAAGGAGTTTTGAGAATGGCTGAAACAAAAGAAACCCTGCTAACCTACAAAGGGCGTCCCCTGGTTCGCAGCGGCAACACCCTATACTACGGCGACATGGCTGAAAAATGCGTCATCGTGTTGCAGGTTCTCACCACCAAAACGGTGGGCGACCTCACCGTGGCCGACAAAGTGCAGGTGCAGCTCTTGCTCACCGATCCCGAAATCCGCATCAAAGACCGCCTGCTCAAAAAAAGCGAAAAGGTCGGCCTGTACAACGCCATGGATATCGGCAGCATCTGGCTGGAACGCGCACTCAACGAACAGGCATAACAAAGCATAACAAACACGCCCGGCAGGCCAATACCTGTCGGGCGTGTTCTTTGTCGTCCTTCGTTGAAACGGAATGGTCGTTTAAGCCTTCGTCAAATAGACTCGGCTTGGCAGAGGCCGGGCTTTCCCGTTTGGCAAAACCACGCTTCCGCATACGCCGCTTTATCATATCGCCGGCGTCTTCCCCGCCGACACAGGCGGTTTTTGCGTACGGCTTGCCGAATGTTTCAATCGATTGGCAAACCGTCCTCGCACATTAGTCATCCAAAAGATCCAACAAATTTCGCATGCCTTTCTCCGTAAGAGGATAGAAAGCCAAACAATCCACGAATTCCCATTTTCCCACTTGCTTCGCGCTCACCGTCATAACAGCGTATTTCAGCGTGCAAGTTATCTCGCCTTCATTTCCGTCGAGGATAAGGTTTACTGTCATCTCATCATCACCGGATGTGTATGTAGCATCGGTAATGCTTTCGCGCTCTTCCCCGTTGTAGTATTCGATTCTATCCGTCATATATCCGTTCTCATCATAGGTATACGTATAACGGTAGGAGCCGTAACTCGAGGATTCCTCTCTTTCCGTTTTGTTCCCGTTGGCATCATAGGTGTACATGTACCGCACAATTTCTTCACCGTCTTCGCCGACGCTTATCAATTCGGTAGGCAAATACACCGTTATGCGGTCGTCCTTTTCACCCGTAATCAAAGCACCGAGATCGAAATCGCCGTTGCAGGCGGTAAAGCAGAGGTTTTACGGATTTCACCTTTAACTCCTGCCAACCGAGAAACGAAAACAAGGCGTTCAGTGATGCCAGCATGGAATTGATACTTCGCACGGCATACCGTTCTTCCGCCAATTTGTGTTTATAGGCAATAACCGTTTCTTTGGTAATCCCGTCGTCACCGACAAAAGACGCAAAAGCGTTTACATCGCGAAGATACTTATCGCAGGTGTTTTTGCTTTTTTCTTCGCGTTGGAGATGGGTGACAAAACCGAGTATTTGCCGCCGCGTCAGCATTCGTTGATTCATGGTGTCTCCCCCGTTCGGTTTTCTTTTATTATAACCGAAAAAGGGAAGCAAGTATAATAAACGCCCCGTGCGAAAAGCAGATTTCTCTGCCTCCCGCACAGGGCTGTCTTTTTATATCACGGAAAACCCGGCGATTCCCAGTGCCGCCGTCATCTCCGAGACGGTAACTTTATCGGGATAAAACAGCACATTGGCCGCATCCTGCCGCACCGACACCGACCGCACCCCCGGCACACGCCGCAACACCTGCGCCGCCGCGCGGCGCGTGGCCGCATCGTGTACACCGTCCAGTTTCATCGTGATGGATTCCGCTTTGGCAAACATACACCCGCCTCCTGTCGGCAGATAGTATGCCCCCCTCGGCGGCAATTATTCACGCACGGTGCCACTTCATGCCTTGCGGCGTGTCCTCCACAATCACACCCATGCCTTTCAGCTCGTCGCGAAGGCGGTCGGATTCCGCCCAGTTTTTCTCGGCCCGCGCCTGCGTGCGCGCCGCAATCAGTTCTTCCACGCGGCCGTCGTCCTCGCCGCTGCCCGCACGGCTGTACAACAACCCCAGCACCTCGGCCAGCTCGTTAAACATCGCCAGCGCCGCTTCGCAGCTGCCGGCCGTGGCCTGCCCGTCGGCAATCATGCGGTTGCAATCCTTGGCCAGTTCAAACAACGCGGCAATCGCATCGGCCGTGTTCAAATCGTCGTCCATCGCCTGCGCAAACTGATCCCGCCGCTTGGCGCAAAACGCCGTCACCGCGGCATCGGCCTCGCCGGCCGGCGCGTGCTGCAACGCAAATTCCAACCCGTGGCGGCAGTTATACAGCCGGTCAAGCGCCGCCGTGGCCTGTTCAATGCTTTCGTCGTTGTAATTGATGGGGCTGCGATACGACGACGAAATCAGGAAAAAGCGAATCGGCTCATAGCCGTATTTTTCCGCCACATCCCGCACCGTGAAGAAATTGCCCAGCGATTTCGACATCTTCTTGTTGTCCACATTGATATACCCGTTGTGCATCCAGTAACGCGCAAACGGCACCCCGTTGCAGCACTCGCTTTGCGCCACTTCGTTTTCGTGGTGCGGAAAAATCAAATCCTGCCCGCCGCAGTGAATATCAATCGATTTTCCCAAATACCGCCGCGCCATCGCCGAACATTCAATATGCCAGCCGGGCCGCCCCGCACTCCACGGCGACTCCCAGGCCGGCTCGCCGGGCTTGGCCGCCTTCCACAGCGCAAAGTCCAGCGCATCTTCCTTTTCCTCGCCAATCCCAATGCGGGCACCCGATTCCAAATCGTCAATCGGCTGGTGCGACAGCTTGCCATACTCCGCATCGCGGCGCGTGCGGAAATACACATCGCCGTTGGCGGCACGGTAGGCATAGCCTTTGTCTTCCAGCGTTTTCACAATATCAATAATCTCATCCATGTTTTCCGTTGCCCGCGGATGCACCGTGGCCTCACGCACCCCCAGCCCCGCGGCATCCACCTTAAACTCGGTAATATACCGCTCCGAAACGGTTTTGTAGTCGGTGCCTTCTTCGTTGGCACGGCGGATAATCTTGTCGTCAATATCGGTGAAATTCTGCACAAAGCGCACCGTCCACCCGCGCCACTCCAAATAGCGGCGCAACACATCAAACACACACAGCGGCCGCGCATTGCCGATGTGAATGTAGTTATACACCGTCGGCCCGCACGCATAAATGCGCACCACACCCGGTTCCAGTGTTGTCAGTTCTTCCTTTTCACGCGCCATGGTATTGTAAATCTTCATTGTGTTTTCTCCTTTGCGTTTTGTTCCAACACGGCCAAGCGCTGTTTCAGCGCTTCGATTTCCTGCATCAGCGGGTCGGGCACATGCACCTGATCCAGTTGCTCCACCACTTTTTCGCCGCCCACGCGCACCACGCGCGCCGGCACACCCACCGCCGTGGCGTTTTCCGGTATCTCCCGCAGCACCACCGCCCCGGCGGCAATGCGGGCGTGGCTGTGCACCACAATCGGCCCCAACACCTTGGCGCCGGCTCCCACCATCACATGATTTTCCAACGTGGGGTGCCGCTTACCGCTGTCTTTGCCGGTGCCGCCCAGCGTCACCCCCTGATACAGCGTGCAGTCGTCCCCAATCACGGCGGTTTCGCCAATCACCACACCGGTGCCGTGATCAATAAACAACCGCCGCCCAATCGTGGCACCGGGATGAATTTCAATATTGGTGCGCCGCACACAGTGCTGCGAAATCGCGCGCGCCAAAAACTTCAATCCGTGCCGGTAACACCAGTGCGCCTTGCGATACGACCGCACCGCTTTAAATCCGCTGTACAACAGCACAATTTCCATGGTCGATCGCGCGGCCGGGTCTTTTTCGCGGATCACCGCCACATCTTCCCGAAATCGCTCAAACACGGCTTTGCCTCCGTTCTTCCAAAAATAAAAGCACCCGGCCGCACCCCCGCAGGGCACGGCGAAGGTGCTGGTTGCACGGTTCCACTTCGCGTTTCACTCTGGCCCGATAACGGCGGGAATCCGGGCCGGGATACTGTGGTTCCCCCGACCGGCTCACGGGTGCATTTCGCCGAGGCACCGCCGAGAACACTTCCAGCCTGTGATGTTCTCTCTCTGTTGCGGCCACGCACGGGTACTTCTCCCGATCATCGCTTTCACTATCTATTATAGCAGACTTTCAAAAAAAATCCACCCCTATTTTTCGCCTTTAAAGAAATGGCGGTTGGCCCACACATAATGGCCGCCGGAAATCGCTGTCAGGCACACCGAAATCCACATCAGCACGCATCCCACCGTCAGCGGCACTTGGAACACCCACGCCGGCCAGGCGGCGCCGGCCAACAGCCCCGTTTGCCAATCGGCAAATTCCAGCGCCGCCAGTTCAAACAAAATGGCAACAAATTGCGCCACTGTTTTCAGCTTGCCCAAAAGGTTGGCGGCAATCACCGTGCCGTCTTTCGCGGCCACCAGCCGCACCGATGTCACCATAAATTCGCGGGTGAGAATAATCATCAGCGCCCACACATTCAGCTCGCCCAGCGCCATAAACGCCAAAAACGCCGCCGTTGTCAGCATCTTGTCGGCCAACGGGTCCAAAAATTTTCCCAAATTGGTAATCAGCCCGCGCGCCCGCGCAATTTTACCGTCGAACATGTCGGTAAGCGCCGCCGCGCCGAAAATCAAGCCCGCCGCCAGGTAGTGAAACGGAAACTCCCACAACACCGCCAGCAAAAACAGCGGCGCCAGCACAATGCGAATCACAGTTAATTTATTCGGTAAATTCATAGCCGTTCCCCCAGCAAATCCCAATCCAAACGATCGGTAATACGCACCTGCACCAAATCCCCCGGCTTCACCGGCTGTTCGGTGCTGAAAAACACTTTCGGGTCAATATCCGGCGCATCGGCCGCCGACCGCCCAAACCAACACTCGGCATAGCGGTCAAATGCCTCCACCAGCACTTCCACCGTTTGCCCCACCTGCGCGTCGCTGTAAACATCGGCCACACGCGTTTGCAGTTCCATCACCGTGTCGCGGCGCCGCTCTTTCACTTCCTGCGGCACCTGGTCCGGCATGGCGGCCGCCGGCGTTCCCTCTTCGGCCGAATAGGCAAAACACCCCAGCCGTTCAAACTTCACATCGCGGATAAACTCGCACAGCTCCTCAAACTCCGCTTCGGTTTCGCCCGGAAATCCCACCATCACCGTGGTGCGCAACACCATGCCCGGCACGCGCTCGCGAATGTGCTGCATCAGCGCCGTCAGTTCGGCACGGTTGCCGGTGCGGTGCATCGCTTTCAGCACCCGCCCGTTGGCGTGCTGAATGGGAATATCCATATACTTCACCACTTTGTCCTCGCGCGCCATCACCGCCAACAGCTCGTCGGTGATGTGCTCCGGATAGCAATACAGCAACCGAATCCAGTGCAACCCGTCAATCGCGCACAGGCGTGTCAGCAATTCCGGCAACAGCAACCGCCCCGCCGTGTCTTGCCCATACAGCGTGGTATCTTGCGCCACCAGGGTGATTTCTTTCACCCCGCCGGCCACCAACTGCCGCGCTTCGGCCACCACCGTGTCCATGTCGCGGCTGCGCAGCCCCCCGCGTATCAGCGGAATGGCGCAATAGGTGCAGCGGTTGTTGCAACCGTCGCCAATGCGCAAATAGGCAAAAAAAGGCGGCGTGGTTTGCAGACGGCCGCCGTCCAGCGGCCAGCTGGCCAGCGACGGAAACCGCTTCACCGGTTGCCCGGCCAGCACCGTGCGCACCGCTTCCGCAATGTCGCCGTTGGCCCCCAGGCCCAGCACAGCGTCACATTCCGGCAACTCGCGGCACAGTTCTTCCTGATACCGCTGTGCCAAACAGCCCGTCACCACCAGGCCGCGAATTTGCCCTTCCTTTTTCAGTTGCGCAAACTCCAAAATGGTGTCGATCGCTTCTTGCTTGGCTTCTTCAATAAACCCGCAGGTGTTAACCACCACCACATCGGCCGTGCCGCTGTCGGCGGTAATCGTAAATCCGGCGTCTTGCAGTTTGTGCAACATCAGCTCGGCGTCCATTTGGTTTTTCGGACACCCCAGCGACACCATGCCCACTTTACTCATTTGGCCATTCGTCCTCCCACTGCCGTAGCACACGGCGCACCACCTCGGGGCTGTACCCATACCGCACCATGGCGGCGGCAATGCGCTGGAACTCGTTGGTATTCTGAGGTACAGTATACCTTTTTTTTCGCAGAAAAGCAAGTGCCAATTCCGCTTCGTCAATGCCCACCGCGGCCGCCGCTTCGCGCGCTTCGTCGCGCGCAATGCCTTTTTGCACCAGCGCTTCCGCAATGCGGCGGCTCGGCCACAGTTTTTCCCGTGCATAGCGCTCGGCCAGCCGGCGGGCATAGGCCGTGTCGTTCACATAACCCAGCTCTTCCATGCGCGCGGCCGCCTTCGCCGCCGCCTCGCGCCGTTCGGGGCGGTATTTCCCCTTTTCGCGGCACAGCTTTTGCTCCAACTCCCGCCGCGACAAATCGCGCTTGGCCAGCAAAAACACCGCCTTGTTTTCGGTGCGCCGCCGTTCCGACTCCGCACACAACGCTTCGGCTTCTTCATGCGACAAGGAGGAACCCACCCGCAAGGGCGATTCCTCCCACACTGTTTTGTCCACAGCCAGCTCCTCGCCGTTGTCGCACAGCAGCAACACCACATGCCCGGCCGCCGGGCGCACCGCCGCAATCCGCATCAGTCGTCCACCATAATGTCAATCGCCGCGCGCGCTTCGCTCGCCGTGGTGTACCGCGCCGCCGCTTCAATCGGAATTTCCACCGGCGCGGCCGCCGCTTCCGGTTGCGCCGCCTGCGTTTTTTCTTTCATCAGCCGCACCACTTGCGCTTCGATTTCGGCGCTGAAATCCGGGTGGTTTTGCAAATAGTCGCGCACATTGTCGCGCCCTTGCCCCAACCGGTCTTCGTGGTAATAAAACCACGACCCGGACTTTTGAATCACATCCAGCTGAATGGCCACATCCAGCAGTTCGCCCATACGCGAAATGCCTTTGCCGTAGATCACATCGAATTCCGCTTCTTTAAACGGCGGCGCCACCTTGTTTTTCACCACGCGCACCCGCGTGTGCGACCCATAGGCTTCGGCGCCGTTTTTCAAAGTTTCCTGCCGGCGCACATCCAGCCGCACCGACGCATAGTATTTCAGCGCGTTGCCGCCCGCCGTCACTTCCGGGTTGCCATACACCACGCCCACTTTCAGGCGCAACTGGTTGATGAAAATGGCCACACACCCGGTTTTGCCCACGGCGCCTGCCAACTTTCGCATGGCCTGCGACATCAGCCGCGCCTGCAAGCCCACATGCGAATCGCCCATTTCGCCTTCAATCTCCTGGCGCGGCACCAACGCCGCCACCGAATCGATCACAATAATATCAATGGCACCGGAGCGGATGAGCGCTTCGGCAATTTCCAGTGCCTGCTCGCCGGTGTCGGGTTGCGACACCAGCAACGAATCCACATCCACGCCCAAAGCGCGGGCATACACCGGGTCCAGCGCGTGCTCCACATCAATATAGGCCGCTTCGCCGCCCGCCTTTTGCGCTTCGGCCACCGCGTGCAACGCCAGGGTGGTTTTGCCCGAAGCTTCGGGCCCGTAGATTTCGGTGATGCGGCCGCGGGGCAGGCCGCCAATGCCCAGCGCCAAATCCAGCGTGAGCGACCCGGTGGAAATGCACTCCACATTCATGTTCACATTTTCGCCCAGCCGCATCACGGCGCCTTTGCCGTAGTTCTTTTCAATTTGCGCCAAAGCGGTTTCCAGCGCCTTTTGCTTGTTTCCGGCCGGTGCCGGCGTGGAAACCGGCGCCTTTTTTTTGTCCGCCATTTTGCTCATCCTCATTTCCGCCGCCTTGCACGGCTTCTCGTTGCTTCCAGTATACCGCATCCCCCGCAAAAAATCAAGTGCTTTTGCGAAAAAATCGAACATTTGTTTTCTTTTTCTCCGGCACCTTCTTGCCGTCGGCGGGTGGGATGTCGTCGGCGTTGGCATCGCCGCACACAGAAAAAGCGCCCGCAATGCGGGCGCTTTTGCTCTATTGGCTTTGGTTGCGGGAATCACACCGTCAAATCGCTGTCGGTATCTTCCACAGTCGGCTCGCTGTATTTGGCAGCGGCCAACGATTCATCGGCTGTCAGTTCCAGCACTGTCAAAAGGGGTTTTTGATACTCTTTCATGTCATCGTCCTCCTTTTGATTAGTTCGCGGCTTCCACTGCCGCTTTGGCATTGGCAACACTGTTGGTCAATTCGCTTTCGCTGTACACCGTGGTTTGGTTGCCTTCGGCATCTTGCAACACCAGGTAGCCGCACGCGGTGTATTCGCGGGCTTCAAACGCTTCGGTGCTCACATTGTCGCCTTTTTTCATGGTCACCGCAAAGTCGATGTAGCTCGGGCACCAGCTGGCACCCTTGCAGTAATCCAGCAACTTCATGGTGTCCACTTCGCCCTGCTTGTAGGCCACAGTTGTCCAGGCGTCGTTCCAGTCGGCAGCATCCTTGCGCTTCAACTTGGTACCGAATTCCACCACCGTGTAGGCCGTGTCGTCTTTGGTCAGTGTCAGCGTGCCGTCCGGGTTAAAGGTGTTCGTCATGGTCAGGCGAGTCAGGAAGCGAATGCCGTCGTATTCGCCCTCGGTGCCGGTGTAGCGCAACGCGGTACCGGCGGTGTTCATTTTGAAATCATCATTGCCCTTGGCCGTGGAAACAGCGGTGAAATAGCCGGGGCCGTCGCTGGGTTTGGTGAACTCAAACTGATGCCCGGTGCCCGTGCCGAAGGTGGCTTCGGAATAGCCGCTTGCCTTCTTGTTCAGCACTTTGTACACCTTGCCGGTTTCCAAATCGGTGTAGGTGAGGTTGCCGGGCATCAACAAAGTGCCGCCGTTCGGAATCACTTCCAGTTTGACCACCGTGCCCTTGGCCACCGAATCCACAAATTGCAAATCTTCGTTGTTGCTGCCCTTCAAATTGATGGTGGTGCTGGAAGAGGTATTCACAAACACATAACTTTTTGCATCCTCAACCAGCGTCATGCTGAAATTATCCAAATACAAATCGCCGTCAAAATTGCGAGGGTCAAAATAGAGTCCCCAGTTTTTATCAATGGAAGGTGCGTCACCGGTTTGCATCCAGAAAGTACATTCGCGCCATTCGTCTTTGACACCGAAAATGTGATCGTTTGTCAACAGAATATCCGATTTGGTAGAAACACCAAAAAGCAAACTGCCCTTTGTGCCCGCCGTTTTTGCCATCACCGACACTTTGTACAGCGAATTCGGGCGCAACGCATATTGCTGGCCTTTAAAGTAGTACCCATAGCCACTCGAAGGTGTGTTAATCTTTATGGCGGTTGTGCCGCCAACACCGATTCCGGCTTCAAAACTCAGGTTTTGGGACACATGACTGTCCGTTCCGAAATTAAATTCATCGGTCGAAGTATCCAGGGAACCGTCAGCAAAATGCTCGGTCGGCCACGGCACCGCAACCGTCAAAGTCGCGGTAAAGGTGCCTGCCGTAGCTGTAATTGTGGCGGTGCCATATCCTTTGGCGGTGATCACACCGGATTGATCCACCGTGGCCACGGCGGTGTTGTCGCTCGACCACACCACGGTGTCGGCCAAATAGGAACCGTCCGGCACAGACGATGCCGCCACCGTTGCGGTGTCGTTCACCTTCATGCTCAACTCGGATGTATCCAACGCTATATCGGTGGCATATTGCGTGCGTGTCAAACTGATGTCGTCAATATAAGTGGACGCATCGGTGGAATTAGCACGCTTAAAATGAAGCGTATAGCTTTGTTGACTACTCTTGCTATTGGTTGTGAAATAGAAAGTGTATTCTTTCCAATCGTCCGAAGCCGGAATGGTTTTCCAGCCTTTGGTCGCAGATGTGTCGGCCACATTGTAGAGTTCCATCTGCATGGCCGCGCCTTTGGCACGGAAACGGAAGGTGAAATCGGTATCCGTTGTTATCGGAAAACTTTGCGCCCAACGGTCAGTGGTGGTGGCACCGGTGAATTCCAGCACCTTGTTCCCATCGGCTTCGGTCGTCACTTTCAACTCGTTGTTGTTGGAAAAGAGTCCCAAATAACCGGGAATGGCATCGCACTCGCCGGCCACCCAAAGGTTGTCGGTTGCTTTGCGGATGGAAATGTTGTCCACATACATATCCGTTTCTACCACTTTATCCTCTTTCACTTCTTCGCCATTATCGTTCGTGGTAGTAACCTTATGGGTGCGCTTAACCAGTGCCAAAGCATAGTTGGCATCTCTCATTTTCGGGTTGTCGCCGGTAGTGATAATGGAACGGAAACTCGTCCAATCATCACCTGCTTGGCTAGTATATCCATACGAAATCGTAACGTCACTAAAATCACTGGCAGGGTAAACTTGCACAGCACTACTTTCAACAGCACCTTTAATCATGTAGTCGAAATAGTAGGTGGTGTTGGGTTCCCAAGTGAAGCCGCCCATTTTGAAATACGGGCCAGAACCGGCCTTGGCAGTACCGAACAAAGTCAACCCTTTGCTTCCATCATATCCAACGCCCTCTTGCACGGCAAAAGACTCTGATGTATCCCCACCGGTGATAATGCTTGCCCCTTCAAAGTCACCGGCCAGGAACAGGTTGTCGGTAACGGTAAGGGCGCAAGTGGCAGTGAGCGCACCGGCCGTGACAGTGATGTTGGCGGTGCCGTTCTTCTTGGCAGTAACCAAGCCGTTGCTGTCCACCGTGGCCACGGCGGCGTTGCTGGAAGTCCAAACAAGAGCATCGTGCGTGCTGTTCTTCGGAAACAGCGTTGCCGCCAATTGCAGCGTTTCGCCCGGCTTCACCGTGGCAGAGGTGGTATCCAACAACATCGAAGTTGATTTTGCTTCTGTTATGGTGATGTCGTCAATATAGGTCGCTGTCTTTTTGTAATCGGCATTAGCTTTGGTGAACGGTTCATTTGTGGTTCCTTTTTCAAGGCTAATTGCATAGCTCACATTCGGCTCTGTTCTTGAAAAATAAAAGACATAGCTGCATGTTTTCCATGCGCTGGAATTGTCACCTGCTTTTGCCCAGTTGCCACTAAAAGCAACATCAGGCATGGCGTCATTATCCCAGGCAGCGTGGTAGGCAAAAAGCCCCGCAGGAGCACCATAAACCTTAAAGGAAATAATATAGGCCTTGGTGATATCTATTTTGGCGTTGTAGGTATCGGTTTCGGCGTTGTACAGCTTGTTCAAATTGAAATAGCCGCCACCGCCGGCATATTCGCCGGTTTCTTCATTCAAAATGCCCAGTTGCAACACCTTGTTGCTTTCGTTAGTAGGATCGGTAACAACAGCACTGCTGTTGCCGATATCGGTGAACATGGTTTTCCAAGTATCACCTTCAAAACTGCCCAACCCGTTGAACAGGTCGGCAGGTTCCGTGCCTTCCGCGGCAGCGGGCAGCACAATGCCGGCGACAGCACAGGTGAGAACCAGTGACACCGCCAGCAACAGAGATAGTATGCGCTTTGCTTTCATGATTTCCTCTCCTCCAATTTTTGGATTGTTTTGAGAGGACTTTGCACAAATGGGTGCAAAATCCCCTACCATGATATAACTCCTTTTTTACTATACTGCAATTCGGCCGTTTTTGCAAGTCTTTTTTTGGCGATTACCCGTTGGCAAATTGCACAAACTTCATGGTTTCCGTTTGTGCGATTTGCTGTGTTTAGCATTTTTGGCCCGTTTGCTTTCACTTTTTGCACACATTTTCCACTTTTTCCGGTGGCAACAACCGTCGTTTTAATTTTTTCGGATGATCACCGCCTTTGGGGACTGCACACCCCTTGCCGCGCACCGTCCCACCTTGCCTCCCCCCTGTGGGGGAGGTGGCACGGCGAAGCCGTGACGGAGAGGGCAGTTGCCTCCCCTATCTCAGGTCGCGAAGGCAGAGGGTACTCAAGCCTCCCCTGTGTCAGGTCGCGGGTTGGAGATTTTTGCAATCTTTTCAAGCCTCCCCTGTGTAAGGGGAGGTGGCGTGGCACGCCTTGGCGTGACACGACGGAGGGGGCAGTTACCTCCCCTATCTCAGGTCGCGAAGGCAGAGGGTGCTCAAGCCTCCCCTGTGCAAGGGGAGGTGGTGAGGGCGTAGCCCGAACCGGAGGGGTTGTTACAATCCAGAGGAGTGCAGAAATGTCTTGCTTTCAAGACACCCATATCTTATTTTCAAGACAAAGCAAGGTGGCGGCAGTCACCGACCCCGCACACACCACCCACTCCCAGCCGCCAATCCCCCCTGCCGACGGCATTTCGCCGTCGTCTGTCCCCCCTTTACACAAGGGGGGCTTTTGCTGCTTCCCCTGTGTAGGGCGCGTTACTTGGAATTTTGCACAGTTCCGTCTTGCCTCCCCCTGTGGGGGAGGTGGCACGGCGAAGCCGTGACGGAGAGGGCAGTTGCCTCCCCTATCTCAGGTCGCGAAGGCAGAGGGTGCTCAAGCCTCCCCTGTGTCAGGTCGCGGGTTGGAGATTTTTGCAATTTTTTCAAGCCTCCCCTGTGTAAGGGGAGGTGGCACGGCACATCGTGCCGTGACGGAGG
>CAYMDU010000002.1:0-50646 GCA_964389495.1 uncultured Eubacteriales bacterium
AGTGAAACCATTTGAAACCGTATCATTTTTATCAACTGTTACCATTATCTCTCAAGCCTGGTATTTATGCAGGCTTGGGAGAGTTCCTTTGCCTGAAAACCTATTGCCTATTAAAATTCAAGTTGTTTCAATACCAAAGATGAGAGTGCTTCTATCAAAAATCCGTTAAAAACAATTTATGTATGGGACGGGATTGACCCGTCCGTTGCCTTCTTTCATATATCATTTCAAAATGTAATGCATAATAAATTGCGTTCAGAGATTGTGCTGACCTGATATTGAAAAGAAAACAATCCCAAAAGAACGGTCAGTCCAAGGAGATTTTTTATTGTCCATAGCTAAAGCCTTTTCCACCGACAGAGCCAGTGATTGCCATATAAAAACAAGCCGCGGCACTCGTGCCCCAAGGCAAATTGCATTTGCGGGAAGGTGAGTTCAAATGAAAGAACCGTGGCTTCGCTTCAGAATAGGCCGTGCAGGATTTATGACAGCCAAATAACAAAGAGCACGCCGTGGCCTCGGCCACAGCGTGCTCTGGGGGAAAGTTGTTATACGGTGAATTCGTCGCTGTCTTCCACATTGGGTTGGCTTCCACCACTAGTACATATCTCATTATCGATTAGGTTCACCAATTCACGCACTGTACTAATCCATTCTTCAACCATGTTTTCGCGTATGAAAGTAAGAGCATATGTGTCATCGCCTTTCGCATTGTCTGCTTCGTGAACTATTTTGTGCCTGCGATGAATAAACTTATTCAATTTCTCCTGTCTCTTAAACCCGCTTAAAGCCTTAAAAAATACATCTGTTAAGATTATTATATCCTAACAGATGTATTTTCTATTATAACGTGCAAAATTTGCATGTTATTTTTAGTAAGTTAGGCAATGATATACTTTGATATGTCACCCATCAAAAATATCTACCTCAGCATTAATGCTAAGCAAATGTGCAAAAAGCAATGGAACATCAATATAAAACACATTTTCTCCTTTTTTAATGTAAGATTATCGTGTAAAAACAGTTTTATATTATTTGTATTCGAACTTTCAACATTTACAGTAACTTTTGTTCTTACCATTACACCATAACCATCTCTAGAATAAACTATAGGTAATAACACCTCCGCATCTGCTGTTGATTTGATTTTGTTTTGTTTTACATAACTCACATATTCTGTCAACTTATCCATATTTATCGGATCGGTATTGTACGGATCAGCAATACCAAGTTTCAAGGAATCATGCATTTTTTGTACGTCTATACTATTATAGTCAATATCACCTATAGTCCGATAAAAGCCCCTTATAGTTACCTGATACTGCCCAAGCGGAAAATCATTATAATAGGCTTCAATTGGCCTTAAATTTTTACAAGTTTCCACCGTAATATTTTTTTCATATAACCAATTTGGAATAGTATCTATTATGTAGGGATATAACTGATAGTTTGAAGGCATTTTGTTTACATCTGTCACTATATGACTAGTATCAAATTCAGTTAACTTACCATTCCTATCAATATACCTATGTATTTCAGCCACACGTTCTCTATCTACATATAATTCTCCCATACGCAATTTTATTCCATCAGGTTTACTATCTATATTATTTAGCGTATACATTCCATTTACATAAACAGTAGGATCTTTATACACATAACCATCTAACCAATTACTATTGTTATTTGTATTATCACTGCTTGAATTGTTATTACTCGTAGTAGAATTGGAAGTAGACGGATTCGTAGTTGTGCTTGATGTTGTTGAGTTTGTATTAGGTTTTGTAGTTGTGTTTGTTGTATCATTATTTGATACCGTAGTCGTTGCTTTCTTTGTTGTGGTCATCGGCTTCTTCGTCGTGGTCGTTGACTTTTTGGTAGTCTTGGTGGTTTTGCTTGTGGAAGCGTTTGCCTTTTTGGTGGTGATTGTGGTCGCTTCGCTCACCGTGCCGGTGGTACTGCTTGTGGTGGAAGTGGCACTTTCGTCTTCCTCATTCCACGCAGAAGTAACGCCCTCTGTTGTGGTGGTTGTTGTGACGTGTGTGTTTTCATTGCTGCCTGCACCGTTGCTGTTCGCACATGCGCAAGAACACAGTACCATACCCAATGCCAGCAATACCGATAGAACTTTTTTCATTGATTGACCCCTCTCCTCGTTTGCAATATAATCGGCATTATGTTGCAAACAGCCAAACAAGAAACCGGTTTCTTGGTTTTGAAACGGTGCGGTTGTTTAAAAACAGGTGCAAAAAGCAAGCCCTTTCGTTTTTGGCTTTTCAAAACACACGAAAAGGCTTTTTCGCGATGCGCTCATTTGGTTGAATTAGGTAGAGGTCGTACTTTTTGCAAAAAATACTTGACATTTTGTGACAGCGTGCTATACTTTTGGTAGACGAAAAGCTGTTGCTTTTATCGGCTTTTCAAATTTTATGCAACATAATGCCGATTATGTACTCAACCGTCCCATGGGCGGTTTTTTCTTTTTCTCAAATAATCAGCCGCATCTTTTCCATTTGGCGTTTGTGTTCGGCGCCGGTGGTGACCATGTATATCCGCGTGGTGTTGATACTGCTGTGGCCGAGAAGGTCAGCCAGTTTGGCAATGTCTTTTTCGGCATTATAGAATATTCGGGCAAACAAGTGGCGCAGGTTGTGTGGAAACACTTTTTTCGGATTAACATTTGCTTGTTCGCAAAGGCTTTTCATCTCTCGCCAAATACTTGTGCGGTTTATGGGCTTACCGGTGCGGGTTACGAATATCATCCCTGATTTAATCCCTTGTTCTGTTGCATAGCGAAGCAATTTCTTTTTAAGTTCTTTCACAATAAACACCGATCGCGTTTTACCTTTAAGCGAAACCGTTGTTTCACCGTTACGGACTGTTTCAACAGTTATGAATTGCAATTCACTGACACGAATACCGGTTGAACAAATTGTTTGCAAAATCAAATTCAACCGTTCATTACCTTTCTGCTTTGCAGTATTCACAAGTCGCATATACTCCGCTTTGGTAAGTTCCTTTTCTTCGGGACAACAAATCTGTCTTTGAAGTTTTATGGATTTTACCTTTAAATCGTTCCATCCGAAAAAAGAAAACAAATCATTGAGCGATGCCAACATGGAATTGATACTACGCACGGCATAGTTTTGGGCAAACAATGTTTGTTTGTAGGCAATCACAATTTCTTTGGTTACCGGTATCGACCCCACATACAAAGCAAAGGCCCGCACATCGCGCATGTATTTTTTGCAGGTGTTTTTGCTTTTCTCGTCGGCTTGCAAGTACGCGGCAAACGCCGCTATTTGGGTGTTGGTTAATCGCTTTTCATTCATCACAAATAACCTCCATGTATTTCTCGCAAAAAACAAGCGAAGACCGGCAACGGTCTTCGCTTGTTCATGTTATTCCACGCCTCGTTTGTACAATCCGCGAGTGAAGGCGGCCGGCGGTGTGCCGCCGTGACGATAGTGTTGCAACACCTCGGTCACTCGCTGCGGCGATTCGTCGGTGAAATGCAAATACAAAAAGGAAAGCGGCGGCAACTCGTTTAAGCAATCGGCCAAATAGAGCGGCACCGAATTGAGCAGTTCGCTGCAACCGTTTTGGCAATGCAAAGGGAATTGCGCTCCGCGACGGTCTTGCACATAGCTGTGACCTCCGCAAGAGCGGCAACCCTGCGTCACGGCCGACGGACAAGTCCGCAACAGCATCAGCGGCTGGCGCCCATAGGCAAACAAGCCGTGGCACCCGTGCCCCAAGGCAAATTGCATTTGCGGAAAGGTGAGTTCAAACGAAAGAACCGCGGCTTGGGCGCCGTCTTCTGCTGCCGCATGCAGGGATTCGGTGTTGGTGATGTGGCAAAACGCGCCGGCCACGGGTGCCAGCCCCGCTTCGCGCGCCAAGGGAACAGCTCCCACATTGTTGCACACGGCAAACTGTGCGCCGGCTTGGGCGGCGCGGTGCAAAGCCGCGCGCACCGCGGCTTCGTTTCCAAACAGGCCACGCGGAATTTCCACGCCCCACCGGGGCACTTGCGGCCGGCAGTCCGGAGGCACCACCCAAAAATCGGCTTCGCCAGTCACTTGTTCGGCGCGCTCCACCCGTGCCACCAAGCCGTGCAACAAGCCGCACGGTTCGGCTGCCGGCAACGGTGCGGCGCCCGTGTAGGGCACCGAAACGGTGGCCGCGCGCTGTTGCAACAAGGTTTCCAACGCCTGGCGCCGCAAGGCGTTAACCGCCGACAGCGGCACGGCCGGTGCTGCCGTTTGCGTTACCGTGACCGAAAACGGAGTTCCGCCGGTTTTGGAAAGCTGTGCCGCCACGCGCTGTGTGTCCAACGCCTGTTTCAACACCGGCGTATCGGCCGGTGCCTGCGCCGTTACGGTGTGGCCTTCGGTATCGGAGGCGGTGAGGCAAAGCGGCGATTCCGACAAGGCCAGCGACACAGGAACGCGTGGCGTTTCCCGACTGTACAAACGGGCCAAGCGTGCCAGCACCGCGGGCGAGGCGTTGTCTTCACGGCGGCGGCTGCCAAACAGGCGCGCATCGCGCTGCCCGACAAAATAGCCGTCGGTGAAACCAGTGCGGGAAAATACCGCCGCCAAATCGTCGCGCAATTGGTCGGTGGGGGTTTCGCCGTCTAACAAGCAGCGCAACACGGCGGTGGCGGCCGCTACATATTCGGGGCGTTTCATGCGCCCTTCGATTTTTAAAGAAGCAATGCCCAGCCGGTGCAATTCCTCCACATGGGCATACAACGACTGGTCTTTCAGGCTGAGAGCGGTTTCACCCTCACGCGGGGGATGCCCCACCGCAAAAGGAAGCCGGCAGGGCTGTGCGCACAAACCGCGATTGCCGCTGCGCCCGCCCAGCAAGGCCGACAATTCGCACTGGCCCGACACGCTCATGCACAGGGCACCGTGAACAAACACTTCCAGCTCGCAACCCAAATCGCGGCAAGCCGCGATTTCGTCGCGCGTCATTTCCCGTGCCAGCACCACGCGGGAAAAGCCGGCATCGCGCAAGGCGCACACGCCGGCCGGTGTGTGGCACGACAACTGTGTGGACGCGTGCAACGGCATGGCCGGTGCCGCCGCATGAATACACCGCGCCAAGCCGCGGTCTTGCACAATGATGGCATCCACGCCGCAGCGGCAGGCTTCCTGTGCCACCGACAGCGCCTGCGGCAGTTCCCGCTCTTTCACCAAGGTGTTCAGCGTGAGATGCACTTTGGCGCCGCGCGCATGGGCAAACGAAACGGCACTTTCCAACGAACTGGCCGTGCCGGAGGCTTCGTGCAACGAAAAATTGTGGGCATGGCGCCGCGCATTAAAGGAGTCCACGCCCAAGTACACCGCATCGGCACCGGCCCGCACCGCGGCTACCAACGCATCAAATGAGCCGGCGGGCGCCAGCAATTCCGGTTTATTCACAGAAACACCGCCTCTGGTTTTCTTGTTTTGGGGGTTATCCGATGGCATGCCGCAACGGTTCCCCCGTGTTCGGTTGTGCGTTTTCGCGGCAACCGGCCCTGCGGGTGAGATATTGCAAAATGTCTTTGCGTGTTACAATTCCGATGAACAGGCCGCGGTCGTCAATCACCGGAACAAAGTTTTGGTTCATGGCCCGTTCCAGCAATTCTTCGATACCGGCGGTGATGCGCACCGGTGCGTTGCGTTCCCGGCGCGGCACCTTGCGCATCGGCACATGTTCCAAATCGTGAAGGTTTGTTTTTTTCAGTTCCGCTTCGGCCGAATTATCGGCCAGATACCAAAGGAAATCGCCCTCACTCACGGTGCCGATATATTGATTTTGCCGTGTTACCACCGGCAAGGCGGTGTAGCCGGAACGGCGCATTTTTTCCAATCCCTGGCGCAGGGTTTGGTCGTCGTAAATACAGCCGACTTCGCTGCGCGGTGTTAAAAAATAGGCCACATTCATGGTTGATTCCTCCCGTCTTACAAGGACAGTATACCGCCTGTTCGTGAACGGGGCATGAACAGACGGTGACTTTTCTATTTATGATATTTGCCGCCGCTGCTGATGTGAAACGCCCGATACAGTTGTTCCAGTGCCATCACACGAGCCAGTTGATGCGGAAAAGTCATGGGCGAAAACGACAGTTTTAACCGTGCTTCCCGCTTGACGGCATCGGAAAGGCCGTAGGAGCCGCCAATCACCAAGGCCACATGGCTGACCCCTTCCACCGCCCACCGTTCCAGTTGCTTTGACAGGGCCGGCGAGGAGAGCTCTTGCCCTTCGATGCACAGGGCAATCAGCGAAGCGCCCGCCGGCACGCGTGAAAGCAGGCGCCGACCTTCGGCTTCGATTGCCGCGGAGATTTGCGCCGGCGACGGGGCATCCGGCAAGCGTTCTTCGGCCACTTCCACCGTGTTCAGACGGCAAAACGCCGACAGCCGTTTTTCGTATTCGGCGCATGCTTCGCGCCAATACCGTTCTTTCAGCTTGCCCACGCAGGCAAGGGTTACTGTCAGCATGGTTGTTTCTCCTTTAAAGCACCCCATACGGTGCTGTGTTTTCCGGCGGCGCCACCTGCAACAAATAGTCGCGGTTTTCGCGAAGACCGCACGCCGACAATTCGGCCTGTGCCGTGGCCAGGGCCAAATCCGGCAAATTGTTTTCCCGGCTGAGGTGCCCCAGCACCAAGCGCGTGGTGCCGTCGCGCACAAACTGCGGAAGTTCACGGGCGCACGCTTCGTTTGACAAATGCCCGCGGTCGGACAGAATTCGCCGTTTCAGCGGATAAGGATAGGGCCCGTTTTCCAACATGCGAATATCGTGATTGGATTCCACATAAATCAAATCGCAACCGCGCAAATGGTCGCGAACGGTTTGGGTCATCACACCCAAATCCGTGGCCACGCCGATGCAACGGTCGTCCGGCAGGGTGATGCGATAGCCGCAGCTTTCACGGCAATCGTGCGAAGTGGGAAAGGACACAATTTGAAAATCTTCCACCGGTTGGTCGGCCGTTAGGGGCAAGCACAACGTTTCCGGTTCCAGGGCGCCAGCAGCGCGCAATGCCTCGCAGGTGCCCTGTGTGGCATACACGGGAATACGGTACCGCTTGCAAAACACACGCAGGCCCGCAATATGGTCGGTGTGTTCGTGAGTTACCAATATGGCGCGGATACTGCCGGGGTCGATTTCGTGGTTCCACAGTGCGCGTTCTATGCGCCGGGCACTGACACCGGCATCCACCAAAATGCCGCCGTTGCCGCAGCCTATGTACAGGCAGTTTCCGCTGCTGCCGCTGAATAAAGGACAAAACCGTGCCATGTGCTGTTCCTTTCTTTAAAAAAGGCGCACCGCCCGCAAGCTGTGCGCCACTGATTATTGTGCCGATTGTAATGCAGGATCGTCTTCGGATAGGCGCCGAATATCGGCGCCGAGCTGCCGCAACTTTTCCACCAAATCTTCGTAGCCGCGTTCGATGTATTGAATTTCTTCAATTTCCGTGACACCGCGAGCGGCCAAGGCCGCAATCACCATGGCGGCTCCGGCGCGCAAATCCATGGCTTTCACCGGCGCCGCTGTTAGCCGCGGCACGCCTTGAATGACAGCCAATTTGCCATCGACTTGAATTTCGGCGCCCATGCGGCGCAATTCATCCACATAGCGGAAGCGATTTTCCCAAACGCCTTCGTTGATGATGCTGGTTCCTTCGGCCATGGAGAGCAACACCGCAATTTGCGGCTGCATATCGGTGGGAAAACCGGGGTGCGGCATGGTTTTCACATTGCAATGGCGCAAGGGACCCGAGGCTATCACGCGGATTTCTTCGTCAAATTCTTCGATTTGGGCACCCATTTCCTGCAATTTGGCGGTGATGGATTCCAAGTGCTTGGGAATCACATTGCGCACCGTGACATCGCCGCCCGTGGCCACAGCCGCCGCCATGTAGGTGCCTGCCTCGATTTGGTCGGGAATGATGGAATAGGTGGTGCCGTACAGCCGCGACACACCGCGCACTTTGATGACATCGGTGCCGGCGCCACGGATATCGGCACCCATGGAGTTTAGGAAGTTGGCCAAATCCACAATGTGCGGTTCTTTGGCCGCGTTTTCGATGACGGTGGTACCTTCGGCATACACGGCCGCCAACATGATGTTGACCGTGGCACCCACCGATACCATGTCGAGATACACGGAATTGCCGGTTAGTTTTTCGGCGCGGGCGCTGATCATGCCGTTTTTGAGCGGCAGCACCTGTGCCCCCAGCGAAGTGAAGCCTTTTAGGTGCTGGTCGATCGGGCGAACGCCGAAATAGCAGCCGCCCGGCATTGGCACACTGGCCTGACCGAACCGGCCGAGCAAAGCCCCGATGAAGTAGTAGGAGGCACGCATTTTTTTGGCAAGGTCGTGCGGCACTGTTTGTGTTACGATGGTGCGCGAATCGATTTCCACGGTGTGTTTATCGATACGGCGCACCAAAGCCCCCAACGATGCCAAAATTTCCAATGCGGTGTTCACATCGGCTATATTCGGAATGTTTTCAATGCGGCACACGCCGTTGGCCAACACCGTGGCCGGCAAAATCGCCACCACGGCGTTTTTGGCGCCGCTGATATCTACGGTTCCCCGTAAGGGCCGTTCACCGCAGATGACATATTTATCCAAGGTTCCCACTCCCCGCAAGCATGATGGAAATATCGCTATGTAGGTTGGTCTGTTTGATGGGCAAAAGGCCCCCGCTTGTAATCCAATAATCAGTATACCATAGTTTTCGGAAAAATCAAATATTTTCTGCAAATTTATCAGATTTTTTCTTTTCAACCGCCATATCTAGTATGGGCGCCAAAACAGGCAATTACACATAAAAGGATTTCCCAGAGGGATATTTCTCTGGGAAATCCAAAAAATTTTTTAAAAGCCAAGGGATTCCGGCACCAAAATCACTTGAATACGCCCCGGCACCCGCTGCCGCCCCAGTGTTAAATAGGAACAGCAAATGCGTTCCGGGCCGGTGCATCCGTCGGTACAATGGGGGCTGTCTACTCGGCAGCACACGCCCGTGGCGGCACACGGTGTTTGGCAATGAAGGCGTGCCGCGTTGCGCGGAGCGGCCACGGTTTTTACGCGCCGCTGGGCAGCAACCAAATCGGGAACCAGTTTGTTGCTGCCAACCACCAAAATCACCGTTCGCGGCCCATAGCACAGAGCCGCTATGCGGTTGGCGTTGCCATCGACACAATAGAGTTCGCCCTGTTCTGTCAGCGCGTTGGCCGAACACAAATAGGCATCCGCTTGCAGCCCGGCCGCCATAACCGCTTGCCGTTCTTGCTTGGTGAGATGAGGCGCATCGCGATCCAAAAAGCGATAGGTGCCGCTGCGCAGCAAGGACAGCACACCGGTTTCTTCCAGCGTGCGCGACCCGCCGACCGCCACGGTGCTGCCAGGTTGCAACAACGACCGAACCAACGGTACCACTTCGGCAGCCGACGGCACGCAAAAGGCATTCATTTGGTTGCGGCGCAAAGCTTCGGCCACAGCTTCCAGTTTGCGCATTTCGGTTGGCGTTTCCATGGTTACAGTTCCTCGCCGTTTTCCAGTGCCGCCAGCATATCCACGCGGCGCTGATGACGCCCGCCTTCAAATTCGGTGGTTAGAAACGCGCGGACAATCTCTTTGGCCAGTTCGGATCCGATGATACGCGCTCCCATGGCCAACATGTTAGCGTTATTGTGGCGGCGCGTGAGTTGTGCCGACAGCGGTTCGCTGCACAAGGCGCAACGAACGCCCTTTACTTTGTTGGCGGCCATGCTGACACCGATGCCGGTACCGCAAATAACAATGCCCTTTTCGCATTCGCCCGAAGCAACCGCCCGTGCGGCGTGCGCCGCATACACCGGATAGTCCACGCTGGCGCCGGTGTCGGTTCCAAAATCATGATAATCGTAGCCCATTTCGGCCAACAACGCTTTGATTTCTTCTTTCAACGCGGGGCCGGCATGGTCACAAGCAATAGCAATCATGGGGATTCCTCCTTGATATAGAGTAAAAAAGGAAACGGGAGCCCGTTTCCTTTTTTGATGATGGCAGAATTATTCCGCGTCTTCGGCAACTGCTTCTTCGGCAGGTGCTTCTTCGGCGGTTGCTTCCTCGGCCGGTGCTTCTTCCACAACCGGAGCATCTTCCAGCAGAGCGCGGATGGACAGACTGATGCGCTTGTGTTCGGCATCGATGCCGGTGATCTTCACTTGCACTTCTTCGCCGACTTTCAAAGCATCTTGCGGCTTTTCGATGCGGCGGTTGGCAATTTGAGAAATGTGAATGAGACCATCCACGCCGGGCAAAATCTGAGCGAACGCGCCGAATGTGGTCATGCCCACAATTTTGGCGGTGACAACATCGCCTTCGGCATAGGTGCTCTTGAAGATTTCAAACGGGTTGTCTTCGGCGCGGCGATAGCCAAGAGAAATCTTGTGCTTTTCCACATCGAGATCACGAATGTACACGTCCACAACATCGCCGACATTGACCACTTCGGACGGATGCTTGATGCGGTTCCAAGACAACTCGGAAACATGAATCATGCCGTCTACGCCACCCAAGTCAACAAACGCACCGTAGGACGTGAGCGAACGCACCGTACCGGTGTATTTCTGGCCCACTTCGGCCTGTGCAAAGAACGCTTCCTCTTTTTCTTTGCGTTCGGCACGCGCGATTTCGCGAACTGAGCCAACCGCACGACGACGGGCGTGATTGATTTCCAAAATTTTGAAACGCACGGTGGTTTTCAGCAAGGGGCTGAGATCTTCCATGCGCGCCAAAGAAGCGTGCGAAGCGGGAACAAATACTTTCACGCCGTGAGAAACAACCAGCATGCCGCCCTTGATGATGTCGGTTACGACGCCTTCCAGGACTTCGCCGCTGTCGCCGGCAGCCACAATGGTGTCCCACCCTTTTTTGGCATCTACGCGCTTTTTGGACAGCATGATGGTGCCTTCTTGATCGTTGGTGCGCATGATGAGCAATTCCAGCTCGTCGCCGATTTTCACCAGCGATGCCGGATCGGCGCCTTCGGCGGACAATTCGTCGGCCGGAATGTAGCCGGCCTGCTTACGACCGATTACTTCGACTTGCACCTCGTTGGGAGCAATACCGACGACAATACCGTGCACTCTTTCGTCTGTAGTTAAACTTTGAAGAGATGCTTCCAGCGCCTCCTCAAAACTCATTTCGTCAAAGGATTTGACAGGGGTGGCAGCCTCCGCTACCTCGGTTTCTTGAACTTCGCTGTTGTTGACGACCTCGGACATGGTTAAAAGTACCTCCTTTATAATATCAGCAGGCGTTGATGCCCCCGCGGTTATTCCCACGGACTGCGCGCCGACAAAATCGCTTGCCTGCAATTCAGCCGCTGTTTCTACCAGAACCGTGCGGCAATGAGGCAGGCAAACATCTCGCAACTTGGCAGTGTTTGAGCTTTGGCGTCCGCCGACAATCACCATAACATCACTTTGTTGTGACAGGGCAACCGCTTCCGCCTGGCGGCGTGCAGTTGCGTTACATATTGTATCAAAGATTTGAAGATTTGTATAGTGCTTTTTTGAAATTTCCGAACATTTTTTCCAAATATCCGTATGAAATGTGGTTTGTGCGACCAAAATCAAAGGTTCTTCGCGTGCCGGTTTCCCCTGCGCTATCAATTTGAGGAGTTCTTCCTCGGTGGAAAACACATAGGATGCTCCCCGGCAATGTCCGCGAATACCGATGATTTCCGGGTGCTCGGCATCGCCGGCAATCAGCACCGATGTTTCGGCCGGCTGTTCGGCCACAATGCGATGGATTTTGGCCACGAACGGACAAGTGGCATCGTGATAGGTTACTCCTTCGGCCTCCAACGAACGGTACACCGCCTCGGGAACACCGTGTGAGCGAATCACCAGCACGGCATCGTGAGGCACCTGCGACGGCGTTTCCACAATGCGAACACCCCGCTGTGCCAACTGGGTTACCATTTGCGGATTGTGAATAATCGGGCCCAGTGTGCAAACGGTGTTTCCGTTTTCCAACAAATGGTACACCGCCTCTACGGCGCGCTTAACGCCAAAGCAAAACCCGGCCGATTCGGCCACTTTGACTGTCATCACGCCGTCACCTCGGCGCGGTTATTTTCAATCAGTTCCCCGATAACTTCCATTAGCCGGCGGGACGCATACCGCAAATCCGGTTTTTCGCCGTCCAAATGCAAATCGGCCGGTGTTAACGGCTTTCCGTATACCACCAGGGTGCGGTGAAAGAGCCGCATTTTTTGTTGGCGCGTTACAATGGCAACCGGCTGCACGGTGGCACCGGTTTGCGCCACGATCAGCGCGGCGCCGGATTTGGCACGCAACAGCTTTCCATCGCGCGAGCGGGTGCCTTCCGGGAAAATGCCCATCACCTTGCCCTCTTGCACCAGCTGTTTGGCTGTGTCAATCGCACCGGTATCGCCGGTGCCGCGGTGAACGGCAAACGCCCCGAACTGCTTGCCCAAGAACCAGGCCGAAAACCGATTTTGAAACAGTTCCGCTTTGGCCATGAAGTAAATATGGCGATGCGGTTGTGCCACTTCCAAAATCACCGGATCCCAATTGGAAATATGATTGCAGCACAGCACCGTTTTTTCGCCCTGCGGCAACCGATTTTCCTTTCCGACCACGCGCACCCGCATCAACAAACGAACCAACGGGCCAAACACATAAATAATGGTGCGTCCCAACCACATGGTATCTGTCATCCTTTCAGTTGCTCGGTGATTACCTGCCGAAGCAACGCCACCGATTGTTCCAGCGAATTGCCGCTGGTATCGATTTTCACCGCATCCGGTGCCGCGCGCAACGGCGACTCCGCGCGGTGAGAATCGTTATAATCGCGTTCGCGCATATCGTTCAGCACTTCGTCGTAGGTAACCGCCAAGCCTTTTTGGCAAAGTTCTTCGTACCGACGCTGTGCCCGATCTTCCGCCGAAGCGGTGAGAAAAATTTTCACATCGGCAAACGGAAGGATTGTTGTTCCGATGTCGCGCCCGTCCATGATCACACTGTTTCGGCGCGCGGTATCCTGTTGCAATTCCAGCAAAAACTGCCGCACCGGCGCCATTGCCGACACCGCCGAAGCCGCCATGGACACTTCCGGCGTGCGAATCCGGTTGCTGACATCGTTTTCGTTCAAAAATACGCGCTGTTCCCCTTCCACATACCGCAAGGCAATGTGCAATTCACTCAACAGTGCCGTCACGGCAGCCGTGTCGTGCGGGTCGATCCCGCGATTGAGCACCGCCAAACCAACCGTGCGGTACAAAGCGCCGGTATCCACATACAGATATCCGAGATCGGCGGCCAACAGGCGAGCTATGGTGCTTTTGCCGGCACCGGACGGCCCATCAATAGCCACGGCAATGGATTTGGTTGTCATTTTCTCAGCATCCTTCAAATATGATTTCCGGCAGCAACGCCGGTGGAAAAGGCAATTTGCAAATTGTAGCCGCCGGTGTAGGCATCCACATCCAGCACTTCGCCGGCAAAGAACAACCCGCTGACCAGGCGCGACGCCATGGTTTTGCTGTGCACTTCCCGCGTGTTCACGCCACCCGCCGTTACAATCGCTTCTTCGAAAGGGCGGAACCCCACCACGGTGAGCGGAAAGGACTTGATAGCGGCGCCGAGGCGCTCGCGCGCCTCGCGGGAGAGCGAATGGCATTTGGTTTCCCCGGCCACTTGCGCTACGCCCAGCAAAGGAGCAATCAGCGAACGCGGCAACAACGCTGCCAGCATGTTGCCGACACAGACATTGGGAGCCGCCTCCCGTTCGCGCAACAGACGGGCATCCAACTGGCCGGCAGTCAGGCCCGGCTTCATATCCAAAAACAGGGCATAGCGGTTGGGCTGCATATGTTCCATGTGGGCGCTGGCACTGAGCACCAGCGGGCCGGACACGCCGTAGTGCGTGAACAGCAATTCTCCCAATTCGTGAAACACCGTTTTGCCGGTTACGGTATCAACCGCGGTTACCGTGCAGTTGCGCAAAGACAACCCCTGCATATCGGCACAGCAGGTTTCCCGTATGGTCAACGGCACCAACGACGGACGAGGCGGTATGACCGTGTGACCGGCTTGGCGCGCCAATTCGTAGCCGTCGCCGGTGGAACCGGTGGCCGGATAGGAACACCCACCGGTGCACACAATCACACCGTAGGATGCCAACTGCCTGCCATCGTCCAGTTCCACACCGCAACACACGCCGTCTTCTATCAGGAGCCGCGTGACACGGCCGGTGACAAAAGCGGCCCCGTGAGCGTATCGAACCAGAGCATCCACAATATCCACCGCCTTGTCCGACACCGGAAACACGCGACGGCCGCGCTCTGTTTTGAGCGGAACACCCAGTTCGGTGAAAAGGCGCATGGTATCTTGCGGCGAAAAGGCCGAAAAGGCACTGTACAAAAAACGGCCGTTTTTCGGAACGGCGGCCACACAATCGGCCGGTGTGCAATCGTTGGTTACATTGCAGCGGCCTTTGCCGGTGATCATCACCTTGCGCGCCGGCCGCACATTGCGTTCCACCACCGTGACACGATACCCTCGCCGCAAAGCACATCCGGCAGCTATCAGCCCGGCGGCACCGCCGCCGACCACAATCACATGCAACGGCTCACTCATGGAACTCCTCCACAGTGCTTTGCCGTTCTGCCGGCTGGTATACTTGATAGCTTTCCCAAAGCGACTCCAACTCTTTTAAATTATCGCGGTTGGCATCCATGCGTTTCAGCGAAATGGCCACTACCAACGCGTTGATGATGCTGAGAGGCGCCACCAGGGAATCCACAATGGTGGCCATGTCGCTGTGTGCCAGCAACAGGCAGGTGGCAAAATCGGAAATGGGCGACCGCAAACTGTCGGTGACCGCGATCACTTGGGCTCCGCGAGAATGGGCAAAATGCAACGCCTTAACGGCACGACTGGAATAGCGCGGAAAGCTGATGCCGATGATGGCATCGTCTTGACTGACCGGAAACAGTTCTTCCAGCATTTCGGTTTCGCCCGAAGCGGAAATCAGGCGAACATCCGGAAGCAACAGTTTGAGATAGTAGGCCAAAAAATTGGCCAAAGCGCGGCAACTGCCCGCACCGAAAATGTACACACGGCGCGCCGAGGCCAGTGCCTGCACCGCTTGGTCAAACACCGCCGGATCCAGTTCTGCCAACGTTTGACGAATGTTGGCCATGTCGTAGGACATCACATTGCTCAACACTTCATCGTCGCGCATGCGGGCACGGCTGACTTCCACGCGCTGCACACTGGTTAGGCGACTGCGCACCAGCTCTTGCATGGCCTTTTGCAACCGCGGATACCCCGAAAAACCCAATTCGGTGGCAAACCGCACCACGGTGGATTCGCTGACACCAACCGCTTCGCCAAGTGAATAGGCAGTCATAAAGGCGGCTGTGTCGTAGTGTTCCAGAATATAAGAAGCAATCAACCGTTGCCCCTTGGAAAACGCCGGCATTTGCCGAGTGATATGCGCGATGAGATCGATTTTCAACATCATCAAATCCTTCTTTGCGGTAATTAAAACAGTTTACCGCTTTTTCAAAAGAAATGCAAGTCCTAATTGCGGAAAAGACGATGAAAAAGTGGCTGAATCCGGACGAAATACAATGGTAACAGGCGGGTGAGCGCCAAGTCGTAGAGCAAAAAAATCACATTGCCCGCCAGCAAAAACAAGCCTAAAAAAACAGAAAGCGGCCATGCCACGCCCGACACCGCAAACACATCCAGCGAAAAGCCGAGTGCTGCAAGAAGTACATAGGAAAGCACCACGGCGGCGTTGAAAACAAGCAGTTTGCAAACCCATTCGGCCACGCGCCTGTGCAGCAATTCCGCCGCCGATTTCACAATCGGATAATAGCCGAAAAAGCAGACAAACAAAAAGCGCGCTTCCATGTCCGGCACCAACAACAGTGCCAGCAAGGCTTCCGCCGCATACACCGCCAGCGCCCACCGCCGCCCGTATTCAATCACAATCGGCATCAAAAAAACCGATGCCAAGGCAGGCAACGCATAGGTGGCAAACGGGAACACGGTGAGCAACAGGCACAGCAGCGCCAAAGCACCCATCAAGCCGCTCCACGCCATGCGGGCTGTACGCTTCACAACGCCATTCCTCCTTAGCAGCAACGAATCAAATCGCCGCCCATACATTCGCAACAACAGTCGGCGCAAATCAGGCCTTGACACATATCGCAAGCGGAACAGCCGTTGGTGTAGGGCCCGCCCATGTGATAGGCACCGGTGCGGCGTTGGCGTTCCATTTGATTATACGCTGTTCGGTATTCGGCGTTGCCCGGATCCATGCGCACGGCCGTGGAAAAATGGTTGTAGGCATCGTCAAGCCACCCTTTTTTATACAACACGCTGCCTTTGAGAAAATACCATTCGGCATCGCGCGAAGGAGCCGGCACACCGTCCAGCAAGGTTTCGGCATCCGCCATGCGACCGGTACGAATTAAATTACGAATATCGGCATATTGCGTTCCGCCTGCCGCATACTGCGTATGTGCCGACGGACCGTTACGCCGTTCCCGAATGATTGCGTCGTAGGCTTCGTTGATTTCCTGCATTTTTTCCTTGGCCAACTCGGCCAATGGATCATCGCCGTAATTGTCAGGATGATATTTTCTTGCCAGCTGACGATAGGCAGCCTTTACCTCATCGTCGGTGGCATCCCGGCGAATACCCAATACCTGGTAGGGATCTTTCATTCGTTAAACCTCCCGCTTTTTGGCATGGAAATTGCCCGACAGCACCTGCTGTTGCACCCGCGGCATTCCCCATTCTAAAATATTGCGCAAAATGCCGTCGAAACGGCGAATATCCAATAGTTCATAGGCGGCCTTACACGCCGCCAGCGAAGCGTTAAGAGACCCTTGTGCCCTTTCGCGGCACGCCGACAGCTGTTCGTCTGTGAACGGCTCGCTTTGGCCGGCCAAAAACGGATTGTAGTTGCCGCTTTGGCTGTCTTCTGCCAAATCGTCGGCCGCATCCATCAAATAAATCCACCGTCCCAGGCAATAGCCAAAGCGTGCAAGAACCGGTTGCTGCTTTTCATAGGAAGACGACAAGGTGCACAGGCGCGACAACAACAGTGCCGTTGGCTCGGCGGCGGCATCCACCGAGGCGGTTTTTTCCGCTTCCCGCGACGATTGCGCTTTCATATAGTCGGCCATGGCCGCGTCCAAAGCCGGTTCGCTTTTTGCCGCCCGACGGTGAGAGCACTGTGCTGCCGCCAAGGCCGCCCGTGCCGCCGCGCGCTTGATTCCCCGGCTGTCGTTCACGGCATCGCATGCTTTGTAGTACACAAGCAGCACCGAAATATCGGCGCAACGGTTCAGTGCGGGAGAATCGCCGCAACAGGTGCGCTTTTTGAAAGGGTTGTACGGACACCGGGCCTTGTGAAAACCGGTGCAATCTTCGGCCTGCGACAAATACAGCAACAGCAAAAAAGTCATGTCGTAGCTTAGGGTCATTTGGGCCAGGCAACCATGCCGTTTGCCGAGGCGCCGACACAGCGAACAGTACAAGCCGCGGTATTGTTCGTACTCACCCATTTTCAGTTCTGCCTGATACGGCCGAATATATCCAAACACATTGTTTCACACCTTTATATTATCATACAAACAATTTTCTGCCAGTGTATGAAAGATTTGTAAATATTCCGCCGAAAGTTCTTGTTTTGTTTTCTGCATATTCCGTGCCACCATGCGCATACTAGCGTTGCGAAAGCATGGACTGCTGTTACAAACCGCTTTCACGAGGAGGGACGAAGCATGGATATTATTGCCTTGATTTTGGTGATTATCGGCGCGCTCAACTGGGGGAGCATCGGGCTGTTTCAGTTTGACGTGGTTGCCTGGATTTGCGGCGGCCAAACCAGCCCCATCAGCCGTGTGATTTACACATTGGTTGCTTTGGCGGGCATCTGGTGTATTTCACTGCTGTTTCGCCGCGGCCAAGCATTGCCGGAAGAACCGCGTTGCGATTAACAAGTTCAAAAACAGGGTCGCCCATGGGCGGCCCTGCTTTTTCGGTTGGGGTTAAATCAACGCTTGGGTATCGCGTGCAATCACCAATTCTTCGTTGGTGGGAATGACAAACGCACGCACTGCGGACTCTTTGGTGGTGATTTCCTGCTCTTTGCCGTGCACCAGATTGGCCTGTGCATCCAGCTTGACGCCCAAATAGGCCAATCCTTCCAACAATTCGGCGCGCAACCGTTCCTGGTTTTCGCCAATGCCGGCGGTGAACACAATGGCATCCAAGCCACCCAAAGCGGCCACAAAACCGCCGATGTATTTCAGGATTTGATAGCTGCGCATATCCCATGCCAGTTTGGCACGAACATCGCCGGCATCCATGGCGGCTGTGATATCGCGATCGTCGCTGGAAACGCCGGAAATGCCCAGCATGCCGGATTTTTTATTCATCACGGCATCCATCTGTTCCGGGGTGAAGCCTTCTTTTTCCATCACGAAGGTGACGGCGGAAGGATCAATCGCGCCGCTGCGTGTGCCCATTAGGAAACCGTCCAGCGGTGTGAGGCCCATGGTGGTATCGATCACTTTGCCGTCGCGAATGGCAGCCAGCGAAGAGCCGTTGCCCAAGTGACAGGTGATGATGCGTGTGCCCTTGCCGTCCGGCTTGCCCAGCAATTCGCAGCAACGCGCCGAAACAAAGCGGTGCGAAGTGCCATGATAGCCATAGCGGCGCAGGCCGTATTTTTCGTAGTATTCATACGGAAGGCCCCACAGATAGGCAACCTCCGGCATGGTTTGATGGAACGCCGTATCGAACACCGCCACCTGGGGAATGTCTTTGCCAAAGGCTTCGGTGGCTGCCTCGATGCCCTTTAAGCAGGCCGGATTGTGCAACGGCGCCAACAAGGCGTAATCGCGAACGGCTTGCAGCACTTCGTCGTCGATACGCACGGAACGGTCGTACTTGGAGCCGCCCTGCACCACACGGTGGCCGATGGCCGTGATTTCGGACAAATCGTTGACCACTTTGCCTTCGCCTGCCGTTAGGGCTTGTTTCACCTGTTCAAAGGCCGTGGCGTGATCCGGCATGGCTACTTCCGACTGAAACACGCGGCCGTCGCCCGTTTTGTGAGTGAAACGGCCGTCGATTCCGATTCGCTCGCACAAGCCTTTTGCCACCACTTGTTCCCCGTCCATATCAATCAGTTGATATTTCAGAGAAGAACTGCCCGCGTTGATAACCAAAATTTTCATTGCTTTGCGCTCCCATTCCCTATATATTGATTTTTTTCACAAAATACCGTATACTATAATAGTACAAAACGGAAAATATTTCAAGGCCTTTTCAAAAAAAGACACGGAGGTGTTGTTTGTGCGCATTGCAGGCATGGTAGCGGAGTACAATCCTTTCCACAACGGACACGCCTTTTTGCTGGAAAAAACCAAAGAACGAAACGGCGGCTGTGAAGCCACGCACACCGTTGCCGTGATGAGCGGCAATTTTGTACAGCGTGGCGAACCGGCGGTTCTTTCCAAATTCGACCGTGCGCGTGCCGCACTGGCAGGCGGTGTGGATTTGGTGCTGGAACTTCCCACCCCGTGGTGCTTGTCTTCGGCGGAATTCTTTGCGTGTGGCGCCGTTGCTTTGTTGGACTCGTTAGGATGTGTGGACTGCCTTTGTTTCGGCAGCGAAGCCGGCGCGCTGAAACCGTTGGAAAAAGCGGTGGCGGCCATGGAGATGCCCCGTTTTTCCACATTGCTGAAATATTTTCTCGGCTTGGGGCTGCCGTTTCCCGAAGCGCGGCAAAAAGCCGTGGCGGAAATTGCCGGCGATACCGCCGCTTCCGTGCTGTCCTCCCCGAACAATATTTTGGGTGTGGAATACATAAAAGCCCTGCATCGGCTGAGCAGTTCCATGGTTCCTTTCACCGTTAAGCGGCAAGGCAGCGAACACGACAGTCTCACCCCGCTCGGCAATGTGGCTTCGGCTTCTTATTTGCGTTCATTGCTGGTATCCGACCGATTGCTGGCTGCCTTTCCGTACATGCCGGCGCCGTGTGCCGCCGTGCTGTCTGCTGCCGCACAAAACGGGCGATTGCCCGCCGAAGCCACCCGCGCCGAACGCGCTGTTCTTTCCCATTTGCGGCGCCTGACACTCGACGAATTGCAGCAGCTTCCCGATTTGTCGGAAGGATTGGAAAACCGCTTGTATAACGCCATACGAAAAGCCGGTTCCCTGGCAGAGCTGGAAAACCTCCTTAAAACCAAACGGTATCCGCTTTCCCGCCTGCGGCGGCTGATTTGGTCGGCCTATTTGGAAATCCCCGCCACGCTTGCCGCACAGCGCCCGCCGTATGCGCGCGTGCTGGCCGCCAACGCGCGCGGGAAAGAAATTTTGGCAGCGGCCACACCGGCTGTGCCTTTGATTTATCGGGCGGCACAGCTTCCCAAGTTGGGAAACGATTGTCAAGCCCTGTGGGCGTTGGAAAACCGTGTGAGTGACCTGTATGGCTTGTTCTTTGAAATGCCGTTTCCCTGTGGCACCGATTGCACCACCGGCTTGATTCGGGAATAATAATTTGACGGGGCCTGCACCGCGGTGCAGGCCCCGTCAAGAATTGTTAGGTATCTTCTTCCACCAAAAACGCCACGCCGTCCAGATTGCTGATTTGGCGAATCATATCCGCTGTGACCGCCGAACTGCGAACCAGCAATTGCAACCCCACATGGCCTTGGCAGCTGCTTTTCGGTGCCACAATTTGCACGGTTAAAGTGTCGCCCAACAAGGAGCGAATCTCCTCCACCAGCACGCCGGTGTTGTGAATGATTTCCACTTCCACATACAAACTGCTGAGCAGTTTGCGTTTGTATTCCACGCGACCCAATATCGGAACCAAAATCGTACACAACAACAACGATGCCACCACGGCACTGTAAAATCCATAGCCGACAGCCACGCCGATCGAAGCTGTGGCCCACATACCGGCCGCCGTGGTTAGGCCCGTTACAATCGAGCGGTTGCGCACCAAAATGGTGCCGGCACCCAAAAAGCCGATGCCCGACACCACCTGTGCCGAAATGCGAAGCACATCGCCCGTGATGCCCAGCACTTCCACCACATACAAACCGGTTAACGAAGTAACGGCCGCACCGAGGCACACCAAAATGTGTGTGCGCATCCCCGCTGCCCGACCGTGCCGGCCGCGTTCACTGCCGATTAAGCCGCCGCAAACCACCGCCAAGCACACGCGAAACAGCACCGACCAAGTGTTAAATTCCCGAAGGCTTTGAAGTATGTCCCACACCGCGCGCATTGTTTTTCTCCTCTCGTCGAAAAAAGAAAACGCGAAAACAGCAAGCAAACCTTGCTGTTCCGCTTTCCTGCTTTTTCGGTTCACACATTTATAATTTCAATACAAGTATACCAACCCGGCCGATGAAAGTCAAGCGCAAAACGGGCTGTTGCCAAAAGCAACAGCCCGTTTACTGTTTCAGCGATTGTCCACTTTGATTTCGCCGCGCACGATGACCAACACAATGTTAAACTTGTCATCTACCACCAGCAAATCGGCCAGCTTGCCGGGCTGAATGGACCCGGTTTCGTTATCCACGCGAATCGCACGCGCCGGATTGATGGTGGCCGATTTGATGGCCTGTTTTAACGGAATACCGAAACGAATCACATTTTTCAGTTCTTCATACACATTCGATGTGGATGCTGCAATGGTACCGTCGGCCAACAGAGCTTTTCCCTCGCGGACATACACCGTTTGACCGCCCAAATCGTACTCGCCGTCCACATGGCCGGCGGCACGCATGGAATCACTGACAATCACGGAATTGTCCTCGCCCAACTGGGCAAACGCAATGCGAAGCGCCGCCGGGTGAATGTGGAACCCGTCGCAAATCAGTTCGGCACGCACGCCGTAGCGCTTGGCGTTATCGAACACCGCACCAACCACGCCGGGAGCGCGGTGCGTTAATCCGCTTTGGGCATTGTACAAATGCGTGACATGGCGCACGCCCCAGGAAAACGCCGCACAGGTTTGGTCGTAATCGGCCGCTGTGTGAGCCACCGAAACCGGACACATTCCCTGCACCTGTTCCACAAACGACTGCGCGCCTTCGGTTTCCGGTGCAATATCCACCACTTTGATGCAACCGCCGCAGTTGTTGTACAGTCGCTTGAATTCTTCGGCATCGGGATTGCGTACATACGCCCCGTTTTGTGCGCCCTTTTTGGACATGGCAATGTAGGGGCCTTCCATGTTCACGCCGTGAATATAGGCACCGGTCACCTTGCTTTGTGCTGCTGCCACATTGCCGAAAATTTGATTCAATTCCTCGTAGGACAAGGTCATGGATGTGGGGCAAAACGACGTGACGCCACGTTGCACCAGGCAGCGGGACATGGCTTCCAGTGCTTCCGGTGTGGCATCGCCGGTATCGTATCCCGCACAGCCGTGAATGTGCATATCAATCAAACCGGGCAGCACCGTGCAACCTGCCAAATCCAGCACGGTATCGCCGTCGGTTCGTGTATCCACCGCCGCAATACGTTCACCCTTCACGGTGATATTCAATTCCACCGGTTCAAACTGTTCGTTGTAGATGGTTGCGTTTTTTAGTAACATACTGTTGGCTTCCTTTCCCCATTATATCAAGCGCGGCTTTGTGCCACTAACCATTCCAGCACATCGGTGTCGCGGTAGGTTGGCACCCACGAATCGTGGTCCACGCCAGGAAATACCGTTAATTCGGCGTGGCCGCCCGCCGCATTCACCGCATCGGTCATCATTTGCGAATACAACAGCGGCACCACGGAATCCGCTCCGCCGTGAAAAGCGCGTATCGGCATGGCCTTCAACGAGGAAGCACGCCAAGTTAATCCGCCGCCGCAAATCGGTGCTGCCGCAGCGAACAAGTCGGGAAACGCGCAAATCAGCTCCCAAGTTCCAAAGCCGCCCATGCTGCACCCGGTAACGGTGATGCGCCGGCGATCTGCCTTGTACTTATCGGCCACCGTATCGATCAACTCCCGCAAAGCCAGCGTTAAGTTGTTCCAAATGTATTCCGGCGGGCACAGTGGCGACAGGGTAATCACCCGCAAGCCGCGGTGCGTGGGGTTTTCTTCGAACAACCGCGGAACGCCGTAGAACGAACGCAACAGTTCGGGGGTGTTACCGCGCTCGCCGCTGCCGTGCAAAAACACCAACAGCGGCAGGGTTTCGGTTTGCGGGTCCCAATCTTCGGGTGTTGTGACAATGTAGGTCAACGCCGGAAACTTTCCGGTTGCTTGAAACGAATCAATGGTACTCATGGTTCCACCTTATTCCAGCGGGGCATCCGTGCCGGGCTCTGTATCCGACCCGGAAGACGACTGCTCCACATTGCTGACATATAGCTTTACCGTTTCGCCCACTTGGATTTTGGTGCCGGCCGCCGGCTGACTTTTTTCAACCAGGCCCTTGTCCAAATCCGACACCGACAAAAGCAAGCTCTCGCCGACCTGATAGCCCAGCGCTTCCAAATACAAGCGTGCGTGGTCTTCGCTCCATCCGCTGAGATCCGGCATGGTGCCTTCCACCGGCCCGGCACTGATAACCACTTGAATCACCGTGCCGCGTTCCACCTTTTCACCGGCCACCGGCGTTTGCGACAACACCGTGCCCTTGGCAACGGAATCGCTGTATTCGTACCCTTTGAGTGTGACCTTCATTTGCCCGGCCAGCGTTTTCCCTTGCACCGCCGACCACGCCTGGCCGGTTAGTGTGTCCACTTCAAACAACGCGCTGCCGGTTTCTACGGAACCGATCGGTTTGGTTGTCGTGGTGGGTGCCATGGTTAACTCGCCTTGTGTTGTGGTGGTGGTTACTTCGGTGCCGCCAAAATGAATATAGCCCAAACCGTTCAAAGCAAACACGGCCAGCACAGCCAATGCCGCCATCACACCGATGAATACCAACCACAAATACGAAAACCTCTTTGGCTTCGGTTCCTCGTTTTCTTCGTCTTCGTGCAACGAAGCAACCGCTTGTGTAACCGACAGTTCATCCAGCAATTGCTGTGCGGTTTGTGTGCGGTAATCCGGTGACAGACGAAGGGCCCGTTGCAGGCTTTCTTTTATGTAGGGAGGCATGGCATCGGCCACATCGGCGGGCATGGTTACTTCGTCCCCTTTTTTTTGCCGTTGCACCGCATCGGCGGGGACACGACCGGTGAGCGCAAAGAACATCGATGCCGCCAGCCCATATACATCCGCTGCCTCCGTGCAAACCGCCTGGCTTTGGTATTGTTCCGGTGCGGCGCACCCCGCCACACGGCTGGGCTTCCCGATGCCGCTGGCCGTGCGCACTTCACCGATGGCAAAATTCTTTAAACGCAGGCGGCCTTCGCTGTCCACCAAAATGTTTTTCGGCGACAAAGCCAAGTGCAACACACCGGTTGCGTGAATGGTGGACACAGCCGAAATCAGCGGCAAAAACAAACGACGCACTTCATCCACCGGCAACCGACCGCCGTGTGCCGCCACATATTTTTCCAAGCTGGTGCCTTCGCAGTATTCACTGACGCTGTATGCCGTTCCGTTTTCTTCGAAAATATCGTAGGAAGGCACCACCACCAGCACATCGCGCAAGCGCCCCACAGCCCGCGCCAACTGCAAAAATTTGGTGCGGCAAGCGGCAAACTGCGCGGCATCGCCGCTGCCGACCACCGTTTTGCCGTCTGCCGAACGCCGGGCCAATTCGGGCGGGAAAAACTCGCGAACGGTCACGCGGCTGTTATCTTGCCGATCCAGGCCGATGTACACGGCGCTGTCGCCGCCGATTTCCAGCACGCGCCCCACCAAGTACCGACCGTTTAGCACCGTGCGCACCGGCAAATACTCAGCCGGATTCACACCGGCTGCCGGATACCCGCACTGTGGGCAGGCGGTACCTTCGTTTTCAAGTGCTGCCATGCAGCCCATACACAAATTGGATGCCATTGTTTTGCTCCTCCTATTCCAAAGACTGACGCAACTTCAACTGCCGAATATCCTTACCGACACACACCAGCGGCTGAAAAGTGCCGGTGATACGCGAAGCAATTTGTTCGCCGTATCGGTCGGTTAATTCCTTTTGGTTTAAATTGGTGCTGATGATGGTGGGTTTGTTTTCCAGCATACGCTCGTTGATGATGTTGTACAAAGCCGAAGTGTAGAAATTGCTGGAAAACTCCGTGCCCACATCGTCCAAAATCAGCAAATCGCATCCGGTCATAATGTCTTCGCTGTTTCCTTCGGCACGACCGAAATGCTCTTTTTCCACCCGGTGCAACAACTTTTGCACCGGGCCGTATACCACCGAATATCCGCGCAACAGCACTTCGCCGGCAATAGCCAGCGACAAATGGGTTTTCCCCACGCCGGTTGGCCCGCGCAACAGCAAGCTGACATCGGTGCCGTCGAATCCTTCGGCATAGGCACGGCAATAGGCAATCACTTCCCGCATGCGGGCACGGGGTGAAATGCCGGTTTGCGCATCGGTTTGGGCAGAATAATACGCCAACGACAACTCGTCAAACGAACGCGGACGCATGCCGGACAGTTCCGACAGCGACTGGCAAGACAGCTCGCGCAGCAGGGTGTTAAAACATTCACAGCGGCGGTTGCCCGTGTACCCCGTGTCGTGACATTTGGTGCAGGTGTACTGCGGTTCGAAATCCGAAACTTCGGCCCCGTTTTCCCGCAGCAACATTGACATTTCCACTTGAAGCGACAGGTTTTCCGTTTTAATGCGTTCCACCTCTTGCTCCACATTGTGCCCGTTGAGAATGGCTTTTACCACCTTGCCGGAGGACAAGGCCATTTGCTGTTCGATTTCACGCAGGCGCGGCACTTTTTTCAGCATGTCCTGCCGCAAGATGGCCGCCTGCGCCTGAGCGGTACTGCGCCGCTGTTCCAACACAGCCTGTGCCTGTTCATACAATTCTCGGCTATATGCCATACCGCTCACCCTTTCTTTTTCTTTTTATACACCGGTATGTATTGTGCAATCATGTTTTCGTATTCGCTGGCGGAGTCTGCCGGTGCCGATGCCGACGATGTACCGCCCAGTGCTGCCACTTTTTCGGCGGTGTCGGCCCCTTGATCGCGCCAGTTTTCCAACACCCGATCGATGTATTTGGCTTGGAACTTGCCGGTTTTTTTCACGCACACGGTGTGGGCAAGGCGAAGCACTTCGTCTTGCACTTTCCAATCGTTCATCCATTTTTCCGCCAAATCGCCGGCCAAAGTGCCCGACGGCGGTTTATCCAATGCACACAAGGTTTGCACACGCAGCAACGCTTGTTGCCGGCGTTCCAAACAGCACAGATATTCTTCGGCGGCAGCCATGGTGACAATGCCGCGATCCGCCCAATCCAGGGCCACCTTTTCGACATACCGCATGGAAAGGCGGCCCACCGAAACGGCATAGCCCACCACCATGAGAATAACCTCCACCGGCAAGCCGGCTGTATCGAACAGATACAGCAATGTTTCCATGTCGCCCGGCGAAAGCGGACGCCCCATGCGTGCCCCCACTTCGTCCAGCAAATAGGCAAATTCCGTGCAGCTGTCACGCCGTGCAATCACTTCCGGCATTTGCGGCTTGACGGCCTGCGGGCGCACGGCCGGAATACGCGGTGCCGGCTTTTCCGCTTCCGGTGCCGCCGGCGGTGCGACTTCTTCGTTGGCCGCCGACACATCGACTGTTAGCACACCGGCATCGGTCCAATAACGCAGGGCATCGCGACAATCCGCCGCCGAACTGCCAATGGCCTGAGCACAGGCGACGTCGTTGTATTGCCCGCCGTGACGGGACAGCCACAACAGCACTTTCAGCTGCACCGCGCCGGCCAGACGCAGGTGTTCGTCTGCCACCGCATCCGGCATCACGAACACATGCCGAAGCAACGGCGCACGCCAACTGTATTCTGCCATGGCATATCCCTCCCATTGTATAGTGTGTTTCTATTATACACACCTTTCGACGCGAAACGCAAGCCCTTTTTTGCTTTTACGGAATTTCCCTGAAAATTTCAGTTGATTTTTTGAAAAATGTATGGTATCGTAGTAAAGAACAAAAAAGGAGGTGCTTGAAAATGGCTTACAAGATTTCTGACGAGTGCATCGCTTGCGGTTCCTGTGCCGAAGGCTGCCCCGTGGCGGCGATCGCGGAAGGCGATGGCAAGTACGAAATCGACGCGGACACCTGCATCAGCTGCGGTGCCTGTGCAGATACTTGCCCGGTGGGCGCAATTGCCGAGGCGTAATGCTCTGTACTCACAAAGGCTGTCGTGGATCGGTCGGTTTCGCCGTGCCGTTTGCGGCAGCTTTTTGCTATAAAGGATGGTTTGTATGACAACGCGCACCGAGAATCTCGGTCACGGGCGAAGCCTATTGGTTACCAACGATTACACCTTTGGAACCGATGCGTTGCTGTTGGCGGATTTTGCCGCTATTCGCCCGCACGATCGCATTTGCGACCTGGGAACCGGTTGCGGCATTTTGCCGCTTTTGTTTCATTGCGGCACCGCTTGTCCGACCGTGGATGCCGTGGACTGTTCGCCGGAAGCAACCGCACTGGCACAGCAAAATGTGGTGCAAAACGGCTTGGAAAACTACATCACCGTGCACACACAGGATTGGCGCCGCCTTTCGCTTCCCGCCGGTGCCTATGACCGCGTGGTGTGCAACCCTCCCTATTTTGCGGAAAACAGCGGCGCTCCGGCAGCCGGTGCCGCGCGCCGGCTGGCACGGCAAGAGCAGGGCGATACTCTGTCGGATGTTATCACCGCCGCCGCACGGTTGCTGCGCGTGCGCGGGCATTTTGTGCTGTGCCACCGTCCCGAACGGTTGGTGGATGTGGTGAGTACATTGCGCGCCCACCGTTTGGAACCGAAACGGTTACAACTGGTTTGTGCGCGAGAAAATACCGCTCCGTTTTTGTTATTGTGCGACGCCGTGCGCGAAGCCAAACCCTCGCTACGTGTGCTGCCGCCGTTGATTTTGGAAAGCAAGGTGACATCATGTCAGGAACCCTAACTTTGGTGGGAACCCCCATTGGCAATTTGTCGGATTTTTCGCCGCGTGCAATCGAGGCTTTGAATGCCTGTGATTTCATTGCTGCCGAAGATACGCGCGTATCGCTGACATTGCTGAATCACTTTGGCATACGCAAGCCTCTTATCAGTTATTATGAGCACAACAAACGCGAACGCGGCGACATGATTTGCCGCAAATTGGAAGCCGGCGAAAATGCCGTGCTGGTAACCGATGCCGGCATGCCCGCCATTTCCGACCCCGGCGAAGAGCTGGTTGCTCAATGCCACGAACGCGGAATTCCGGTGACGGTGGTGCCCGGCCCCAGCGCCGTGATCACCGCCTTGGCCATTTCCGGCATGCCGTCGGGGCGTTTCACATTTGAAGGATTTTTGAGTGTTAACCGGCGAAGCCGCCGCGACCATTTGAATTCTCTCAAACACGAAGAACGCACCATGGTGTTTTACGAAGCGCCGCACAAACTGGCTTCCACATTGGAAGATATGTTGGAAGCGTTTGGCGATCGCCGGCTTTGCCTGGTGCGTGAACTGACCAAACTGCACGAAGAAACACAGCACACCACACTGGCACAGGCGGCTGCCCGCTACCGTGCCGAAGCGGCGCGCGGCGAGTTCGTGCTTATTTTGGCCGGTGCCACGCCGCCGGAAGAGCCGACCCTTTCGGTGCAAGACGGTGCCGACCTGGCACGCCGTTACATGGAACGCGACGGTCTTTCCCCTTCCGATGCCGCACGGCAGGCCGCCGCGGAAACCGGATTGAAAAAAGGCGACATTTACCGCGTGCTGACCTGTAAGGAGGGCTGAACCATGTTTGACGGGTTGCTTTCCCCCCACACGCTGGTTTTGATTGCCTTGGCCGTTATCATCGGCATCTACCTTTCTGTTTTGGATAAACGAACAAAGAGCGACCGCAGTGCCGCTCTTTGCAAAACCTATGAAGTAATGACCGAAGACATATTGCTCTCCACGCCGGACGAAACATTGGTGGAAGCGGTTATCGGCAACCTGATGAGCCGATTGGACACGCACCGTCCCGATTTGGCCGCTTCGCTGCCTTTTCTTTCACAGGGCCGTGCCAATGTTTGCAGCGTGTGGCTGCTGTGCCACGAACTTCGTTCGGCCGATTTGGAAGCGTTTTTTGCTTCTTCCTCGTGCCGCTTTGCCGAAACGGCCGTGCGCGGGTTGGACGCTATCGGCGCCGCCCTTTGTGCCGAACTGCTTGGCCAAGCATGCGAAGCGGCCGAAAACGCCGATGCGGCAACTTTGCAAAAAACAACCGAAGAACTGCGCAATGCAATGGAAAAAGAGCAACCGTTGCAGTTGTGCATTTCCTATATTCGCTGCCACCCCGCCGACTTTATCGACTAGTCACATGGCCACATACAGCAGTGCCAGCACCAATTCCAACGGTGCTCCGTTTTTGGCAAGAATCACCGCCAGCAACAGCACCAGCAACTGTTCCTGATCGCCCTGCAACAACGCCGCCAGCGCCCCTTCGGTATTCGGCAACGGCGCACTTTCCCCGGCAGAAAGGCCGGGTTCGTCACCGCACGGCAAAGCGGTATCCGGCGGCGGGGGCTCTAACGCTATCGGTTCCGCAACCGCTTCTTCCGGTGGCGTGAATGTCACCCCGCGGTATACATGCACCGGGTACTCCTGCACCATGCGGCGGGAATGTTCCTGCATGCGCTTCACGCGATCGGCCGCTTCCTGCTGCATGCGCATGAGGTTACCGGCACTAGGATTCATGGAACAACCCTCCTTGCAACAGCGGCAACAATTTGAGAAGCTGCAACAGTTTTAACGATTCATCCAGCCGCTTTTCCCGCCCGTCATGCAAATACGGGCGCAAAGCTTTCAGCAACGCGGTGTTTCGGTCGTCCTGTTCCAAAGATGTGAGCAACGGGGCCAGCCGCAGCAAGCCGGACAAGGTGCCGTCTGCCGATTCGGTCGGGCCGGATACGCTCGGCGCTTCTGCGCTTTCAGCCGACAGTCCCAGTGCTTGCATGGCATGTTTCAGTTGCTCCATACCATCCGGCGAGTTTAGCAACCGATCCAGCTTGCGGCTCAACTCGTCCTCCATGGTTTTCACCGGCCTCCCCGCAGTTTTTCCAAGAGTGTTTGCACATCCGGCCGATTTAAAAACTGTTGTGCCTGTTGCGGATTGCCAACCAATTCTTGAATACGGCGGGCTGTTTCGGGCGAAATCGCCCCCGCCACGGATTCCAAACCTCCGCTTTGCACGGTTTTGGCCAGTTGCTCCGGCGTTGTTCCCAGCCGGCGGGAGGCGTAGTTTAACAGTGCTTGCAATTGCTCCGGCGTTACCTGGCTCATGCCATCACCCCCTTATTGCATACTATGCAAACGAACGAAAAACAATCACCGAAAGGATGATTTTGTATGGTGCGTATGTTGGCGGTTTCCGATACGCACGGCGACCGGCGCTCGCTGTATCGCCTGTTGGATTTGCACCCGGAAGCACGGTATCTGTTGCATTTGGGCGACGGCGCTTCCGATGCCGAAAGCCTGCTTTTGCCGGAAACCGTTACGCGGTTGTCGGTGGCGGGAAATTGTGATTTTTCTTCTTCCTATCCCGACGAACACGAAGTGAACATTGGAAAGGTGTCGCTGTTTCTCACCCACGGGCATCGATACGGCGTGAAGCACGGGCTTGAACCGTTGGAAGCGGAAGCGCGCCGCCGGTTGGTATCGATGGCTCTGTTTGGGCACACACATCAGCCTTTGGTTCACTACGACAGCGGATTGTATCTTGTGAATCCCGGTTCACTGCGCTTTGGAGGCACCTATGCCATTATCGACATAGCCAACGGTGCGCCCGCTCCGCATATTGCCCATCTTCGCTGATAGCAGTATATGCCGCCGGGGCCCTGTGCGTTCTCCCTGCTGTCAATTGACAAGCCAACCCGCCCGTGATATAATCCAACCACAAGGAGGCATACTCTATGGAACGATTTAACAGCGCCAAAGAGCGCTACGAACAATGGGGCATCGATGTGGAAGCGGCCTTAGCACAAGCAGCCGCTACGCCCATCAGCATTCATTGCTGGCAAGGCGACGATGTTGTGGGATTTGACAACCCCGCCGGCGGTGCCGGCAACGGCATTCAAGCCACCGGCAACCACCCTGGCCGAGCACGCAATTTTGAAGAATTAAAAGCCGATTTGCTGCAAGCCCTTTCGTTGATCCCCGGAAAAAAACGTTTGAATTTACATGCATGTTATGCGGTGTTCGCACCGAACGAGTGGGTTGACCGCGACCGATTGGAATACCGCCATTTTGCCCCGTGGGTGGACTTTGCCAAAGAGCAAGGGTTGGGCATTGATTTTAACCCCACGGTTTTCAGTCATCCCCGCATCAAAGACGGGCTGAGCCTGTCCTCGCCGGACGAAGCCACCCGCCGCTTTTGGATTGCTCACTGCCTTGCCTGCCGCCGCATTGCACAACGCATCGGTGAAGAACTGAACGATGTTGTTCTCAACAATGTGTGGATTCCCGACGGCTATAAAGACACCCCCACCGACCGCCTTGGCCCGCGTCTGCGCTTGAAGGCCAGTTTGGATGAAATTTTTGCCGAACGGCTTCCGCGGGTTATCGACAGCGTGGAAAGCAAAGTGTTTGCCGTGGGAGTGGAAAGCTACACCGTTGGCAGCAACGAATTCTACATGAGTTATGCCGCCACCCATCCCGGCGTGTATAACCTGTTGGACAACGGCCACTACCACCCCACCGAGGTGGTCAGCGATAAAATTCCCGCCCTGTTGCCGTTTTTCGACATCATTCCGTTGCACATCACACGCGGCGTGCGCTGGGATTCCGACCATGTTGTTACATTGGACGACGAACTGAAAGAAATTATGAAAGAAATCGTCCGCAACAACGCCTTGGAAAAAGTGCGCATCGGATTGGATTTCTTTGACGCCTCTATCAACCGTGTGGCCGCTTGGGTCATCGGCACGCGCAATGCACAAAAAGCCTTGCTTTGGGCTTTGTTGCAACCGCACGACGAATTGCGCCGTTTGCAGGATGCCGGCGATTTCACCCGCCGCTTGATGCTGTTAGAAGACTGCAAGACGTTGCCGTTTGGCGACATTTGGGAAGAATATTGCCGCCGCAACGCCGTGCCGGCCGACAAGGACTGGTTTTGCCATGTAGCCGATTATGAAACCCGCGTGTTGCTCCGCCGCTAATTCCAACCACCGAAAAAACCGACGCCCCCAAAGGATTGCCTTTGGGGGCGTCTTGCTTGAAATTTCAAAACAGCACCGTGCCCCATGACACGTGACACGGTGCTGCTGCCGATTGAACCGCGATTTCAAGAACCGCTCCGTTTTACTGTGGCGGCAAGGCCGGCCGATTTATTTCGACCGGGAAAGAACCCGCCGTTTTTCAAAGAAGCAACGCGCTACGGTGTCGGAAATGACTTTCAGAGCAACCGCTGACAACAGAATGGCCACCAGCACCATTACCCAATTAACAACCGTGCAGCGTGTGACTGCCATCAGTGAAAACGGACTTAGTATGAACAGCTGATGCACCAAATAGATGTAGTAGGAATACTTGTCGGACAGCGTGAACAACCGGGTTTCCCGCAAATTTTTAAAGAGCAACCGATACAGGAAAAACAAAGCCACTGCCAGCAAATCGTGCGCGTATGCCTCGAACAAATCGAAACGGGGGAAGGTGTCGTGCAACACATATTTGCAGTAAATGCGGATTCCGTTGAAAAGCAGGCACAGGACAAACAATACCGTCGCGGTCCATGCCAACCTCTTTTGAGAACAGTCTTTCAAATAGAAAAACAGGAAGTACCCGGCTATGTAGCAAGCAATTCTCGGAAATTGAAAATACAACCGGTAGGTCAGCCATACAAGTTGCCCCAAACACAGCAGGCCGACAACCGCCGCCAGAAACCACATCGGTTTTAATTTTTCCAGCTTTTTGGCAATCAAATGCAAATACGGCGTGATCAAATAGCAGAACAGAATGTAGCTGATAAACCACAAATGGCCAATGCCTTTGACCGTGCCGCTGCACAGAACGGCCTTAACGGCAATGGACGGTGTGAGAGCTTCTTGGGCAAACAGCGCATACAGCACCATCACCGGCAGTAAAAAACAAAAATAGGGAATCAGTATCTTTTTGAAATTCCTGGTGATGAAATCAATCGACACCACATTCTCTTTGCGACCGTACAAAAAGCCGCTCACCAAAAAGAACACTTGGACACCGACATTAAACCACCATGCCAATTCGTTGTCGTAGTATTGAAGGGAATGGCAGGCAACAATAAAAATCATGGCTGTCATTCTCAAAAAACTGATGGAATAGTCTTTTCCCTTGCTCAACACTTTCACCTCATCTTGCCGCTTCGCCGCGTGGCAAAGCGGGTTTTGTATTGTTTTTCCGGGTGCCGCTCTCTGTTTTGGCCAAAAAGGCATTGGCACTAATTTTTCTCTAACCGTTCCAACAGGTCGGGCAACGCCGCAATGTGCCATGCTCCTTTGGGGCATTGGCAGCGCCCGAACATATCCGCATACACAAATCGCATGCCGGCGCTTTCGGCACCCACTTGGTCGTTTGGCGGATAATCGCCCACATACACGCAATTTTTCGGCGCCACGCACAACCGCCGAGCGACACGAAGGAACAACTCTGCCTCCGGCTTGTGCGTTCCTTCGGTTCCGCTCACCGCCACCGCATCCAACAGCGGACGAATTTTCACCGCATCCAGTTTGAGATGCTGCTGCATGGCGTTGCCGTTGGTGATAACACCCAACTTATACCCCCGCCGTTTCAGCTCTTTCAGCACCGGTACCGTTTCTTTAAACAACACACTGTGAAACGGAAACCGCTGCCGAAACTCCCGCTTGAGTTCTTCGGGCGAAACGCCCCACGCCCACTGCGCACACACTTCTTCGAAATAGGCCGTGTAGTCCACATAGCCGTTGTTGTTTTTTTGAAGCATCCAAGCGGCGCGGTTGGCACATTCCTTGGGAGAAAGTTGCGGGAAATGCCGTTCCAACAATTCCCGTGCCACACCGAGAAATGCCTGCGGCCGGTGCTGCAAGGTGTCGTCGAAATCGAACAAAACCGCCTGCGTTTCCTCGCTGCCGTTGAGCAATCGCACGGCTGTGCGCGCGTCTTCGGCTATTTGTTGCCGAAGCAACTCCACACCGGGAAACTGACATTCGGGGCGCAAAAAGCGGATGAGTTGCACCTGCACGGCCGCACCGTATAAATCTCCGGTGTACCCGCTGATATAGGTTTCTGCCTGCGGCTGCCCGGTGCCCCCCACGGTGGGATGCACGCCGATGTTGGTAACGGCACAGTGCTGCACACCGTCGATATTCACCAACGACGCATACACACCGCGGCGCGGGCACACATAATCGTTCGGGAACGGCTGATTAACGGTGGGATACCCCCAACCGCTGCCCACATGATTGCCGGCCTTCACCGGGAAAGCAACGGTATAGGGCCTGCCCAACAGTGCCATGGCCCGTTCCGGCTTTCCGCCTTCCAAAGCGCGCCGCACCGCCGTGGAGCTAATCGGCTCGCCCGCATTTTCCACCGTGGGAACAATGTTCACTTGAATGCCCAGCGGCTCACACAGCCGGCACAAATCAGCTGCCGTACCCGCGCCTTGCCGACCAAAGCGAAAATTGCTGCCGCAACACACGGTTTCCGCATGCAGTTCGGTGTGCACTATCCGGTGCACAAATTCTTCCGGTGACAAATTCCTCAGCGTTTCAAACGGTACACTCAGCCATTCGTCCACGCCCAAAGTGAGGGCTTGTTCTTTTTCCAATTCGCTTGTGAGCAAGCGGCCACCGGGCTTCGGCACACCGACCAGGGACAGCACGGTTACCAGCGGCATCGGTTGTGCGGCCGACCGCGGTTGCACATTGCGTGCGCCGGCAATCACGGCCCGATGGCCCAGGTGCAATCCGTCGAACACGCCAAGTGCCACCGAACGCACCGCTGTTGCCAACGGTTCTCCCGGTGCCCATGTGCGATACTGCATTGCCGTTCTCTCCTTCCCGCCCTTGCTTTCTGCCGCTATTGTACCACATTTTTTTGAAAAACAAAAGGGGGACATAAAAAAGACACACAAAAAACACAAAGATTGGCTATGATTAAAGGAAAAGATAAGGAAGAAAGGATGTGTTCCTATGATCGAAGTGCAGAATTTAACCAAGCGATACGGTTCACACTGTGCGGTGAACGATATCAGCTTTCAGGTTGAAGAAGGCGAGATTTTGGGTTTTTTGGGGCCGAACGGTGCCGGAAAATCCACCACCATGAACATTCTCACCGGCTATCTTTCTGCCACCTCCGGCCAAGTAAAAATCAACGGGCACGACATTTTGGAAGAACCAAACGAAGCCAAAGCCAGCATCGGCTATTTGCCCGAACAGCCCCCGCTGTATTTGGACATGACTGTGCGGGAATACCTGGATTTTGTATATGACCTGAAAAAGTGCAAAATCAACCGCAAAAAGCACATTGCCGAAATATGCCGCCTGATGCACATTGAAACGGTGTACGACCGGTTAATCAAAAACCTGTCCAAAGGGTACCGTCAGCGCGTCGGTTTTGCCCAAGCGCTCATCGGCAATCCGCCGGTGCTGGTGCTGGACGAACCCACCGTCGGCCTTGACCCCAAGCAAATCATTGAAATTCGCACCCTCATCAAAAACTTGGGAAAGCATCACACCGTGATCCTGTCTTCGCACATTCTTTCGGAAATCGAAGCGGTGTGCGACCGCATTGTGATTATCAGCAACGGTTCCATCGTGGCCGACAACACCGCCGAAAATCTTTCGGCCCAGTTTTCCAACGACCGTCGCCTGCTGGCGCGTATCGCCGGTGACGAACAGCGGGTATATTCGCTTCTCACCCACTTGCACGGCGTGGCCCGTGTTACCACCTGCGGCGAGCGGGAGCCAGGCGTGTTTGAATATGCCCTGGAACCGGCCGACGGTGCGGATTTCCGGCGTGCCCTATTCACCATGCTGGCCAAAGAGGGCTTCCCGCTTCTGGGCCTGAAATCCATGGAAATGACACTGGAAGAAGTCTTTATTTCGCTAACCCGCGAACAAGCGGCTGTGGAAGGAAAAGGAGGGAAACGGTCATGAGTGCGGTATTCAAACGCGAATTTAAAACCTATTTCACTTCCCCCATCGGCTATTGCGTACTCGCCATCATGTTTGCGCTAACCGGTTTTTATTTTGTTGCCTACAATATCACCTATGGCTCGCCCGATGTTTCTGTTATTTTTCAATATCTGCAAACCTACTTGCTCATTTTGGTACTTCCCATTCTCACCATGCGCCTGATGAGCGACGACAAACGGCAAAAAACCGACCAGGTGCTTTTCACGGCGCCGGTTAGTCTGCCGGGTATTATCGTGGGCAAGTACTTGGCAGCGCTGCTGTTGTTTGCCATTGGCTGTTCCATGACATTGGTGTGTGCCGTTATCATTGCTTTCCAAACCACCCCGGATTGGATGGTGGTTATCGGCAACTATGTGGGAACACTGTTGCTCGGCGGCATGGTTATCGCCATTGGATTGCTGATTTCCTGCCTGACAGAAAGCCAGTTTATTGCCGCACTCGGCACATTTTTGGCTTCGCTGCTGTTGCTGATGTTGGATCAGTTAAAATCCTTGTTTTCAGGCAGCACCCTGGTGGTCGCTGTGGTGAACTTTTTGTCCGTTAACCAACGGTATTCCAGCTTTTCTGCGGGAACCATTCAATACGACGATATCTTCTTCTTTTTGTCGATGCAAGCGCTGTTTCTGTTTATTACCGTGCGGCTGCTGGATCGCAAAAGATGGAATTGAGAGGAGGGCGCCATCATGAACAAAAAGAATCGCAAAAAAGAAGCCGTAGAAAACGCGGCGGTTTCTCAGCCGGAGTCGCCCGCAACCACAGATACCAAAGCAACCCAAACGCCCCCGTCTGCCACACGCCGTTTCCGCTGGCGCACCAACCGTAAATTTCGCTTGGGAGCAACTGCAACGGCGTTCACCGTTATTGTTGTGGCCGCGGTGATGGTGCTGAATGTGATTGTCAGCGTCTTGCACGACCGCTTCCCCCTCATTTGGGACTTAACCGCCGACAACACCTACACGCTGTCCGACGAAAGTCGCGAAGTGGCCGGCAATGTCAAACAGGATGTGGAAATTCTGGTGTTCTTGGAAGAAAGCTATTTTTCCGCCCCGTCAACCGGCTCGGAAGAATTTGACACCATTTTGCACCAGTGGTATCTGTTTGCCAAAGAATACAATGCGTTGAGCGGCGGAAAGGTCACCACGCAATATTTGGATATGGAGGCCGACCCCACCCTGGCCACCACCTACAAAGAATACGATATTTCGTCCGGCAGCATTCTGTTCCGTTCCGGCGAACAATACCGTGTTATTTCGTTGGACGATTTGTATTCCGAAGAATACGACAGTTCCAGCTACACCACCACCTATTCTTCCCTGGTTGAACAAAAACTGGCTTCGGTTGTGAACGCACTTTGCGGCGGCAAAACCGTCACTCTCACTTTCCTAACCGGCCACGGTGAAAACGAAAGTCTCATCAGCATTATGGCGGATTTGTACGAACAAAACGGCTACATGACCACCACCCTGAATTTGGCCACGGCATCCACGGTGGATGACACCACGGGCGCCATGGTGATTGCCGGCCCCACCACTGATTTTTCGCTGGAAGAAATCAACCGTTTGCGCACTTGGCTGAACAACGACGATCAGCTGGATCGCGATTTGTTTGTTCTGTGCAACTACTTGGGTGAATGTCCCAATTTGTATGATTTTCTGGAAAGCGACTACGGTATCACCGTCACCGATAATATGCTGGTGGAAACCGATACCGACAAGTATCTGATGATGTATTCCGACGGCACCTATGCTCCCATCACCTCCATTTCCGATACGGATTTAACCGGTGAGATTGCCGACAAAAACATCATTATGCCCTACACACTGCAACTGCTCACTTCCCACGGCACCGACAGCTCGGCAGAATATGTCACCAACTATTCCATGGTAACTTTTGATGAAAGCACCGAACTGATTCCGCAAGACTCGTTGGCAGAAGGCAAGGAAACCGTGCAAAACAAAGCCGACAGCTACCCGATCATCGGCATGGCCTATGCCAAGGAAACCCACCAAGTGGACGACCACATCGGCGAAACCAATGTTATTGTGAGCGGCAGCTATATGTTCCCGGGCTATGCTTCCCTGACACAGTATGCCAACGAAAAAATGATGCTGGAACCGATTCGCACGCTGTGCAGCTTGGGCGACACCGTGGTGATTTCCGGCACCAGTTTGGCCACACCCACTCTGTCCTATTCGGCCGCAGAAGCACAGGGAATTGAAATTGTGATGATTTTGGTGCCGGTGGCCTTGATTATTGTTTGCCTGTTTGTCTTTTTCAGGAGGAGGCACTTATGAGTAAACGCTCACGCACGCTTCTGCTGTCCGCAGTTGCTTTGGCTGTGTTGGGGGCTCTGTTGGCGGTGCTGTTGCTGCTTCCTTCGGACGACGGCGATACCGACAGCGATACCACCCAAGCACCCGACAGAACCGTGTCGCTGATAAATAAGGCCGACGGTATTACCCTGTCGTCGGTACAGGTGACCACCCCCGATGAAACATTCACGATTGAACCGGACAGCAACGGCGATTTGGTGGTGCGCGGCTACGAAACCTTGCCGCAATACACATCGGCCTATACGCTGTTGCAAGACAATCTGCTGTCGGTAACCGCTTCCCGCCTGATTGCCGACACACCGAAAAACCCGGAAGATTTCGGATTTGACAAAACGCCCCCGGCCACGGCGCTGAAAGTTGCCTATTCCGACGGCAGCACCTTTGCGTTTGAATTGGGCGATCTTTCGCCCAACGGCGAGGGATACTATCTGCGAAAATCCGATTCGGCCGCCATCTATCTGATTGATGCCGATTTCGGCGACACCGTGGCCGCCAAATCCACCAGCTACTTGTCCACAGCGCCGCTGACGGCACCGACCGCCGAAGAAGATGACGACGAATTGGTGGTGCGCGATGTCACTCTGACCGGCACCGTGCGGCCGCAAACCATCGCCTTTCAAATCTCCGACGAAGTACAAGACGACGATACCATGGCCCAGGTACTTTCGGGATTTTATCTCACCAAGCCCTATGTGCGCACCGTTCAAAGCGGTTCGTCTTTGCTGAGTGCTTCGTCGTACTACGGTTTTTCCGCCACCGATATTGTGAAGGTCAACCCCACAGCGGCCGACCTGAAAGCCTACGGTATGGATACGCCCTATTCGGCTTGTGAGGTGAGCCTTTCCATTAAACGAACCACCACCGAAACCAACAAGGATACCGGCGAAGAAACCAGCACCATTTCCTTTTATAACACCTTCCGGTATACCATCAAACTGGGCAAAGAAACCGAAAGCGGCGAACGCTATGCGGTGGTGTATGACAAGAAAGACCTGATTCCGCTGGTATACACTGTCAGCCCCGATTCGTTGGAATGGGCCACCACGCAATATGATGACTTGGCCGACACTCTGTTGTTCTTCACCTACATCGACCAGGTGGATCGCCTGTCGGTTACTCTCAACGGCAAAACCACCGCTTTTGAATTAACGCACCTTCCCAACGAAGAAGACCGCGATGACCAACTGAAAGTGGTGGCCGACGGCAAGGCCTATAACACCGCCGATTTTCGGACGGTGTATCAGCAAATGATGAATCTCACCCGCACCGCCTCGCTGGACGAAAAGCCCACCGGCGATCCGGAACTCACCATTGCCATTCAAACGAACACCACCACCGCACACAGCGGATGGATTAAGCTGTATGTGCATTCGGCCGGCAAGTATGCCGTTCTGCACGACACCGGTGAAATGTATCTCACCGATGCCAAAGCGGTTTCCAAGTTCATTGCCACCTATCAAAAATATCTAAACGGCGAAAGTTTGTCCTGATGTTTCAAACCTCAACCGGCCGGCGCACCGCGGTGCGCCGGCCGGTTGTTATTGTATGCACCTGTGCACAGCCGCATAGGGCATTCCCCACAGGCGATGCACCCGTTTTTTTTCGCCGAAGCAACGCACGCGCACCGTGCAGCTTCCGCGAAGCCGTTGCCACGGGGATTGTGTTACCGTTACACAGTCCACAAATTTCATCGGAACACACACCCGATGCACTGCCAATCCCCGCGGATAGCACAAACATACCATGCCGTCTCGGCAATCGCCGCCTGCACAACAGCAAGCATACCCCCGCACTGCCAACCACCAAGCGGAAAACAGCAACCACAACAGCCCAACGGTGTGCCACCGGCCGCCGGCCATCCACAAGCCCACACCGCCCAGCAAGCAAAAAAGCGGCGCCGCCGTGTACCGCCACCACGCACCGGATACCGGCCGAACACGACCGCTCGGCACCGCAAATTCCGGCAACAGCGCCGCCAAGTGACTGCCAAGTTCCACCGAACGAACCACCGGCAACAACACCGGCCGCGCGCCGATGTCGCGCCCGTAGCCTGCCGCCGTAACAGCAACCGTGTACAGGTGCAGCAGGCGCATGCTCAATGTTTGCCGCAACTCCACCGCTGTGATTTTTCGGCAATCCAGCAACACATTCCGCCGCGTGAACACACCGGACACCAAGCGAAGATAGGCCGGATCCCGCTGTGCACGAAAACCGGCATAGCGCAAAAAGCTGCACACTGCGGCCACACCCCATCCAATCAACAACCCGTTGGCAACAATCCGCAACAACAACGGCAAATTCCAATCGGCCAGTGCTTTCAGAGTGCCTTTCCAATCCTCCGGCCGGCTGCTGTACCGCAAAATCGGTGCGGCGGTGAGCAAGCCGACAGCCGCGTTGGAACCGGTTAGCGCCATCACCAGGGCCGGCCACCGGCGGGCCCGGTATTCATCCTTGTTGTCCGACTCGACGGAAAACAAAAACCGAGTGAGCGATGCCGATAAATACAGCTGCACATCGGCCCGACGGCGCAGCCCCGCCGTGTTCACACGAACACGGCAGCCCCCCAACAAGCGCAACAGCGGCGAACATTCCGTTTCCACCGAAGCGGCATCTTCTGCGGCAATATGAAGTGTGCGCCGGCACAGCAATCCTTGGCTCACACGGATTTCATGAAACCGCTCTTTCCCCGAAGCGGACAATTCATACCGACAGCAAGCCCATTTCAGCCACACATAGCCAACAATCAAGCCGCCAACCACCCATTCATACCCGTGCAGCATCGGTACGCGCCCCTGCAACACCGCCCAAACTGTCCTTGCCAACGGGACCGCCAGCAAAAACCGAAACCGTTTCAGTTCATACACCGCATAGGAAAAATGAGGCCGTTGTACCATCAGGAGGCCTCCTCCGTTTGATCCCACTCGCGTGCCAATCGGTCGGCGGTTGCGCGTTCAAGCAACGGCAACAACACACAGCCGCCTGCCACGCGCAATACCACCGTGCAGCAACCGAACACCCGATGCAACGGCGGTTCCCAAATTTCAAACGCCTGCAATACGTTCATGGGAATGTATTGTTCCCAATGCCACAACACACCGCAACGCACAAACACCGTGCCGTTTCGGCAATATCCTTGCAGCGAGTTTGTCCAGCGCGGCACATGCCGCCACGCTGCCAACCCCACCGGCAGAAGCGGCAACAGCACCCATCCGCTTGGCCAATCGGGCAACCACCGCAACGGCAATTCGAGCAACGCCGCCAGTAGCAACAGCAAACCCGCTGCCACTGTATAGAGCCAGCGTGCCGCACCTGCGCCCGCATAAATCTCCACAGCCATTCTCCTTTCGCCACAGTATATTTATGCCCTGTTTGTGACAAACTATGTCAAATGGAACTTGAAGCGGAGGAATCCCCATGCCGGTGACCTTTCACGGTGGTATCCGTTTTCCGAACGCCCTGCGTGCACGCAAGAAAACCGCTTGCCAATGCGCACTCACCTTGTTTCTTCCCGAATCGATTTGCCTGCCGCTCACGGTGAAAAACACCGAACTGCAAGCGTGCGTAACAACCGGCGATACGGTTGGCGTGGGCGATCGCTTGGCCTATGACCCGCAAGGCGTGTATCCGCCGTTGCACAGCGGCCTGTCCGGCCGCGTGGAAGAAACGCACAACAGCGGACAAACCATAGACGGCCGCCGCTGCACGGTACTGTCTGTTATCGGCGACGGGCAACAAACGCCGGGGCAACTGTTGCCGGCCTTGCCGAGCAACGCCGAACCATCGCAAATTGTACAACGCATGTACGATGCCGGGCTGGTCGGCCTCGGCGGGGCCGGATTCCCCACCTTTCAAAAATACAGGCATCTCACCGCCCGGTATCTGCTCATCAATGCCTGCGAATGCGAACCGCTTCTCGCAGCGGACACACGCCTGATTATTGACTGCCCCGACAGTGTGAGTGACGGCATCACTTGGCTGATGCGCGCCGCCGCTCTTTCGCCCAATCGGGTGGTTCTGTGCGCCGAACAACCGGATGCTTTGGCGGGGTTGCGCCGATTGGCGGCCACCAAGGGATGGCGCACGGTGCGGTTGCCGGAACACTATCCCCAAGGCAGCGAACGGCAACTGCTTTACAGCGTGTTCGGCAAAGAACTTCCCGCCGGCCGTCGGCCCACCGACTGCGGCGTAGTGGTGTCCAATGTGAGCACCGCTGTGGCCATGGCCGATGCCGCACGCGGATTGCCGCTGACACACCGTGCTGTCACGGTGTCCGGCACCGTTGCGCATCCCTGCAATCTGCTGGTACCGATCGGGACGCCCTTGCGCGCCCTTGCCGCGCAAGCGCAGCCGCTCATCACCGGTCGCCGTTCTCAGCTGATTGCGGGCGGCCCCCTAACCGGCGTGCGAGCTGCTCATGCCGATGCCGGTTTGCCCAAAGCCTGCGGAGGCATCACCGTTCTCCCCACACTTTCACACGAAGAAACGCCCTGCATCCGTTGCGGCGCCTGTGTGCGCGCCTGCCCGTCCCGCCTGGTTCCTTTTTTGTTGGACCGGGCCGGTTTGGCCGGCGATTTTTCCCTGTGCCGCACATTGCACGCCACCGCCTGCATCGCTTGCGGCTGCTGTTCTTATGTTTGCCCCGCACACCGTCCGTTGGCCGCGCGCATCACGGCACTTCGGCAAAAGGAGGCGTCGATTTGAGCCGTTTGTTTCGTCATGCCGCTCCTCATATCCGCACATCCCGTTCCACCGGCCTTATCATGCAGGATGTGCTGTTGGCCCTGGTACCACCCAGCTGTGCCGCCGTTTGGTTTTTCGGCATCCGCGCACTGGGACTGTTGCTCACGGCTGTTGTCACCTCATTGATCACCGAACGCCTGTGCCTGTGCCTTCGGCGGGCTACTCATCCGTTCGACGGCAGTGCCCTGGTCAGCGGGGTACTGTTGGCACTCTCTTGCCCTGTCGGCACACCGCTGTGGTTGATGGTTCTTCTTTGCGTGCTGGCCATTGCCGTGTTCCGTGAAGCTTTCGGCGGCATCGGTTGCAACCTGTTCAATCCGGCCATGGCGGCACGCGCCTGTTTGCTCACGCTGTTTCCCGCTTTGGCTTCCGACTACGCACTTGCCAACGCGGTATCTTCGGCCACACCTTTACCCGGCGGCAACTATTCCCTGCCGGCGTTACTCGTCGGGCGCATTCCCGGCAGCTTGGGCGAAACTTCGGTGCCGATGATACTGCTGGGAGCCGGCTATCTGTTGTGCCGCCGGGTTATCCATTGGTCAATCCCCACGGCCACGATGCTTGGCTTTGCGGCCGTCACCCTTCTCACCGACGGCCATCTTCTGCGGGAATGTCTTTCCGGCGGTGTGCTGTTCGGTGCGGTGTATATTGTCACCGACTACACCGGCCGGCCCACTTCTCCCGCCGGCAGTCGCTTGTTTGCTTTCGGATGCGGCGCCCTGGTTGCGGTGTTTCGGCATGTCGGCCCGTATCCGGAGGGAGTGTGTTTTGCAGTTCTCGCCATGAATCTGGTCAGCCCCGCTCTGGAACAACTCACAGGCCCGCGAACCTACGGATACACACGAAAGGAGCTGTCACTGTGAATCGCTTTTGGAAAACCTCGGTTGCCTTTCTTCTCACTGCCGCCGTGTCCGCTTCGTTGCTGTTTGTCGGGGACAAGTTGGCAAGCACGGTTCCCACAACCGACAACCAGGCCAACCCCTTGTTTTCCGTGCTTTTGGGCGCCGACCGCTACGAGCCGATCACCGGCACCGCCGACAATATCACTCACGCCTGGCGCGCCTATCAGGCCAACGGCAACTTTTTGGGCTATGCCGTCACCGTCACCGTGGCCGGGTACATTGATACCATAGAAGTTCACACCGCCGTGGCCAGTGACAAAGCCACCGTGAAAGGAATTCGCATCGGCACACATCGGGAAACCGACGGCTACGGCGCGCGTGTGGCCGAATCCGCATTCACCGACGGCTTTGCCTTGCGACGCGCCCCTTTTTCGCTTGGCAATTCGTCTGCGGCTTCTCTGCAAGACGGGGTTTACCGCGCCGCCGAAAGCAACTACGACGCTTCCGGATTTCGCCATTTTGTGGAACTGACCGTCAGCAACCGCGAAATCACCGCTGTGAACTGGGATGCCGAGCAACAAGACGGCAACGAAACCAAAAAAGAGCTGTCACGAAGCGGCCATTACCGCATGAGCGACACCGGTTTGCCGTGGCACAGTCAGGCAGAAATTATGGAGCGTGCCTTGCTGGATGTGCAAGACCCCTCGCGCCTTGTGTATTCCCCCGACACCGGAAAAACCGATGCCTACACCGGTGCCACGGTCACCGTCAGCCCGTTTGTGAAATTGGCATCCGAAGCCTTCCGCCAGGCGCAAGTCACCGAAGGTACCGCCGTGGACGGCGTCAGCGGTGCCACCGCTTCTTCCAAAGCTGTGGTAGCCGCCGTTAATCAGGCCGTTTCGTTTGTGGCCGCCTTGCCGCCGGAGGAAACGGTATGATGCACTGCTGTCCCCGCTTTGCCGGCATACTCTCGCTGTTGCTGGTTATCGCCTGTTCCACCCCCCGCACCACGCTGCTCTGCCTGTTGCTCACCGCCTTGCTGTTGTTGAGCACACACCTGTTTGCCGCCTGCCTTGCACATGTCCGGTTGCCTTGCTCCTGCGGAACGGCAGCCGCCTTTTCCGTGAGCATCGGCTTTGTTCTCTGCCCGGCATTGCAACTGTTATTCGGCCATGCCGCTTGCCTGTCGCCCACCCGGCCGCTAACCGCTGCCGTGTTGCTGTGCGCCGGTGCCGCCATAGCCGAAGACGACACGCCCTCGCCCTGCCTGCCGCCTGTTCTGTTACTTCTCGGCAGCCTGCGCGAATGGATGTCGGCCGGAAGCTTGTGGGGAGTTCAACTGACAGATTTCCGGCCCCTGCCCTCGTTGGAAAACACAGCGGGCGGATTGCTTTTGGCCGCTGTTGTCACCGGCATTGTCGGGCTGAATCGACCCGTTGTGACCACCCGTACCGGTGCCTCGCTGCTCGCCGATACGGTGTTTGTGCTTGCGGGAACGGCCCTGGGGCATCTGGCTGTTTCGGTGTTGCCACTCTCGTATTCTTTCCTAGTCGTCACGCTGTTTGTCGGATTCTCGGTGGCCGCTCTGCCCGCACCGCTGGCACCCGACGAATGGTTGCTTGCCGCGCCGTTGGCAGTTTTTTTGGTCCCGGTTTCCTCCTGGCCGACCATACCGGTGGGAAGCCTTTTGTTTGCCGTGTTGCTCCTTTTGATCAGCGGTTGGCATCAACGATGTCGCCTGTCCGATGCACCGGCCCGCTTTTCCGGATTGCCCACCGCACTGTGCATTGCCGGCATCGGCTGCTGCGTTTTTCAGGCATTGTAATTGCGAAATTTTTAATCGAAATTCCACCGAAGGGGGTTGAAAATCGGAGAATTATCAGGTATATTTAAAACAAGTTTTAGGAAAGAAGGAACCGCCACGCCTCATCTGTTGGCACCGTTGCCCGCCGAAAAAAGCGCTTTGCTCAACACCAATCCCGATCGCGGCTTTCGGTTGGAACTGTCGGTTAACATTCGCGACTTGGCCGAATCCGGCGACTACGCCGCCATGAAAGCCAAAGCACACGAAAAATCCGCAATGCCAAAAACGGAGGAGAATCCGTTACCTTGGCACAAACTTATTTTTATCTCTACGGTTACCGCGAGTGCGACATTCCCGACAACGCCTTTTGCGCCATGGATGCTTTTTTGGAGGCCTTGGCCGAAAACGGCATGAAATCTCTGTTGCGGTTTGCCTATGCCAACGACATGCTCTCACCCGACACCGACATCACCCAGGGGTGGATGCTAAAGCACATGTTGCAACTGGCCGACTTTCTGAAAACACACGCCAAGCACATCTATGCCTTTCAGGCCGGATTTGTCGGTGCATGGGGCGAATGGCACAGCTTCTTTTATCCTCTCGATCGCCCGTTGCTGATGGACGTGATTGTCGATCACATGTTGCCGGAACACATGTATTTGCAAGTGCGGCAACCGATTTTTAAAGATATGATTCCCGCCACCCATCCGCGGTATCGCGACATCGGCAACCACAACGATGCCTTTTTCGGAAAAACCTCAAAGGCCGAGGGTATGGGAACAGGCGATCTCAACGCCGACACTCCCCAGTGGATACAGCTTCGCAACGAAGCAGCCTACGCCCCGCAAGACGGCGAGCTGTATTGGTCGTTCTGGAACCGCGAAAACGGCCTCTATGCCGACGGCTACGATTCGCTGGAACAATTTTCCGAACACCGCTTCACCTCGTTCAGCGTGTTGCACGGCTATGCCGACACCGATTGCTCACCGGATTGCACCATGGAGCGCTGGAAGCGCCAACCGATAACCGAAGACTGGTTGCAGGCGCATCACACCCTGTATCAGCCGTCGTGGTTCTACAACGCCGCCGGTGCGCCGGTGGAACGCAATGTGTTTGAGTTTGTGCGCGACTATCTGGGCTACCGCATCGAACTGCAAAGCGTGACGGTGCGGTGCGATGACCAAGCGGCGCATGCCAACCTGGCCTTGGTGAACTACGGCTTTTCCGCTGTCTTTAATCTGGAAAGCGGTTTGGCTGTTTTGGATGAAACCGGCGCCGTGGTTTCCGAAACGGCGGTGGGCACCCCTTGCCAATGGTATAACCGTCCGCCGGATTACGCAACCGCCGTGTCGTTGCAGCACCGCCTTTCGGCCGATTTGCCCCTGCCGAAAGCGGGCGGTCACTACCAGTTGGCCTTTTATCTACGCAATGCACAGGGCACACCGGCGCGCACCGCCAACGACCTGCCGTTTGTTAACGGCTACACCGTGCTGTGCCCGATTTCCCTGCCGTGAGGAGAAATATCGTGAGGAGAAATATTATGAGTGAATGGCACCGTTCTGTTTTGAAACTTCCCATGGCCGATCTCGGCAACGACGAACGCATCCCCGCACTGCTGGCCATGCTGAACATTCAGCAAACCGCCAAAAGCGATTTGGATGACGACGACGGCCTGTTTGTCGGCTATGGCTATTTGCACAACACCTTTCCGTATTTTTCGCAAAGCCTGTACAACCGCGATTTTCAAGAGCGGGAACTACATACAATTGTTTTGGAAAACCGCTATCTGCGTGCCGAATTTTTGCCCGAACTGGGCGGGCGCTTGTGGTCGCTGTTCGACAAAACAGCCAACCGCGACCTGCTGCTAACCAACAACACCCTGGCGTTTGGCAACCTGGCCATCTGCAATGCCTGGTTTTGCGGCGGCGTGGAATGGAACATGGGCATAATCGGCCACTCGCCCTTCACCTGCCGGCCGGTACACACAGCCCTCTTGCACACCAAAGACGGCACCCCGGTGTTGCGCATCTATGAATTTGAACGCATCCGTCGGTGCACCTATCACATCGACTTTTGGCTGCCGGACAAGTCACCGCGGCTGTATGCCGGTGTGAGCATCCACAATCCCAACGAAACCGTGGTACCCATGTATTGGTGGAGCAACATCGCCGTTCCCGAAGACCGCCACGCCCGGGTGATTGCGCCGGCCGACGCCGCCTACACCAACGAAAACGAGACTGTTGTTAAACAGCGGCAGTTGCAATTTAACGGCACAGACATCACCTATCCCGTGCAAATCCCCATTCCCAAAGATTACTTTTGGAAAACACGGGATGCTCGGCACAAATTCATTTGCCACGTAGACAAAACCGGATACGGCCTGTGCCAAGCCTCCACCGACCGGCAACAGGGGCGCAAGCTGTTTGTGTGGGGGCAATCCAGCGGTGCCAAACGCTGGCAATCCCTGCTGGAAACCGGCGGCCCCACCGGCCACTATGTGGAGTTGCAAGCCGGATTGGGCCAAACGCAATACGAATGTATCCCCATGCCGCCCAAAACCACCTGGCGCTGGGTGGAAAGCTACGGCGCCATTCAGCTGGATCCGGCAGTAGCACACGGTCCCTATGCCGCAGCGGCCGAAGCTGCCGAAGCACAGGTGGCGGGCTATGACCTGGCACAAGTGCTGGAAAACGCAACGCACATGAAGCAAAAAGCCGAAACCGTGTTGCAGGCGGGCAGCTTGTGGGGCGGATTGGAAAATCAAAAACGGCGCACCCTGGGAAAGCCGCCGGTGAATGAGTTGCTGGATTTCCCCGAAAAAGACACCTTTTGGACTTCGTTGCTTGTTAACGGCACCGTCGGTGAGCACGACCCGACCACGCCGCCCGAATCGTGGATGCTGGACGACGATTTCACCGACTTGCTGCGCAACGCCGTGAACCACCGCGATGCCGAAAACTGGTTTGCCTGGTTGCAGCTGGGCGCCGCGTATTTGGCGGCCGAAAACCACAAGCAGGCCGAACAGGCACTGTTGCGTTCTTTGGCCCTGTGCCGCACGGTGTGTGCTCTGTATTCGCTGGCCATGCTGTATTGGGACACCGATCGGGTGAGCGAATCGCTGGATTGCGCTGCCGAAGCACTGCGGCTGTGCCCCCACTGCGTGAAATTGGCCCGCAATCTGTTGATTTTGTTTATTGTGGCCGAACAGTATTCCACAGCGCTGGCCACGGTTCGCGCGTTGCCTGCCGCGGTTCGCAACGATGGGCGTGTCATGCTGTACACCGCCAAAGCCCTGCTGGAAACCGGCAACACAACCGAAACGGAAAGCCTGATTCACGCCCACGCCGACACCATGATCACCACCGTGCGCGAGGGCGAACCGTTTGCCACCGATTTGTACAAACTCCTGCTGGAAAAGAAAGGGCTGCCTCAAACCGACCTGCCGTGGGAATGGAATTTCGGGCTGTGAGCGGCCGGCCTTGTCACCCGGAAAATTTAAGTGAAAATAGTACTTTACATTTGTAACAGAATGTGTTATACTATCTAAGCATGTATATGCGATCCCTCACCCGGACTGCGGAGAATGCCCTGCATGGGACACACCGTTTCCCTTTCTGGGTTTGCGGAACTATTTTAAAGAGGTGTTTGTTATGTTGGCACAAGAAAAAACCGAAATCATGCAAAAGTACGCAACACACGAAGGCGACACCGGTTCTCCGGAAGTTCAAATCGCTGTGCTCACCAAGCGCATCAACGATTTGACCGAGCACCTGAAAGAGCACAAGAAAGACCACCACTCCCGTCGTGGTCTGCTCAAAATGGTCGGTCATCGCCGCAACCTGCTGAACTACCTGATGAAGAAAGATATCAACCGGTATCGTACTATCATCGAAAAGCTCGGCATCCGCAAATAAGTTTGCACACGGAGGCAGGCGGGCAGGTTCCCGTCTGCCTCCGGAAAATTTTTCTCGCCCATTTCGGCACAGACAAGCCGTTTTTAGCAGTGAAACGAGTGCTTTCCGGAGCATTGGTTTTATTGCTAAAAATCCTGTATGTGCCGTTTGGAAATAGTATAAACGGAGGAATTGTTATGTTCGAAAACTACCGAGTGTACGAAACCACACTCGCCGGCCGGCCCCTGAAAGTCGAAGTCGGCAAAATGGCACAGTTGTCCAACGGCTCGTGCCTTGTTCGCTACGGCGACACCGCCGTGCTGTGCAATGTCACCGCCTCGGCCAAGCCGCGCGACGGCGTGGATTTCTTCCCGCTGTCTGTCGACTACGAAGAAAAGCTCTATGCCGTGGGCCACATTCCCGGATCGTTCCAGCGCCGTGAAGGCCGCCCCACCGAAAAGGCCATTTTAACTTCGCGCGTTATCGACCGCCCCATTCGCCCCCTGTTCCCCAAAGATATGCGCAACGATGTGTCCATCGTGTGCACCGTGATGTCTGTGGACCACGATTGCCCACCGGAAACCACGGCCATGATCGGCGCTTCCATTGCCATTTCCATTTCGGATATTCCGTGGGACGGCCCCATTTCCGGCGTGGTTGTCGGCTTGGTTGACGGCGAATATGTCATCAACCCCACCGCCGAGCAGGAA
>CAYMDU010000003.1:0-43828 GCA_964389495.1 uncultured Eubacteriales bacterium
CGATGATTCCATCATCGTGGATGGCAAGGAAATCAAGATCTACGCCGAGAAGGACGCCGCCAACTGCCCCTGGGGCAAGCTGGATGTGGACGTTGTGCTGGAGTGCACCGGCTTCTATTGCAGCAAGGAAAAGAGCGAAGCTCACCTGAAGGCTGGCGCCAAGAAGGTTGTTATTTCCGCTCCCGCCGGCAACGATCTGCCCACCATCGTTTTCAGCGTAAACGAGAAGAACCTGACCAAGGAAGACAAGATCATCTCTGCCGCTTCCTGCACCACCAACTGCCTGGCCCCCATGACCAAGGCTCTGAACGATGTGTATCCCATCGTTAGCGGCATCATGACCACCGTGCACGCCTACACCGGCGATCAGATGATCCTGGACGGCCCCCACCGCAAGGGCGACCTGCGTCGTGCCCGTGCCGGCGCCGCCAACATTGTTCCGAACTCCACCGGTGCTGCCAAAGCCATCGGTTTGGTTATCCCGGAATTGAACGGCAAGCTGATCGGTTCCGCACAGCGTGTGCCGGTTCCCACCGGTTCCACCACCATTTTGGTGGCGGTTGTCAAGGGCAAGGACATCACCAAGGAAGGCATTAACGCTGCCATGAAGGCTGCTGCTTCTGCTTCCTATGGCTACAACGAAGATCCGATTGTTTCTTCCGATGTTGTGGGTATCACCTACGGTAGCTTGTTCGATGCAACACAGACCATGGTTGCAAAGATCGACGACGACACCTATCAAGTGCAGGTTGTTTCTTGGTATGACAACGAGAACTCCTACACCAGCCAGATGGTTCGTACCATTAAGTATTTCGCTGAGTTGGGCTGAGTTTCATCCTAAGTACAGTTGAAAACAGCAGGCGCACCCACCGCGGATGCGCCTGCTTTTGCTTTTGAGAAAGGAGCGCTTGCATGAAGAAAATACCGGAATACAGCGGCACTTTGCGCAGCCACAAGCTCAGTGTTCCCGCCAGCACCTATGAATGCAGCGGGATTATTGTGCTTGGGCGGCGCATCAAGTCGTTGGTGTTTTCAACCGATGTGGCTATTGTTAAAAACATTAACACCGATGCGGTGATTGCCGTGTATCCGTTCACGCCGCAGCCGGCCATTGCACAAGCCATTATATCGGTGGCCGATGTGCCGGTGTTTGTCGGTGTCGGCGGAGGCCTAACCACGGGGGAACGGTCGGTGCGGCTGGCCATTGAAGCGGAAAACCAGGGTGCATTTGGCGTGGTGGTGAACGCGCCGATTGATACCGAAGTGATTTGCCGTATCAAAGAAGTGGTGGATTTGCCGGTGGTGGCCACCATTGTATCGGACAGACAAGATATCGACGAGAGAATTCGTGCCGGCGCGGATATTCTCAATGTTTCGGCAGCGGCAGATACGGCGCGGGTGGTGTCGTTCATTCGGGAACGCTATGCGGATATTCCGATTATTGCTACCGGCGGCCCCACCGATGATACCATTCGGGAAACCATACAAGCGGGTGCTAACGCAATCACCTACACACCGCCGACAAACGGGGAACTGTTTGCCGAGTCCATGCGAACCTATCGCAAGCGATACTTATAAGGCAAAAAGCCGCCCTCCTTGTGTTTAAGGAGGGCGGCCTTTTCATCGACGAATACGGAAAAAGCAAGCATCAAACGGGGGGATTTTTTTCAAATCTCCATACAGCGGGGTGTCCATGGTGTAGCCGGGAAGCAACCGGAATTGCGGTACTTGCGGAACCGCAGAATAGTTGATGGCGGCACAAAGCAGGCTGCCGTCGCTTTCCGCATGCCGCGTTAGGCCGATAAAGGGATTGTCGGTGGCCACTTCCTGTGCCTGCAATACCGATTCAAACACTTTGCGATAAATCAAATGATAGGATTTGCTTGGGAAATCGTTTGTGTGTAGCAGGCTCATTTCCAACGGGAAATTCACATACAGCACACGCCCTTTGCCATAGGTGTTGGCGGTGATAACGGGAAGCCCCTTGCTGTCGGTTGCCAGCACTTCGGCTGTGGTGGGAACCACGCGAAATTCCCGCTTGCGGGAAAAGGGAAGTTTCACGCCGTTGATGGTTACCGAGGCGTCTTCGGCAACACAGGAATCTGTGATTTTTAACCCGGTCAATTCTTCAAATCCGGATAAAATGCCGTCGTTGTTGGAGATGTAAAGCATGGCGCCGTTGCGAACTTGTTCCAACAGTTGCAAGTATTGCTCTTGCGGCAAAATCGCGCTGCCGCAAAGCGAAGGCAACATATAAACCGAAGCCGAAGGCAGCGGCCGCCGGGGGTGAGCATACGACAGTGTGAGCCCCGCTTGCTTGGCCAAACAATAGGCAATGTAGGCAACGCCCCATTGCGGTTGTTCCCAGGTGGTGAGACAAACGGCGTCGGTTTGCGGTGCAGAGAGCGAGAACGGCAGCGAGCGGAGCAGCGAAGCCATGCGGCCGGTTTCCAACAGCACCGGTTTGGGTGTGCCGTCGGCATAGCGCATGCCCAGTTCGGTTTCACACATGCAGTAGGTGTAGGGAGTGTGGCGCAACCGGGTTTGTTCGTTGGCGCACCACCACAAAACGCCTTCGGAACCGTGCACCCAGTTGGAAAACAAATTCACACGCATAAAATCGGCAGCGGAGTCTTCGGCGCACACCATGGGACCCATGGTGCCCAATTCTTCCACCAGGCAGGGGCGGTTGCCGATGTTGCTGTAAAATACGGTTTCAAAGGTGGCATGCATGGCGGTGCGGAAAGAAAGAACAGGGTCTTGGTCGGCATAGGTTACCCAATAGGGATAGGGATGGGTGGTGAGAATGTCACACGCTTCTGCCTGCCCGGCGATGGTCCAACCGGTGGCTTGATTTTTGTCGGGCACCAAGCCGTGCATGCCGGAAATAATCGGGCGGGACGGATCGGCGGCGCGGATGGCGTTGGCGATAGTCAGGCTCCAATTGGTGGCTTCTTCTTCGCTTTGCGCATGCCCCAAGTTGTTGCATTCGTTGCCCAAATCCCAAGCATAAATGACCGGTTGCGATTTAAATCGAGAAACAAAGCCACGCACATAGCGCTGCTGCATCAGCAGTGCCGTGGGGTCGGAAAACAGCGATTTTCCGTACAGTGCGGAGGGGAGATAGGTTTGCCCGCTCATAAAGCCGGTGATCAGACCGACAATCAGGTGCATGCCGAACTCGTTGCAAATGTCGCAAAACTCCGCAAAGCGAGCAAGCATGGTTTCGTCGAGAAATTCGGGGTTGGTGGGCAATGTTCCGTCGGCCATGCGATAGTCCTTAACGGCGCAGCCGGAACCGTATATCGGTGTGACGGGTTGAAAATCCCGCCAGTTGGGGAACACCCGCATGCAGGAAATACCGTGTTCGGACAGCACTTTCAAATCCTGCCGAATAACAGCCGGGTCCCATTGCTTCCACATTTCCGTGCCCGCGTTGGAAGCCCAGTAGTTACAACCGATTAAAAAGGGAGTGCTCATTCTTTGATCACCTCGTTTTTTGTAACTAGTTTATCATGAATTTCTGACGATGTAAAGGCAAGTTTTCCACCGAAGAGCCGGCGGATGTGGAATCTTTTGTTGCACAAGGCGGCGGAGTATGGTACAATATCCCAAGAGGAGCGGAATTATCACGCTATGAGGTGACACAATGAAAAACGAATTGGTAAAACGGGCGCTGGGATTGTATGGGCGGTGCGTGCTATCGTCTTTTTTGGGCGCCTTCATGTATTGTTCGGTCGGGATCATCACCAGTGCCTTAACCCCGTCCGGTGAAGCGCTGTCGGCGGTGGAATCGTTTGTGATGAATCTGGCGGCACTGATCATTCAAGGATTTTTGTTTTTGGTGATTGTGTATTCCGAATCGTGGCGCCGTGGCGACAAAGACGGCGCACAGGCGCTGTTTGCCGGCAAAGAAGGCAGCCCCCATTTTGGCTTGAAAGTGGCCTTGCTGGCGTCGGTCCCTTCGTGGTTATCCTATGTGGTACTGATTGCGGAAAAGCTGTTTGGCTTTTGGAAAAACTACACCGCGCTGTACCGTGTCGGTCAACTGTCCCTGTATCCGATTATCGCTTGGGTTATGGGCACAGCCTGGGATGTGCCGGCCGCCGGCCTGGCGTGGTGGCGGATTTTGCTGTCGTGCATTCCCACACTGCTGTTTTTGGCGGTTTCGTGGTTGGGCTATTTTTTGGGATACAAGCAGATTGCGGTTGGTCAGCGGCTGATGTATGCCAACAAATTAGGAAGAAAATAAATTGGTGCTTTCCCGCATACACATAGGCGGGAGGGATGCACGGTGAAACATGAAACACGGTCCACATTAACCGATGCGGCGCTGGTGCTGGTGAGCGGCGCGTTGGTGATCGCTTTGGCGGGAGGAATGGCAAGATACCGTTCTGCCGAAGCGGTGCAAAGCCAAGAAACAATCATTGTGATTGACCCCGGCCACGGCGGGGCCGACGGCGGGGCTTCGGCAGCCGACGGAACGCCGGAAAAAGAGTTGAATTTGGCCATTTCGTTGCCGTTGCGCGAGGTGCTGGCGGTGATGGGATATACGGTTCGCATGACCCGCACAGAAGATGTGATGATTTACACACAGGGAGAAACCCTGCGCGAAAGAAAAGTCAGCGACATCAAAAACCGGTTGGCCATGGCAGAGCAGGCAACGCTAACGGTGAGTATTCACCAAAACAAATTTCCGCAAACACAATACAGCGGCACCCAAGTGTTCTATTCGGAAAACACCGAAGAAAGTGCCGTGCTGGCCGACTGCGTGCGAAAACAAGTGGTTTCGCTGTTGCAGCCGAACAACACGCGCGAACTGAAACGGGGAACTTCCGATATTTATTTGTTGCATCGCGCCACACGCCCGATTATTTTGGTGGAATGTGGGTTTTTGTCCAACGAAGCGGAACTGGCACGCCTAAAAAGCAGTGCCTACCGGCAGCAGATGGCCTTTGCGGTGGCAACGGGAATAATAACCTATTTAGGGTGAGAATCATGGCAGGAAAGCAAAAAACAGTATATCTATGTTCCGAATGTGGGGGGCAGTTTCCCAAATGGGCGGGGCGGTGCCCGCAATGCGGCGAATGGAACACCCTGAACGAAGAAGTTGTTGCACCGGTTCGCGGTGGGATGTCGGTGGGGGCGGCCGAAATTTGCCGCATTGACGCGATTGACACGCAAGCCGAAGCGCGGTATCCCACCGGCATGAAAGAATTGGACCGTGTGTTGGGCGGCGGAGTGGTACCCGGCGGGTTGATGCTGATTGGAGGCGACCCCGGCATTGGGAAATCCACCCTGCTGTTGCAGATTTGCGGGTATTTAAGCAAAAGCTACAGGGTGCTGTATGCTTCGGGCGAAGAATCGGCGCGGCAAATTAAGTTGCGCGCGGAACGCCTGAACATCAACAGCGGAGAGCTGTTGTTGTTGTGCGAAACTGATATGACGGTGATTTTGCAGGCGATGACAGCGGAAAAGCCCGACATTGTGATTGTTGATTCCATTCAAACGGTGAGTTTGCCGGAAGTGGCGTCGTCCCCCGGCAGTGTCACACAGGTGCGGGAATGTACCGGTGCACTGATGCGAGTTGCCAAGCGCGAGGATATTCCGGTGTTTATTGTGGGGCATGTGAACAAAGACGGTGCGATTGCCGGGCCCAAAGTGATGGAGCACATTGTGGATTGCGTGCTGTATTTTGAGGGTGATCCGCACAGTAACTGCCGCATGTTGCGTTGCGCCAAAAACCGCTACGGTTCCACCAACGAAATCGGTGTGTTTGAAATGCGTGACAAGGGCTTGGTGGAAGTGGAAAATCCGTCCATGATGTTGCTTTCCGGGCGCCCGAAGAATGTGAGCGGAACATGTGTGGCTTGCACCATGGAAGGGTCGCGCCCGTTGCTGGCGGAAGTGCAAGGCTTGGTATCGCCCACCGGCTTTGGCAATCCGCGCCGCATGGCCACCGGGTTTGATAACAACCGATTGGCATTGCTGCTGGCGGTGTTGGAAAAGCGCTGCGGGTTTTTCTTTTCCAATTTGGATACCTATTTAAATATTGTCGGCGGGTTGCGGTTGGACGAACCGGCCGCGGATTTGCCGGTGGCACTGGCACTGGTGTCCAGTTTGAAAGACAAGCCAATGGACGAAGGCGTGGTGGCGTTTGGCGAGGTGGGATTGGCCGGCGAACTGCGTTCGGTTTCCGGCACGGAGCAGCGCATTGCCGAAGCGGCACGCTTGGGATTCAAGCGAGTGATTCTTCCGGCTCATTCACTGAAAACACTAACCGGTTCCTATGCCATCGAGATTGTGGGGGCTTCTACACTTCGCGAGGCTTATGAAAAATTGTGATTTATAGCGACAGGTAAGCGTTTGCCGTGGAATGCCTTCTTTGCTGAAGCACTGATGATTCAGCGGAAATGTATTATAGCAGTTATAATTAGCGATATAAGGAATGGGACTATGAATTATTCGTACATTGGAATGTTGGTGCTTGGGCTTTTAATTTCCATCCTTGGCATTCCCAACCTAAAAGGCAATATACAGTCAATTCATTGGTATAATCGAGCAAGAGTTAGCGAGGCAGACGCCCCAAAATACGGTAAATTTATGGGTGTGGGGACTATCGTAATAGGATTATCAATTACAACAACGGCTGCCATCTCGCTCTTTGTTGAGCTTTTACCTGCCTTTATTCTGACCTTTGTAGGTATAATTGTCGGTGTTGCTTTTATGCTTTACGCACAATTCAAGTACAATGGCGGTATCTTCTAAATCTTTGACTGTTCGAACAAAGAGTTCTCCTTAACCATTTCTGTTTCAATTTTATGTTAATACTTTAAGAGTCTTAACTCTTTGCTAAGAAAAAGTTGCGCTGTATATCCGGCGGCATCGGTATCCGAAAGGATACCGATGCCGCCGTTTTTTCGCGGAACACCTCTTATATTTTGAACTTTCCGTCAAACACTAATGCTGGTTGAGAAAGGACGGAATGGTATGAAAAAGTATATGGTGCTGGCTGTGAGCACGGCGTTGGCAATGGCGTTGATTTTCGGTGTGCGTGCGGCGCGGGCTCCGCGGGCGGTAGCGGTGACGTTGGTTGACATCACCGCCACCACGGTGCGAAAAACTGTGGAGTGCAACGGGAAAGTGGAAGCGACAAGCAGCCAAGAGGTGCTGGTGCAGGTGCCGTGCGTGGCCAAAAAGGTGTATGTGTCCGAAGGGCAACAGGTCAGCAAAGGGGATGTGCTGTTTTCGGTGGACACAGAAGCAACGCGGCAGGTGCTGGCCCAATGGAACACCGCTATGTCGGAAACGGAAACAGAGGCGCTTTCGGAAACGGTGACTGCACCGATTGCCGGCGAAGTGGTATCGTTGAGTATCCGGGAAGGGGCCTTGGTGGATACCGCCAAACCGTGTGCGGTTATCCGTGCCCAAAAAGGGGTGCGCATTGGCGTGACGGTAAAAGAAAAAGACCTTTCCTGCATGGCACTGGGACAGGCCGTGGAAATTTCGGGGGTGGCGTTTGCTCAAAAAGTGTATCAGGGAACAGTTACGGCCATTGCCGAAACGGCACACCAAGAATATATCGGCACGGTGTCCGAAACGGTGGTGGACGCGGTGGTGACATTGGAAAACCCGGACGACTCGTTACGCGCCGGTTTGAATGCCAAGGCCACGGTGATAACCGAAGTGAAAGAGAAAGCGCTGCTGGTGCCATATGACTGCATAGGGCAAACCGAGGAAGGGGCGGAATTTGTGTATGTATATGACGAAGCGGGAAAGGCACGGTGGCAGCAACCGGTGTTCGGCGAAGAATATCGCGACGGAGTGCTGGTGGTATCCGGGCTGGCGTCCGGTGTGCGGTTGGTGCAAAATCCGGAAGCGCTTTCCGGCGACAGCGTATGGGTGCAGGAGAGATAATTCATGGGTGAACTGATAAAAACAGCGGGGCGCAGCCTGCTTCGCAAGCGGAGTCGCACACTGCTGACAGTGCTGGCCATTGCCGTGGGGGTGCTGATGGTATCGGTTGTAGCGGTGATCGGCACCGTGGGCAGCACCTTGGTGGATGCGGAATTGGACAACATGGGCGTGAACGGGCTGTCGGTCATGGCACAAAGCGGCGGGGAACTGATATCGGAAGAGGATTTGGAGCAACTGCGGGCATTGTCGTGCGTTCGTTCCGCGGTGCCGCTGATGGTGCAAATGGCCGGTGTTTCCAGTCGGAAAGCGTCTTGCAAGTCCACGCTGTGCGGCATTGATGCCGGTGCCGATCAAGTGATTTCGTTGGCGTTGTGTCACGGCCGGCTGATTACCCCCGGTGATGTGGCAGCCGCCGCCAGGATTTGCGTGTTGGATGAAGAACTGGCCCTTGAAATGTATGGGCGGCAGAATGTTGTGGGCAAAACGGTGGCTGTTCGGTTTGGCACTGTTACGGAGGAGTTGACCGTGGTGGGAATAACCGAAACGGGCAGCAGTTTGTTGCAAAATGTCACTTCGCTGATTCCCGGCATGCTGTATTTGCCGTATACAACGTACCGTGACATCACCGGGCAAACCGATTTTGACCAAGTGGCTATTCGCGTGAATACCGACCGGGCAGAAGAACGGGTGATCCAACTGTTAAACCGATTGCACAACGGTGCCTCGCCCTTTCGCGTGGACGATTTGGCGGTACAAAAGGAGCGCTTGGAGGGACTGGTGACCATGGTTGCGTGGATTTTAACGGCCATCAGTGCCATCTCGTTGGTGGTTTCGGGGTTTGGTATTGTCACGGCGATGCTGTCGGCGGTGAGCGAGCGCACACGGGAAATCGGCATAAAAAAGGCGATTGGGGCCACCGACGGCCGTATCCTGCTGGAATTTCTTGCCGAAGCCATGCTGTTATCTGCTGTGGGCGCGCTGGTGGGAATGATGCCCGCAGCGATATTGGTGGCGGTGTTCCGCGGCATGGGGCTGTCTGTTTTGTGGCCGTGGGCAACATTTGGCAAGTTGTTTGCCTTTTCTTTGCTGATCGGAGGAACCTTTGGCGTGTATCCGGCCTATAAAGCTTCGCGGCTGCAACCGGTGGAAGCACTGCGAAACGAATAATTATGGCAAAATAGGGCTTTTATCGCGCTGCAAAATGTGATACAATAAAACAAGCGAACAATCTGGATATCTTGTAATCGAATAAAGGGAGGACCAATCATGGAGTCGTATGTTTCGTTTCCCGCGTTGGGGTGGACATTCCCCATACACGAAGAAATTGTTTCGTTTGAACTGTTCGGGCTGGATATTTCCATTCGCTGGTACAGTGTGATGATTGCCTTGGGGCTGTGTTTGGCGGTTTGGTATGCGTTTCGCCGTGCCGATGAATTCCACATTCCCAAAGACCCCATGCTGGATATTATCATGGTTTGTTTTTTGTTTGCCTTTGTTGGCGCGCGGTTGTACTATGTGCTGTTTTCGGATGACCGGGCCTATTATTTCAGCAATCCTGTCACCATATTGCAGGTGTGGAACGGAGGGCTGGCCATCTACGGCGGCATTATCGGCGCGTTTTCAACCGCGCTGTGGATGTGCCGCGTGCGAAAAGTAGACACCTTGCGGATGTTCGATTTGGCAGCGCCCGGGTTTTTAATCGGTCAGGCGGTGGGCCGCTGGGGAAACTTTTTTAATCAAGAGGCCTATGGCGGCAACACCACCTTGCCTTGGGGCATGACAGGAAACGAGATTATCGAAAATGTCGGGAATTTAAGCGGATACGACACCTCGTTGCCCGTGCATCCCACCTTTTTATACGAATCGCTGTGGTGCCTGTTGGGGTTGCTGCTGATACATATGGTTTCCAAAAAAGCCTACACCTTTCGGGGGCAACTGTTTTCGCTGTATATTATTTGGTACGGAACCGGCCGCTTTTTCATTGAACAGTTGCGCACCGACAGTTTGTATCTCGGTACCATGCGCGTGTCTTGTTTGGTAGCGGCGTTGGCAGTGGTTGGCGGCATCGCTCTGTACTTTATTTTAAAGAGCCGCGAAAACCGGTCGCCGCGCGACTTGTTTGCAGAGGAAGCGGAAACGGGGGAAGAAAACAATGGCAGTGAAGATTAACGGCAAAGAGATTGCCGCCGCGGTGCGGCAGGAAGTGCGCACGCAAGTGGCGGAAATGACACAGCAGGGCCACACGCCGGGCTTGGCGGTTATTTTGGTGGGCGACGATCCGGCCTCCCGCGTGTATGTGAACAACAAGGAAAAGGCCTGCGCCGAAGCGGGAATTCATTCCGAAAAGTTTTGCTTGCCGGCCGACACCACACAGGAGCAGTTGTTGGCTTTGGTGGAAGACTTGAACGACCGGAACGATATTCACGGTATTTTGTGTCAGCTTCCGTTGCCGAAGCATTTGGATGACAAAGCAGTGATTGCGGCTATTTCTCCGGAAAAAGATGTGGATGCTTTTCACGCTGCCAATGTCGGCAAAATTATGATTGGGGACTACACCTTTTTGCCGTGTACGCCGGCGGGTGTGATGGAGTTGCTGCACCGCAGTCACATTTCGGTGGAAGGAAAACACTGTGTGGTTATCGGGCGCAGCAACATTGTGGGAAAACCGATGGCGATGTTGCTGCTTCACGAAAACGCCACGGTAACCGTTTGCCATTCGCGCACAAAAGACCTGTCGGCGTTGTGCCGTCAGGCCGATGTGCTGGTGGCGGCTGTCGGTCGAGCGGGGTTTGTAACACCCGATATGGTAAAGCCCGGTGCCGTGGTGGTGGATGTGGGCATCAACCGCAATGCCGACGGGAAGTTGTGTGGAGATGTGGCGCCTGCTGTGGACGAGGTGGCGGGGTATATCACACCGGTGCCCGGCGGCGTGGGCCCGATGACGATTGCCATGTTGTTGAAAAACACGGTTACAGCCGCTAAACAGCTAACGAAATAAGTAACCGACGGAGAGGGGAAACCCTCTCCTCTTTTCGCCCAAAAAATCGAACAAATTTTCGATTTTCTCTTGACAAACCCCAAAAGGGTGGTATAATCAAAAGCAAGAAGAAACATTTGTTCGGTTTGAGCAAGATGGGAGGAACAACCATGATTTTCAGTTTAACAGCAGCTGTGGCGTTTGCAGCCGTAGCGTTTATGATGGCGGCCAAAGACCGCACTACCCTTTCGCATCGAATGGCCTGGATACCGGGTGCCATGGCGGCGATGGAATTGGCCATGGCCGGTGCTTTGTTAATGGGAGAGTATCCGGTGCTCACACTGATTCTCATGGTGTGTCGGTTCACGGTGTTCGGGTGTTGCACGCTGGCCATGAAGCGCGACGCTGCCGCGGCGCGCAATCGCCGCCGTCGCCGTGCAGTGTGGCGCCGCATCACGGCAGACATGCAGCGTGAGGTGCAAAGCCACGCGGTGTCTTTTTCGCGGTGCGCATAACAAAAGCAGGAGAACAGCACGAAACCGGATTTCCGTGTTTCGTGCTGTTTTTTCGACTTTTGTCTTGTGCTTTCGGTCGGGATGCGCTACAATAAGAGCAATAGGCTTTTGAACGGAGGGGTAGCGTGGCGAATTTTTGGACAGTGGGGCAACAGGTGCTGATTCTGTTTTTGCTGATTATCGTGGGCTATATTTTGGGGAAGAAGAAAATTTTGGGCGAAGTTTCCGGCAAAGCCATAGCGGACATCTCGTTGCTGCTGTCAACGCCGTGTGTGATTGCGCTGTCGTTCGAGCGGGAATGTTCGGCGGCGGTGTTCAAAGAATTGGGAACGGCCATGTTGGTGGCGGCTGTGATTCACCTTGTGGCGATTGGAGTGGCTCAGCTGCTGTATCGCACCGATTCGCCCCGCGACAGGGTGCTGCGTGCAGGAACGGTGCTGTCCAACGCCGGGTTTATGGGATTGCCGTTGCAGCAAGCGGTGTTGGGAGAGCAGGGTGTATTTTACGGCTCGGCGTATGTCACGGTGTTTACTCTGACACTGTGGAGTTACGGCCTGATCACCATGGACCGCCAATCCCGGCGGTTGTCCGCGCGGAAGATTGTGCAAAACCCCGGTGTTATCGGGTTGGGTGTTGGGTTGTTAATTTTGCTGTTGCCGGCAGAACTTCCCGCGATCATCCGTTCCCCCATGTCGCATTTGGCGGCGCTGAACACGCCGCTTCCCATGCTGTTTATCGGATACAGCCTTTCGCAAGTGGAATTAAAGCAGGTGTTTCGCAACCCCACATATTATTTGGCTTGTGCGGTGCGGTTGTTGCTGGTTCCGGCGGTTGCCGTGGGGGTGCTGTATTTGGTGGGTGTCCGCGGAGTGTTGCTGAGCTCCATGTCCATTGCTGCGTGCACTCCGGTGGCTGCCGCGGTGTCGATGTTTTCCGAAAAATACGGGCAAGATACCGAAGCGGCTTCCGATATGGTGGCACTGTCCACGGTGTTTTCGGTGATAACCATGCCGGTGTTTGTGGCACTGGTTCAAGAAATTGCATAAAATCGGCAAAAACCGCCGCCTTTCCGCGAATGTGGAAGGGCGGCTTTTTTGCCCAAAAAATTCCTTAAAAAATGCGTGAGAAAATCCGGATTGTGTCTTGATTTTTTAAAAGAAAAGCGCTATAATAGTACCACAGTGGTGCGAAGTGGTGCAAAGTGGGGGTTTTCCACATTTTCCACAGAGTTTTCCACAGCCCGGTGGGAGCTATCAAAACGGAGGTGAAGAACAAGTGCTATACGGTCGCTTTGAACACACAATCGACGCCAAAGGGCGCTTGTTTGTCCCTGCCAAATTGCGCGAAAAACTGGGCATGTCTTTCATTGCGGCAGCGGTGATGGACCATTGCGTTTCGCTGTATTCTGCCGAAGAATGGGACAAGCTGCAAGAAGGCTTGGCACAAATGCCGCTAACAAAAGCGCGCAAGTTGCAACGGTATCTGTCGGCCAACGCGGTCGATGCCCAGGTGGATGCACACGGGCGCATTTTGCTGCCACGGCATTTGTTGGAATATGCGGGGCTGGAAAAAGAAGCACTGGTTATCGGTGCCGGCAACCGTGCCGAAATTTGGAATCCGGCTTTGTACGAAGAAAGCATGGGCAGCATGACTTCGGAAGAAGTGGAAGCTGAATTCATGGAATTGGGATTCTGATATGGCACAGGCAGAACAGTATGCGTATCACCGGCCGGTTTTGCTGGAAGAAACGCTGGCCGCTTTGGCCGTTCGGCCGGAAGGAATTTATGTTGACGGTACGGCCGGCGGCGGGGGTCATTCGTTTGCCATTGCCTCCCGGTTAACAACCGGTCGTCTGATTGCGCTGGATCAAGATCCGGATGCTGTTCGGCAAGCAAGCAACCGGTTGGCGGGGCTGCCTGCCACGGTGGTACACTCCAATTTTCGATATATGGATCGGGCCTTGCGTGAGCTGGGAATCGAAAAGGTGAACGGCATTTTGCTGGACATCGGCGTGTCGTCCCATCAGCTGGACGAACCGTCGCGCGGCTTTTCCTATCACGCCGATGCCCCGTTGGATATGCGAATGAGCCAAGCGGGAACAACTGCAGCCGATTTGCTGCGCGACCTTTCCGAACAGGAACTGGCCGACATCTTTTTTCGCTTCGGTGAAGAAAAATTTTCAAGGTCCATTGCCCGTGCTGTTGTTCGTCGGCGTGAAACGGCACCGCTGAAAACAACAGCGGAGCTGGCAGAACTGGTGAAAGCCGCTGTTCCCGCCGCAGCAAGGCGAGAGGGGCACCCGGCGCGGCGTGTGTTTCAGGCATTGCGCATTGCGGTTAATGCCGAGTTGGATTGTTTGTCGGAAGCGTTGGATGTTGCGTTTTCGCAATTAGCGGTTGGCGGTCGCTTGGCCGTGATCACATTCCATTCGCTGGAAGACCGCATGGTGAAACAACGGTTTGCGGACTTTTGCAAAGGGTGCGTTTGCCCGCCGTCGTTTCCGGTGTGTGTTTGCGGGCGAGAACCTGCGGGACGGCTGGTTTTGCGGCATCCCGCCGAAGCATCCGAGAAGGAATTGGCAGAGAATCCTCGCAGTCGCAGCGCCAAATTGCGTTGTATTGAAAAAATAAAGGAGTGATAAACGAACATGGCAAATTACAACAATGAAGCGTATGATTTATCGTTGTTTGAACCCAAGTCGGCTAAAATCACTCCCTTGCCGGGGAAAAAGGCAACCAAGGCGCAACGGCGCCGCACCAAGTTGCAAAAGTTGCTGAACGGCGCGGTCGTTTCGTTGATTGCGTGCAGCGTGGTGCTGATTTTGGGATTGATGATTTCCAGTCAAGTGCGGCTCACGGAAATGAACAGCGCCATCAGCAAAACGGAAACCCGTTTGAGCGAGGCGATTGGCGAAACCAAACGCCTGGAAAGCGAATTGGCATCGCAAACTTCGGCGCAAAGCGTGGAAGCCTATGCGGAAAGCAACGGGTTGCGCCAAATGGAATCCGGGCAAATTGATTATATCACAGTTACTCCCGCCGGAGCAGAGCAAACAAACACATCGGCCGGCTTTTGGGCGTCACTTTGGGAAGCGTTAACAGGCTGGTTGCGTTAAAACAAACAGGCGGTTCTATCCGTGTGCCCGCAGGGCATACAATGGAAAGGAACCTCGGCGATGAGAGTTGGGATGGTAGCGTCTTAACTCTCTTTTCTTCTCTTTTACGAAAGGCGAGGTGGACAAGGAATGTCGCAAAAAAAGCAAACACCCGAGCAGTCAACACGCCGCTTGACTCGTGCAATGAAACAGAGGACATTGCTGTTTGCCGGGATTGTTTTCACCTGTTTTGCTTTGTTGGCGGTGCAGTTGTTTCGTGTGCAGGTGTTGCAACAGGATTATTGGCAGCAAAAGGCTGTGGCGCAGCAGCTGAGTGACGTGGAAATTTCCGCCAACCGCGGCCAGATATACGATGCCAACATGTCGGTGCTGGCACTAACACGCGAAGTGTGCACCATTGTGATGTCACCTAAAAACATTCGCCAGGAAACCACCCGCCAAACCATAGCCGACGAGCTGTCGGAAATGCTGGGGGTGGATCGCGATACACTTTACAAGCAAACGCAAGACGGCGAATCCCAATATAAAGTTGTGAAATCCAAGGTGGACAAATCGGTGGGCGACGAATTCATCGAATGGGTGAACGAAAAGAAATTGGGCAGCGTGTTTCGTGTGGTCACCGACTACAAGCGCGAATACCCCCTGGGCAATATGCTGTCAACGGTGATGGGTTTTGTCGGCACCGACAATGTGGCCAGAGAAGGATTGGAGCTGCAATACGACGAAGAATTGTCCGGCGTGCCCGGACGAATGGTGATTGCGCAAAACACCTCCGGTGACCAACTCCCCACTTCGTTGGACTACGAATACACCGTGGATGCCGAAGACGGAAACAGCCTGGTGCTAACGGTGGACCAATACATTCAGCAGGTTGCGGAAAAGTATTTGGAAGAAACGCTGGAAGAATACCAAGCCACCAACCGCGGGTGCGTGATTGTGATGGACCCGGACACCGGCGCGGTGTTGGCGATGGCAACCAAAGGGGATTACGACCCAAACAATTATTTGGAGATTGATGATCCCACGGTGGCAGAGCAAATAGCGTTGCTGTCGGGTGATGAAAAATCCAAAGCGTTGGTGGAAGCACGGCTAAAACAGTACCGAAACAAAGCGCTGGATTTTTATGAGCCGGGGTCGGTTTTCAAGATTTTCACGGCTTCCATGGGGTTGGAAGAAGGCTTGGTGTCGGAAGACAGTGCCTTTTATTGCGGCGGTTCGTATTCCATTGCCGACCGCGTGATGAAATGCTGGGTGTATCCCAACGGGCACGGACAACAGTCATTCCGCGAAGCCTTTGCCAATTCCTGCAACCCGTCGTTTATGACATTGGGCGGAAAAATCGGGGCCACGCTGTTTTCCAAATATTATGTCGGATTCGGCTTCACCTCGCGCACCGGTGCCGATTTGTCGGGTGAGCAGGCGGTGTCGTCTTCACTGTATTACGACCCGGCCAAAATGACGCCGGTGAATGTGGCGGCGTCGTCGATAGGGCAAACCTTTAAGGTGACACCGTTGCAAATGGCAACAGCGGTTTGCGCAGTGGCCAACGGCGGCCATTTGATGCAACCGTATGTGGTTCAAAAGATTTTGGACGGAAACGGCAATGTGGTTTCCAACACCGAGCCAACCGAAAAACGCCAGGTGATTTCCGAAGAGACCTCAAAGCGGGTGTGCTCGTTGATGGAAAACGCCGTGAGCAGCGGTGCCATTAAAAATGCATACATAGCGGGATACCGTGTTGGCGGAAAAACCGGTACGGCGCAAAAAACCGAAACGCGTATCGAAGAAGACAATCCCAAAAATCACGCCGAGGTGTGGGCGTCGTTTGCCGGAATTGCACCGGCAGAAGACCCGGAAGTGGTGGTGCTGGCCATGATCGACGAGCCGCAAACACTCAAATCGGGCGGCGGCGTGGCGGCACCGTTGGCCAAAAAAATATTGCGTGATATTCTGCCCTACTTGGGCGTGGAGCCGAGCTATACCGAAGAAGAACTGGCCGAGCTGGATCGCAGCGTTCCGCAAGTAACGGGAAGCAAGGTGTCGGTGGCGGCAACCACATTGGGAAATGTGTCTTTGAATTACCGTACCGTGGGCAAAGGCGACACCGTGGTTAGACAAATCCCCGAAAGCGGCACATCGATTCCCAAAAACGGAACGGTGTGGCTTTACACCGACGAAAGTGAGATTGAGATGGCCACGGTTCCCGATTTTAAGAATCGCACGGTGGCACAGGTTAACCAAACGGCCAAAAACGCCGGAATCAATGTGTTGCTATCCGGTATCAGTTCTTCGGGCGGCAAAGCAACCGCGTCGCAGCAATCGGCCACACCGGGCCAAAAAGTGCCAAAAGGCACGGTGGTGACGGTGGAATTTACCTATGCCGACCGTATTTATTAATCTCCGCAAGGAGCCGAGAGAGGACACCTGTTATGAAGCGCAAGCAACGACAGGATGTTTCAATGAAAGTTCCGTCCCGTTCTTTGTGGCGGCGTTCGCTGCTGGTGTTGGCGGTGATGGTGGTGTGTTTCGGTGCTGTTGGCGGCCGGTTGGCGACATTGCAACTGGCACAGCACGACGAATGGCAACAGCGGGCGTCCCAACAGCAGTTGGCCGGCAGCGTGATTTCCGATAAACGGGGCGCCATTACCGATTGCAACGGGGTGGTACTGGCACACAGCGTGGAAGTGGCAACTATTCTGATGTTTCCGGGCGAAATTCCGGACGAAACCACCCGCGAGCGTATTTGTACCGACCTTCCGAATTTGTTGGGTGTTTCCCGTGACACGGTGGAGAAAAAGGCAAAAAAGACGGGGTCGCGGTATGAGATTGTAAAATCCAAACTGGCTCCGGACGAATGCGAAGCGTTTGCGGCTTGGGTTAAGGAACACAAGCTGACCGGTGTGTTTCGCATGGTGCAAGATTACAAGCGGGAATATCCGTTGGGTCAGGTGTTATCCTGTGTGCTGGGGTTCACCGGAACGGATAACACCGGATTGGAAGGATTGGAAGCGCGGTATAATACCGAATTGGCAGGAACGGCGGGACGGGTTGTAACCACACAAAACGGTCGTGGGGATGCGCTGCCGAACGAGCTGCAATACGAAACCACGGTGGAAGCCCTGGAAGGAAACACCGTGACACTAACAATTGATGCCAACATTCAGCGCATGGCTGAAAATCATTTGGAAACCGCCTTGGCGGAAACCGGTGCTCAAAACCGAGTGAGTGCCATTGTGATGGATGTACAAACCGGCGCGGTGTTGGCTATGGCCACCAAGGGGGATTACGATTTAAACAATCCCCGCACGGTGACAAATCCGGACGAGGCAACGCGTATTGCGGCGCTGGCGGGTGACGAAAAATCACAGGCGTATGTAACGGCGTTGCAAAAGCAATGGAAGAACAAAGCGGTTTCGGAGTTCTATGAACCCGGATCGGTGTTCAAAATATTCACGGCATCCACCGCTCTTCAAGAGGGCTTGATTTCCGAAAGTTCGCAATTTTTCTGCAACGGCACCTACACCATGGCCGGCGTTCGTACCATGAAATGCCATGTGTACCCACGCAGTCACGGCAGCCAAACCTTGGCCGAGGCCATTTCCCATTCGTGTAATCCGGCGTTCATGACCATTGGGTCGCGCATCGGAACCGAACGGTTCGCAACCTATCATGCACGGTTCGGATTTACGGAGCTGACGGGCATTGATATGTTGGGAGAAGCGCGCGTGACAGCATCGCTGTATCACCGAGCCGAAGTCATGACCGCGGTGGATGTGGCAACATCTTCAATTGGCCAAACCTTTAAGGTGACACCGATTCAAATGATCACCGGTGTTTGTGCGGTGGCCGGCGGCGGAGAATTGTTGCAGCCGTATGTGGTGAGCCGTGTGACAGCGCCGGACGGCACGGTGGTGAAAGAAACCAAGCGGACCGTGCGCCGCCGGGTGATTTCCAAAGACACTTCCGCGCGCATTTGCGCGTTGCTGGAAGGCGTGGTAGACGGCGGCGGTGCCAAAAACGCCTATGTGGCCGGCTACCGCATTGCCGGAAAAACCGGTACTTCGGAAAAAACCGACCAGGGCGTTTCGGCAAACGGACGCAAAAATGTGGTGGCTTCTTTTTGCGGATTTGCCCCAGCGGATGATCCGCGTGTGGCGGTGATTGTTATGATTGACGAACCGCAAACAGCCATTCGCTACGGTGGCACCCTGGCGGCGCCGGTGGCACAGCGCATTTTTGCCGATGTGTTGCCCTATTTGAATGTGGAACCGCGGTATACCGAAGAGGAGCAAAAGGACAGGCAAATTACGGTTCCGTCGGTGATCGGCAAAACGGTGGCGCAAGCGCAGGCAGCGTTGCAGCAAAAAGGGTTGACAGTGCGCTTGGTGGGAACCGGCAACACCGTAACCGAACAAGCGCCGGCAGCGGGCAGCAACATGGCCAAGGGCGGCGTGACGGTGCTGTATACCGACGGCGAACGGCCGGCACAGGTAACGGTGCCAACGGTGATAGGGAAAACCCTGTTGCAGGCCAACCAAGCACTGACCGATGCGGGGCTGAATGTTCGTATTGAAGGGTATCCCACAGCGCGGACAGACGATGTGAGTGCCCGCCAAGCAACGGTGAGCGAACAAAGTGTGGCAGCGCAAACCACCGTGCCGGAAGGTACCGTGGTGCAAATACGGATTGTTTATCAGGATACGATTGAGTAGGTGATGGAGATGCAATTGGAACAGGTGTTAAAAGGAGTTTTGGCCGGGGAACTGCCGGAGGGGATGCCGAAATCGGTAGAAATCACAGCCTTGTGCCGTGACTCCCGCAAAGTAACGCCGGGTTGCCTTTTTGTGTGTATTCGCGGCACCGGTGTGGACAGTCATACCTTTGCGGCGCAAGTGATAGCGCAGGGGGCGGCAGCGGTGGTTGTGGAACGCGATATGGGCATGCCACAGCAAATTCTGGTGCCCGACAGTCGGGCAGCGTGGGGGCGCTTGTGCGCCAACTGGTTTGGGCATCCTTCGCAACGCTTGCATTTGATTGGCGTAACCGGAACCAACGGGAAAACCAGCACCACCTATTTGCTCAAAGCCATTTTGGAACAGGCGGGGCACACTGTGGGGCTGATTGGCACCATTCGGAATTTGATTGGAAACCGAGAAATTGCGGCGGGGCACACCACGCCGGATGCCTATGAACTGCAAGAAATGTTTGCGCAAATGGCTGATGCCGGCTGCGATTACGCAGTGATGGAAATATCCTCGCACGCTTTGGACCAAGGGCGTGTGGAAGGGTGCCGGTTTGATGCGGGAATTTTCACTAATTTAACGCAAGACCATTTGGATTATCACGGAACCATGGAAAACTATGCGGCGGCCAAAAAGCGCTTGTTTTCGTTGTGCGATTTGGCGGTGCTGAATAAAGACGACGGCTGGTATTCCATAATGAAAGAGGGGCTTCCCTGCCGGGAAATCACCTATGCGGAAAAGAACGGCACAGCGGAGTATACGGCGCGGCTGGTGCAGGAGCACCCCGACGGTGTGGAATTTGAGCTGGTTTCGGGTGCCCAAACGGGGCACATTCGTTTGGCAACGCCGGGGCATTTTTCGGTGTACAATGCGTTGGGAGCAGCGGCGTGTGCATGCGCGCTGGGCGTGCCGTTTTCGGTGGTTGCCGAGGCGTTGGGCCAAGCCGGTATTGTGAAAGGGCGTGCCGAAGTGGTGCCCACCGGCCGGAATTTCACCGTGGTGATTGATTATGCGCACACGCCGGACGGCGTGGAAAACATTTGCCGCACGCTAAACGCGTGTAAGGCAGGGCGCTTGGTGACCGTGTTCGGCTGCGGCGGAGACCGTGACCGAACCAAACGGCCGAAAATGGGGAAAGCGGCTGCGCAACTTTCGGATTTTGTGGTGGTAACTTCGGACAATCCGCGGAGCGAAGAACCGACAGCCATCATTGAAGATATTTTGCCGGGTGTTGCCGAAACGGGAAAACCGCACACGGTGATACCGAACCGCGTGGAAGCAATACGGTGGGCGGTTTCCCATGCACAGGCAGGCGATACAATTTTGCTGGCTGGCAAGGGACACGAAACCTATCAAATCATCAAGGACAAAACCATTCATTTGGATGAAAGAGAAATCGTGGCAGAGGCGTTGGCCCTTTTGCCGGATGAGGAGCGATAACGATGAACATAACAGTAGCAGCGGTATGGGTGATAACGGCCTTGGCGGCCTTTGTGCTGGCGGAGCAGTTGGGAAAGAAACTGATTCCGGTGTTGCACCGCTTGAAATTTGGGCAAACTATTCGTCAGGAAGGGCCGGCTTGGCATCAAAGCAAGCAGGGAACACCGACAATGGGCGGTGTGATCTTTATTGCGGCCATGTTGATAACCGCGCTGCTGTCTATGCTGATTTGCCAAGTGGGGATTCCCGGTGCCAAGGTGGTTACCCCGGCCCAATCCACCGGGGAGGTATCCCGGCTGTTTGCCGGATTTATTCTTCCGGTGGGCTTTGGAGCCATTGGTTTTTTGGATGATTTCATCAAGGTGGTGCGCAAGCGGAATTTGGGCCTGACCAGCCGACAAAAAATGCTGGCGCAGTTGCTGGTGGCGGGTGCCTATGCGGTAACAATGTATTTTGCTGGCGAAACAACAATGTACATTCCCTTTGTGGGGTATTGGACAGCGGGCTTTTGGTTTGTTCCGATTGCCATGTTCATTATTGTGGCCATGACGAACGCCACCAACTTAACCGATGGTATCGACGGATTGTGCGGAACAGTTTCGTTGATAGCCATGCTGTTTTTGCTGGCGCTGTGCGGGCGTCAGGTGGGATACGGCATTATCAGTTCGGCTATGGCCGGTGCGCTGGCGGGCTTTTTGGTGTGGAATCTTCATCCGGCCCGCGTGTTTATGGGTGATACCGGATCTTTGTTTATCGGAGGTGTGCTGTGTGCCGTTGCATTTGGGCTGGAACAGCCGTTTTTGTTGGTGCCGATAGGCATTGTGTATGTGGCAGAAACTTTGTCGGTGGTGTTGCAAGTGAGTTATTTCAAAGCCACCCACGGAAAGCGTCTGTTCAAGATGAGCCCGCTTCATCATCATTTTGAAATGAGCGGATGGAGCGAAAACAAAATTGTGTTGGTCTTTTCGTTGGTAACCGTACTTGGCGGTATCCTCGGTTTGTTGCTGGCACATTGACCGGCAAGAAAGGAGAGCTCCCGTGACACAGCGAAAAACTGCGGTGTGGAAAGCACCGGATAATGCCTTGAAGCCAAAGCGCGTGCTGGGGTTGTTTTCCCGCACGGCCGGGTTTGATATGCCGTTTTTCATTTTGGTTGTTTTGGTGTTGGCCGTGGGGCTGGTGTGCCTGTTTTCTGCCAGCTATGCCTATTCCTACTATCAAAACAAGGGGGACAGCTATTACTACATTAAACGCCAGCTGATTTACGCAGCACTGGGAGTGATTGCCATGCTGGTGGTTTCGCTGGTGGACTACCATGTGTTGCACCGGTTTGCCTTGCCGATTATGGGCATTTCGTTGGCGTTGCTGCTGTTGGTGCTGTTTTTGCCGGCAATTCAAAATGTGAATCGCTGGATTCGTATTGGCGGCATACAAATACAGCCGTCCGAGATTGCCAAGTTTGCGATTGTTTTGTTGTTTGCCCATTTGGTTTCTCATTACAAAGAACGAATGAAAACCTTTAAATACGGGTATCTGCCGTTTATGTTGATTTTGGGTGTCACTTGCTTTTTGGTGTTCCGTGAGCCGCATTTGTCCGGAACCATTTTGATTTTGATGATAGGCATTGTGATCATGTTCATTGGCGGAACCCGCTGGTACTATTTGGCCGGAACCATCGCTTTGGGCGTGGCGGCCGTGCTGTTGATGGTGTTTGTTGCCGGGTATGAGCAAGACCGCATTGAAGTTTGGCTGGATCCGGTGGGGGTATACAATTCCGGCAAAGTTTACGACGGCGGACGCACCGGCCGTGATGTGGCATGGCAAACGGTGCAATCGCTGTATGCCATCGGTTCGGGCGGACTGATGGGTGAAGGACTGGGAAATTCGCGGCAAAAGCATTTGTTTTTGCCGGAACCGCAAAACGATTTTATCTTTTCCATTGTTTGTGAGGAGTTGGGATTTGTCGGTGCGGTGTTGATTATTTTGCTGTTTGCGTTGCTGGTGTGGAGGGGGTTTGTTATCGGCATGAAAGCACCGGACAAATTCGGATCCATGTTGGCCATTGGATTAACGGCACAAATCGGATTGCAGGTGATACTCAATTTGGCGGTGGTTACCAACAGCATGCCAAACACAGGTATCAGCTTGCCGTTTTTCAGCTACGGAGGGTCCTCGCTGATTATGCTGTTAATGCAAATGGGTGTGGTGTTGTCGATTTCACGGCAGGCAACACTGCATTCCGGCGCCTGAGAAAACAGCCCAACAATCTGTTGAAAGAGGAACGGAGAGGTAGTTATGCGAGTGCTTATGACCGGCGGAGGAACAGCGGGGCACATTAACCCGGCTCTTTCCATTGCCGATGCGATACGAAAGGCACACCCGGATGCCGAATTTTTGTTTGTGGGAGCTGCCGGCCGCATGGAAACCGTGTTGGTTCCGCAAGCGGGATATGATTTTTGTGCTATTCGTGTGGAAGGCTTTCAACGAAAGCTGTCTTTAAAAAATCTTCAAAAGAATGCCCTGGCCGCTGTGCATGCCGTCACGGCCGGCCGGGAAGCGGCACGCATTATTCGGGAGTTCCGTCCGGATGTGGCTATCGGAACCGGCGGGTATGTGTGTGGGCCGGTGTTGCGCCGTGCCGCCAAGCTCGGCGTGCCGGTGCTGGTGCACGAGTCCAACGCCTTGCCGGGCGTAACGGTGAAAATGTTGGTGCCCTATGCGCGGGCCATTATGGTGTCCGACGAAGCGGCCAAAGAACAGTTGCCGGCCGAAGCGCGGGTGGTGGTTACCGGTAACCCGTTGCGAAAGGAATTAACGGCATGGAGCCGCGAAGAAGCGCGGCGTGCCTTGGGGGTGGACGACCGCCCGCTGGTTTTGTGCTTTGGCGGAAGTTTGGGTGCCAAAGCGTTGAACGAAGCGATGGTGGGCGTGTTGCAACTGCCGGAAGCGCAAAAGTTGCAATTTCTTCTGGGAACCGGCCGCGGTGAAAATTACAAACATACCCAAGCGTTATTGAACGAAGCGGGAATTGTACCGGACGGCGTACATGTATGTGTGCGGGAATATATTGACGATATGCCCCGTTGCATGGCGGCGGCGGATTTGGTGATTTGCCGCTGTGGGGCGATGACATTGAGTGAATTGCCCGCTTTAAAAAAGCCGGCGATTTTGGTGCCGTCGCCGTATGTGGCGGAAAATCATCAGTACTACAACGCCATGGCTTTGGCGCGGCGCGGCGCGGCCGTGTGTTTGGAACAAAAAGAATTAACAGTACAAACTTTGTGGCAAAACATACAGGACACGGCACTGGTGCCGGAACGACTGCACAGCATGAGCGAAGCGGCGGGAGAAGCCGCTGTTTTGGATGCCGACGAAAGAATTTTGAAGGTTGTTCACGAAGTGATTTCGGAATAAGACTGTCACCCTTTTTCAAGTGTCACATAGGATGGGATATAACCAGTCTGTGATGCGGAAGAAAGGGGTTACCAACGGTGGCAAAACTCATCATCGAGGGCGGGCATCGCCTCAACGGCGCAATACCGATTCACGGTGCCAAAAACAGTGCGTTGCCGATTTTGGCGGCAACGCTGTTGGCGCATGGGGAATGCGTGGTGGAAAATTGCCCGGCATTGTCCGATGTGCGGGCGGCAACGGCCATTTTACGGCATGTGGGATGCCGTGTGAGCCAAAGCGGAAACACGGTTACTGTGGAAGCGTCGGCACCGGTTTGCGGGGACATTCCCGACGCCCTGATGCGGGAGATGCGATCGTCCATTGTGTTTTTGGGCGCGATTGTTTCGCGCATCGGAGAAGCCGAGTTGTCGTTCCCCGGCGGGTGTGAATTGGGGCCACGGCCGATTGATTTGCATTTGGCTGCGTTGAGGCAAATGGGGGTACACATCGACGAGGAAGGCGGGCGATTGCGTTGCCGCGTGCAAGGGCGCTTGAAAGGGTGTTCGATCGCCTTGTCTTTTCCCAGCGTGGGAGCCACCGAAAACATTTTGTTGGCGGCGGCTACGGCCGAAGGAACCACCACCATACATAACGCCGCGCGAGAGCCGGAAATCGAAGACCTGTGTGCGTTTTTATCGGCCTGCGGGGCGCACATTCACGGTGCGGGCGAAAGCACGGTAACAGTGGAAGGGGTGGAACGGCTGTCGGGTTGTTGCCATCGGGTGATTCCCGACCGCATCGAAACAGCTACCTACATGGGTGCTGCCGCGGTAACCGGCGGGTCGCTGCTGTTGCGGGGCGTGTGCCCGGAACATTTGCAAGCGGTTATGCCGTTGTTTGAAGAAATGGGGTGTCGGTTGTCCCATTGGGAGAACGAACTGCTGATTAGTGCTCCGGGACGGTTGCGCCGCGTGAAAACGGTGAGAACATTGCCGTATCCCGGCTTTCCCACCGATGCGCAAGCACTGTTTATGGCGATGGCCAGTGTGGCAAAAGGAACCAGTGTGTTCATTGAAACGATTTTTGAAAGCCGCTACAAGCATGTGGGCGAGTTGATGCGTTTGGGCGCCAACATCAAAGTGGAAGGACGCGTGGCGGTGGTGGAAGGCGCAAAGGCGTTGTCCGGGGCAGCGGTGCAATGTACCGATTTGCGCGGCGGGGCGGCGTTGGTGCTGGCGGGATTGGCGGCAGACGGAAACACCGAATTGAGTGAGTTGCATCACTTGGAGCGGGGATACGAAGCGATAACACAGGACTTGACAGCGGCCGGTGCATCCCTTATACTGAAAGAATAAGAAGCAACAGGATGGATTTGTGTGAAGCAACGGACGAAAAAGGAAAAAAGAACAAACAGCCAAAGAAGAGCCAAAGCTCGTCTTCGGCTGTTTGTGGTGTTGTCATTTGTTAATGTTGCGTTGCTGATTGGGATTTTCCTGATGTTGCCGAAAGCCATTCAAACCACCGACAAGGCAACGGGAGAAACTCACGAATTGCTGGGCATTGAAAGCATCACTGTGGAGGGAAACACCCGTTACGACGAGGAAGCCATTATTGGAATCAGCGGGATCACCAAAGGGCAAAGCGTGTTTTCCGTGAACAAACGAACAGCCGCCAAAAAAATACAGGCCAACTTTTCCTATGCCGAAAAAGTGGTTATCAACATTAATATGAAACGGCAGGTAACCATCGCCATCACCGAAGCACAGGAGTTGGGCGCGGTTTACGCGGCCGGAAAATGGGTTGTTGTGAGCCACCAAGGTGTAGGGCTGATGCAACTGCCGCTGGAAAGCGAACGCCCATTCCGTCGGCTCTATTTGAAAGGAGCGGAAACGCTCACCGATGCTGTTGGTAAACAGGTGCTGGACGACGGCGAGTTGGCGATTGTAACCGAATTGTGCGATGCGATGGCGGCGAACGGCCTGGTAGGTGTGGGTGAAATTGATTTGTCCGACCGCAGCAATATTCGGCTGAACTGGAAAAACCAAATCACCATTGCCATGGGGGACAACTCCAATTTAACATACGAAATTGCGGTCGCGGTCAGCGCCATTCCCAAGGTGCTCAGTCGGCACGGTGACACGGCAACGGGATTGCTGAATCTCAGCCAATACTCGGACAAAACCATTGAGTCGCCGGTGATTGTTTTCACACCGTCGGCCATTTTGAACGCCCCCGCCGAAACTGTTCCCTCCACCGAAGGAGAAGCCGGTGAGACCACACAGGCAAGCGGGCAAACAACAGAAGGAACCACCACGACCGCACGGCGGGAATGAGGTGGGACAGAGCTATTCAAAAATTATTTAAAAATAATTTGAAAAAGCGCGTAAAATACTGTTGAAATCCCGCGGGCAATGTGGTAAACTTATAAAGGTAATCTGTGATGATTGTAAAACATCATCTGAATAACACGCACAGGTAAGCGGAAAAACACAAATTGGGAGGAAGTTGTATGAGCTTCGAATATGAAGAGGGAACCTTGCAGTCCACAGGAACTCAACAAATAAAGGTGATCGGTGTCGGCGGCGGCGGCGGAAACGCCGTTAACCGCATGGTGGCAGCCGGTATTAAAGGTGTTGATTTTGTTGCGATCAACACCGATCATCAGGCGTTGTTGCGTTCGCAGGCATCCATCAAGTTGCAAATCGGCGAAAAACTGACACGCGGCATGGGCGCCGGAGCCAACCCGGAAAAGGGGCAGCGCGCTGCCGAAGAAAGTCGCGACGAAATCACAGCCGCTTTGGAAGGCAGCGACATGGTGTTTATCACGGCGGGCATGGGTGGCGGCACCGGTACCGGTGCAGCGCCGGTTGTGGCAGAGATTGCCCGCGATATGGGTATTCTCACGGTGGGTATTGTTACCAAGCCGTTTTCTTTCGAAGGCAAGCGCCGCATGGAACAAGCGGAAAACGGAATTGCCGTGTTGCGCGAGCATGTGGACAGCCTGGTGGTTATTCCGAACGAACGGTTGCGCCTGATCAGCGATCAGCGCATCACGCTGGTGAATGCTTTCCAAGAAGCCGATAGCATTCTTCGCCAAGGCGTGCAGTCCATTTCCGAACTGATCACGGCCGATGCCGCTATCAATTTGGACTTTGCGGATGTAACCGCTATCATGAAAGATGCCGGCTATGCTCACATGGGCATCGGCCGTGCCGACGGCAAAGACAAAGCCGAAGTGGCAGCGCGTGCCGCTATTGCCAGCCCGCTGCTGGAAACCACCATCAACGGTGCCCACGGCTTGATTATCAATGTCACGGCATCGCCCGATGTGTTGCTGGAAGATGTTACAACCGCGTGCTCAATTATTCAAGAAGCCGCGCACCCGGATTGCAACATCATTTGGGGCTTGGCCTTTAACGACCAAATGGACGACGAAATTTGCATCACCTTGGTGGCTACCGGCTTTTCGGCAGATGGCACCTATGTGGCCCCGGTAGACGGAGCAACCACTTTTGGATACGACAACGAAGACGATTCTTTGTTGGAAATGTTCCGCAAGAGAAATTAAAAGAAAACAAAAAGAGCAGAGAGTGGCTCACTTTCACCGGTGAGTGGCTCTCTGCTTTTGTTATACCACAAGCAAAAATGCTTGCTTGCAAGGGCATTTTTGTGCCGTGGCGCGAAGCGCAAAAACTTGCGTAGCAAGGATTTGCTGACATCGAGTATACCATAGGCGCCTGGATTAGGCACAACCTGTTTTTGCTGTGAACGGTGCCGACTTGACAGAAATACAGGGCATTATTTCTTGCTCAGCACTTTTTTCTGCCAAGATTTTTCTTGGCATTTTGGGCAACGCATATACCGTGTTCTGTTGATGTGAGCCGACATAAGTACGCTTTTATAAGAAGGAATATACCGGTATCCGCACTTGGCACATGCATAGTAACCTGCTGTTTGCTCAATCCGGATCATAAAACCGATGCCCATTGCAAACAAAACAAATCCGATAACAATAAGAACAATTCGCAGCCAAGCGGTCATTTGAACAAACGAGGCCACGAACAGGAGCGATATAAAAAGAACCGACATCATAGAGCCCACGATGGTTTCCAAAGATAACAACTGTTTATCGGCCTGTTCCTTTTGCTGTATCATTTCCATTAAGTTCTTTTCAAGTTCTTTGTTGTAATTGTCCATGGTAATTACCTCCCCACTTAACAAATCGTTTACAGTGATGCCGAGAATACCGCACAACTCCAACATGATTGAAGAATCGGGCAATGACAATCCCCGCTCCCACTTGGAAATTGCTTTGTCGGTAATGTTCAATTTGTCCGCCAACTGCCATTGCGTTAGATTCTTCTGTTTCCGGCGTGAGGCAATGAATTTCCCGATTTTAACTTGGTCCATATGCGGCCTCCTTTCGCACACAGTATACTCGCTGCAACTCATAAGGCACACATACCGTCGGTTTAGTGAGGAGAAGAAAACCGACGGTGGAGTAGGGATGCCTGTTTGGTTACTTGTTTTTGGATAGTGCAGAGCGAATCAGGGCGAACAGATTGCTCAATGCACAGCAAAAAAGGCCGGCCGTTAATATCCATTCCGGTTCGGTGTTGCTGAATATGGCGATGGCAATGAAAATCAATGAAGAAACAGCCAATCCCAAACTGGCGATTGTCAATAAGGTGAGCCAGGGATTATTCACTGTAAAGCCTCTTTTCTATCCTGATTTATATTGATTTGAAGCGACTGTCAAACCACCAAATACGGTTCCCACGAGGCCAGCAATGTTTCGGAAATGCCGGAAATCTCCAACAGTTCTTCGAGTGAGCGAAAACTGCCAACGGTGGAACGGTAGTTCAAAATTCGTTGCGCTATGACCGGCCCCACGCCGGGAAGCAGGCATAGTTCTTCTTCGGTGGCGGTGTTCAAATGGATGCGCAGTGACGAAGTGGAAACCGCGGCGTTCCATTCGGCAACGGTGCGCGGTGCACGAATTTCGTGAATGGCGGTGCCGGTTACTGCCACCAAAAAGAACAGCGAAAGCAAAAGAAGCACGGTCACTCGCAGGCGGCGGCTCATGAGGAAGCTCCTTTGGCGGCAGGTGCAACAGCCTGCAAAGCCTCGCGCAAAGTATCCAAAACGGACAGCCCCGGCTTTTGTTTAACGGCCAAGTAGGGCTTGGGACCGGCGTTTATCATAACACGGCCTGCCAAGGCGGCGGACATTTGTGAGCCAACCGTGAGATCCAACTGGCGCTGGTACAAAAGCAGTGTGTCGCCGCTTTGCCGAATTTCATAGATGCCGATATTGGCTGCCAAGTTGCGAAGCAACGCCACCTCGATTAGTCCTTGCACCGCTTCGGGTGGCTCGCCGTAGCGATCGATCAGTTCGTCGTAGACATCATAGGAGTCTTCTTCGGTACGAATGTCGGCAATGCGACGGTAGATATCCAGCCGTTGGGCGTTGGTGGCGATGTAGCTTTCGGGAATGTGCGCCGACAACGGCAAATCCACCAGACATTCCGGTTCGCGGCTGGAGCTTTTTTCGCCTTTCACTTCGTCCACGGCTTCTGCCAGCAAACGAAGATATAAGTCGTAGCCAACCGCCTCCATGTGCCCGTGCTGTTGTGCACCCAGCAAATTTCCGGCGCCGCGAATTTCCATGTCGCGCAAAGCAATTTTAAAGCCTGCTCCAAATTCGGTGAATTCGCGAATGGCCTCCAAACGTTTGGCGCCGACATCGGTGAGAACTTTGCCGCGAACAAAGGTGAGATAGGCAAAGGCCCGCCGGGAAGAACGCCCCACGCGCCCACGCAGTTGATGTAGCTGGGACAACCCGAAATGGTCGGCGTTTTCGATGATGAGGGTGTTCACATTGGGAACATCCACGCCGGTTTCAATGATGGTGGTGCACACCAGCAAGTCGATTTCATGGTCGATTACTTGGCGCCAAATTTCCGACATTTCTTCTTCGGACATTTTGCCGTGTGCAAACGCTACACGCGCTTCCGGAAGCCGCATTTGCCAGCCGGCGGCACAGCGTTCAATGGTTTCCACACGGTTGTGAATGTAGTACACCTGCCCGCCGCGGCGCAATTCCCGGCGAATGGCATCGGCAAGCAACGCGGTGTCGTGTTCTAAAACATAGGTTTGAACCGGACGGCGGTCTTGTGGGGCTTCCTCGATAATAGACATATCCCGAATACCGCTCATGGCCATGTTTAATGTGCGGGGAATGGGAGTGGCAGACAGGGTGAGCACATCGACTTGCGGGGCCAGCTCTTTAATGCGCTCTTTTTGGGCAACGCCGAAGCGTTGTTCTTCGTCTACGATGAATAGCCCCAGGTCGCGAAAGGAAACATCCTTGGAAAGCATGCGGTGAGTACCCACCAGGATATCAATACGGCCGGCGGCCATATCCTTTAAAATTTGTTCTTGCTGTTTGGGTGTGCGAAAGCGGGACAGCATTTCGATTTTCACCGGGAACCCTTCGAAGCGAGAAAGCAAGGTGTTGTAATGCTGCAAAGCCAAAATGGTGGTGGGAACCAACAGCACACACTGCTTGCCGCCCGAAACGCATTTGAAAGCCGCACGCAAGGCCACTTCGGTTTTTCCGAATCCGACATCGCCGCACAGCAGGCGATCCATGGGAACAGCGTGTTCCATATCGGCCTTGATTTCTTCAATGCAACGAAGCTGGTCTTCGGTTTCTTCGTATTCAAAGTGGCGTTCGAAATCGTATTGCCATTCCGAATCGGGGTCGAAAGCATAGCCGGGAGTGGCCATGCGCTGTGAGTATAAGCGGATGAGTTCTTTGGCAATGTCTTTAACGGCGCTTCGCACGCGCGCTTTGGTTTTTTGCCATTCTTGACCGCCCAAACGGTGCAGCTTCACTTTCACATCGTCTTTGGTGCCGATGTATTTGGAAACCAAGTCCAATTGCGTAACAGGCACATACAGGGTGTCGCCTTTATCATATTGCAATTTGAGATAGTCTTTAACAACGCCCTGAACTTCCATTTGCCGAATTCCTTCGTACAAACCGATTCCGTGTGCTGCGTGAACAATATAGTCGCCTGGAGTCAATTCGGAAAGGCTGTGAATTTCCGACCCTTTTTGCCGATTTAGGCGACGCCGTTTCTTGGGAGGGGCAACGCGGCCGTGCGTGAGAATGGCCAGCCCGGCGTCGGGGAACTCGGCGCCGGCGGACAACCCGCCGCGCAGTACCAGCACCTGCCCGGCAATCGGCTTTTGCGGTGCAGGAGCATACAGAGCGGGAATACCGCGCTGTACCAGGTCGTCGGCCAGCGTTTGTGCCGCGCGCTCTTCGGCACCGGCCAAAACCAGGCAGGCGGTGCGGCGCGATAATAGGTCGGTTAAATCGTCGCACAGCAAATCCATTCCGCCGGACCAAACGGGGAGTTGCCGGCAGGAAAGGCTGTATAGGGCACCAAGGGATACTTCGGGAATGCTGCGGGCAAATGTTTCCAAAAGAAGCGACGGGTGATGGGCAAATGCCGACGAAAGAGTATCAAACGAGGCTTGATACCGGCAAAGTTCGCGACAAAGCTGGCCGGCTTCCAGCAACGATTTAATATCTTCTTGCAATTGCCAATCGGCGCTGCGCACCCGTTCCCGAACCTTGCCGGTTTCCGAAACAAACAAAAAAGCATTGGCGGGCAAGTAGTCCAGCACTGTTACGGCGTGAGGATAGATAAGCGGCAGATAGCGGTCCGGCGCGGTGGGGCGTGTGCCGTTGCGCAGTCGCTGAATGTCTTGTTCCAAAGCCTCACGAACCGAAGCTCGCTTGCCGGTGAGGGAAGAGGCTACCTGCTCGATGCGTTGTGCCAGCAATTCGGCGGAATCGTAAAAAATTTCTGCTGCAGGCGGAATGTTGGCAGCTTCCAGGGAGTCGGTTCGGCGCTGTGAAAGCAAATCAAAGTGAGAAACGGTGTCCACGGTATCTCCCCACAGTTCAATGCGAAGAGGAGAATCATTTTGCGAAGGAAACACATCCACAATGCCGCCGCGCACGGCAAACTGACCGGACCCTTCCACTTGTGCGCATCGCTCATAGCCCGCGGCAGCCAGTGCAGCAGGCAGGTCGGGCACCGGCAACGGTGAGCCGGCCGTGAGGTGCAGTGTTCGCGAAAGCAACAGCGAAGGGGGGAGTGTGTAGCCGAGAATGGCATCGACACCGGCAACTACTATGTCGTAGTCGTCCCTTGCCATGCGCGAAAGAACCGAAAGACGCATTTGCTCGTATTCATGCGAAGCGGATTCGGCGCGATGCAGATTCAACTCGCGTGCGGGCAGCAACAGCGCGTTGGTGCCAAGGGCAAGCAAATCTTCGTAAACGCGGGTGGCTTCGGCCTCGTCGGCGGTGATGAACAGCGCCCGACGCCGATGCTGACTGCACAATGTGTGAGCCAACAACACCTTGTGAATATGGCCGGGACCGGTGAGCGCAACAGGCGACCGGTCGGCGGAAAAATCGGTTTCAACGGCAGCAACAATCGGCAACGCCGACAAGCCGGTTTGGAATACAGACATAAAACGCCTCACTTGGAAAAACGGTTCATCGCCGTTTCGATTTGGTCTTGCGCAATCAGTTGCGCGGCAACGGCAGCGTGGGAAACGGCTTCGTTGAGAGCGGGCAATTCGCTTTGAGGGAAGCGGGACAGCACCCAAGCGGCCAAATCGTAATCGGGGTGCGGCTTTTGGCCGACACCGATTTTAACACGCGGAAATTGTTCGCTTCCGCAAAGGGTGATGATGCTTCGCACGCCGCGTTGCCCTCCGTCGCTGCCTTTGCGGCGGATGCGAATTGTGCCGACAGGCAGGGTGATGTCATCGCACAGCACCAGGCAACGGTCGGCAGGCAGTTTGTAAAACGATTGTGCTTCGTGCACGGCTTCTCCGCTGTTGTTCATCAATGTTTGCGGCAACATCAGCAACACCTTGCGGTTGCCGATGACGGTTTCTCCGCAAAGCGATTTGAATTTGACACGGTTCACCCGGGTATCAGTGGCCTTGGCCAAGGCTTCCAACGCCATAAATCCGGCGTTGTGACGGGTGCCTTCGTATTTTTTGCCGGGATTGCCCAGCCCGATGATGAGAAAATCCACAGCGCCCACCGGCGAGGACTTGCGAAACAGCATGATGAAACCTTCTTTGTTATGAAATAGTCGCCATGAAAAAGCATGATTCTATTATGGCAAAAAACCAAGGCGATTGCAAGGGGAAACCAAAATAAATTTTAATGCGAAAATGGCAAGAAAGAAAAAATAGTTGGCAATATATCGATAGATTTTTTTGCCAAGCGTGGTATTATGGAGAAAAAGAAAGGATGAGTGGTATGAAAGTTCAAAAGCAGATTCAAGCAGACAGATTGCGTGTTAATGTATATGCCACGCGGGCAGACATGGGATTGGCGGCCGGAAATGCCGCTGCGGTGCGAATTCGGCAATTGTTGGAAGAAAAGCCGCAGGTGAATGTTATCTTTGCGGCAGCACCGTCGCAGAACGAAACGCTGGATGCCTTGGTTGCGGCTGAAGGAATTGATTGGAGCCGTGTTAATGCGTTTCATATGGACGAATATGTGGGATTGTCGGCTGATGCGCCGCAGGGATTTGGCAATTTCCTGACAGCCCATTTGTTCGGACGGTTGCCGTTTGGCAGTGTGAATCGGTTGAATCCGTCGGCGGAAAATCCGCAAGAGGAGTGCCGGCGATACAGTGATTTGTTGAAGCAATACCCGGTAGATTTGGTTTGCCTCGGTATCGGTGAAAATGGGCATTTGGCGTTTAACGATCCCGGTGAAGCACAATTTGACGATCCGGAAATGGTCAAGGTGGTAAAGCTGGACGAGGTGTGCCGTCAGCAACAGGTGAACGACGGTTGCTTTGCCTCGATTGACGAAGTGCCCACACACGCATTAACACTCACCATTCCCACATTGATGAAGGCGGGGCATTTGGTGTGCACCGTGCCCGCCGCAACAAAGTGCGAAGCCGTGACAAGAACGGTCACCGGGTCGATAACAGAGGATGTGCCGGCCACGGCGATGCGTTTGCACAGTGATGCGGTGATGTTTTGTGACGCCGACAGCGGAGCGCAGCTGTAAGGAGTGAGAAAATGACAATCATTCGCAACGGGCGTATTGTGCGCGACGGAACTGTTCGCGAGGGTGCCGTGGCATTTGAGAACGGGGTGCTGGTTCCGGTGCCTGCTGAGAACGACGGGGCCGTCATTATTGATGCGAACGGGTGCTATGTGTCGGCGGGCTTTGTGGATATTCATACCCACGGTGGCGGTGACTGCGACTTTTTGGACAACACAGACGAGGCGTTTGTGACAGCGGCTTCCCTCCATGCCCGCCACGGAACAACAACCTTGCTTCCCACGGCAACATCCGGCACGCCGGAGGAAACCGCGGCCATGCTGGGGGTTATGGACCGTGTGGCCACCAAGCACTACAACGGCGCCGACATGCCGGGAATTCATTTTGAAGGGCCCTACTTTTCCCCGGCTCAGTGCGGCGCACAAGACCCGACAAAAGTGCGATTGCCCGATCCGGCAGAATATGGTGCGATTTTGGCACAATCCCAACGGATTTTGCGTTGGAGTGCTGCGCCGGAATTGGCAGGGTCAAAAGAATTTGCAGCCGCTTTGCGCTCTCACGGTGTGTTACCGTCAATCGGTCACAGCGATGCGGAATATGACGAAGTGGTTTCCGCGCTGTCGTGGGGTTTCACGCACATAACGCATCTGTATTCCTGTTGCAGCACCGTTCACAGGCGGAATGCCTATCGCTATGCGGGAATTGTGGAAGCAGCCTATTTGCTGAACGATTTAACGGTGGAAATCATTGCCGACGGCGTACATTTGCCGCCGCCGCTGTTGCAACAGGTGTACCGGTTTATTGGGCCGGATCGCACGGCGTTGGTAACCGATTCCATGCGCGGTGCCGGCATGCCTGACGGTGAAAGTGTGTTGGGCAGCCGAACCAACGGTTTGCCGGTGATTATCGAAGACGGTGTTGCCAAGCTTCCGGATCGCACGGCATTTGCGGGTAGTGTGGCCACCATGGAGCGGCTGGTGAAAAACATGGTGCGCTTGGCCAACGCTTCCTTGCCGGATGCCGTGAAAATGGCCACCGAAACGCCGGCGCGTATTGTGGGGCTGACCGATCGCGGAACATTGGATATCGGCAAGCGTGCCGATGTGGTGATTTTTGACGAAGACTTTTGCGTTCGCCGCACCGTGGTGGCAGGGCGCACTGTATACGAACGGTAGAAACTAAGGAGGCGTGAACTAATGAAAAAGTCGCAGTACCGTGCAGTACAAATTGATTTGGCACGGCAAATTGAAACCATGGAAACCGTGTTGCGGTATTTTGACCTTGCCGCCGAAGCGGGAATGAACATGGTGGTTTTGTACTTGGAAGACCGTATTCGTACCAAGACCTATCCCTATCCGGCCGAGGGAGAAGCCTATTCCGAAGAGCAAATACGCGAAATGGTTGCCTATGCCGAAAAGCGCGGTTTGGAGTTGGTGCCGGTGGTGTCGCCCATCGGTCACACCGAGCGCTTCTTGGCCCACAAAGAGTTGGAGCCGTTGGCCGAACTGCACGGTAACATTGCCGGGCGCTTTTTTGAAGCCGGGAAGAACGCATCGTATCATGAAGCTTGCCCGATGCGTCCGCAAACAGCCGCGTTTATGGACGCCTACCTCACAGAAGTGGCTGCGCTGTTCCCGTCGCCGTTTTTCCATCTTGGATTTGATGAAATTTTCAACATGGGCTTTTGCGATACCTGCCGAGCCGTGGTGAAAGAACAAGGCTTGCCGGTGCTGTTCCGCGATACGCTGCTGCACTATTATCATTTGCTGAAAAAGCTGGGCAAGACAGTGATGATATGGGATGACATGTTGGAACAGTGCGACAGCATGATTGACGATATTCCCCACGATATTATCCTGTGTGCGTGGTTCTATCAGTTCTACCAGCGTTTTCCCGAAGCGCGGTTCACCACCAGCCGTCGGTACGATATGTTCAAAAAATTCGAACGATGGGGATTCCGGTATTTTGCCTGTTCCAACATTCAAATCAAATCCATTGATACCCTAACAGAGTATGCCCGCCGGTATGAGCCGTTGGGAATGTTGATGACCAACTGGGAAATGTCCACACAACCCAATGCCATCACCGAGCTGTCGGTGCGGTATGCCGGGCTGTTGTGGAACGACGGTGCCCGCCCCGGCTTTGAAACACTGGTTCGCGCCGCGGAACAAACAGCCTCTTCTCCTCTGGTGGCCCAAGCGGTGGCCACGGCAGCCACCTATGGCATTGTGAACCGGTATAATGTGGGTGTGCCGAGCAATGTGAACGCCTTGGCACTCAATCGGTATGAGTTGATGAAAGCGAACAGCACAGCGGCGTTGCTGGCATCGTTGATGCAAGGTGTGACAGAAACCGATGACGATTGCGTACAATGCTATTATGTCAGTGCGCTGCACTATCAGTTTGCCTATTTGCTGCGTGCGGTGGCATATGATTTGTTCCAATACCGCACCGGTGAAATCGAGCTGGACAAAGAGGCATGCCGTAAACAGTTGGCAACAGCGCGCCGCTTATACGGGGAGATGGATGTGCTGAACCGCCGTTTGTGGGAAAACAGCCGAAAAGGGATTGCTTCTCCTCAAATGGAGCAATTCCTATCGTCTTGCGGCAAGAGCCTGCAAGCGTTGGAGGAGTTGCTGGAAACGGCCAAACCGGGGCAGATCGGTCGATTGGATGTTCATTTCTGTTTGCCGGAATACACTTCGCGCGTGGAAACACGCATCACGCTGTTGTACAGTGACGGTACCGAGCAGGAAGTGGCAAACGGGGTATACAAGGCCGACCGGGATGTGTATTTTGACTATGCGTTTGCCATTCCGGCCAACAAAATCCCCACGGCCATTCGGTTTGATACCAACGGGCACGGGTCGTCCGGATTTTGCTATGCCGATGTGACCTTGCCCGAAAAGGGTCGCTTTATTCCGGAAGGAATTCTGGGCACCTACGGCCATGTGGAACATGCGGAGTATATGCTCATTGACGATTTCACGGCGGTTGTGTGCGGCGATCCCGAAATGCTGCGCACCTTTTTGCAACCGGATTTGGCGTGGGTGACTCATGGGTTCACCATATCGCTGAAAGAAGAATAAACGCAAACGAAAACACCGGCAGGCGCCTGCGCCTGCCGGTGTTTGTCTGTGAACAGAAATCAGTCTTCGTCGTCGGAATCGGGCAACGACAACAAACCGGGAACTTCGGAACTTTCAACTTCTTCCACCCGATTGAGCTTTTTGCGAATAATGTTGTTGCGGTGCTGTGCCTCGTCCAAAACATCGCCTGCCTCGTCAATTTTCTTTTTGGCTTTGGTGAGGATGACCTCGAATTTGTCGTATTGTGTTTTGGCTGCGCCCAGCACTTTCCACACTTCGGCAGCGCGCTTGTCGATGGCCAGCGTGCGGAAGCCCATGCGCAAGGTGTTGAGAAACGCGGTGATGGTGGTGGGACCGCACACCATCACGCGATAGCGGTTTTGCAGGTCTTCCATTAGGCCGGGGCGGCGGAGCACTTCGGCATACAGCCCTTCGGTGGGAAGGAACATAATGGCGAAATCCGTGGTTTTCGGAACTTCAATGTACAAATCGGCAATGGTTTTTGCCTCGGTCTTTAAAACGCGTTCCAGCGATTTGGAAGCGGCTTCCACGCCCTCTTTGTCGGCTTTTTCGGCCGCGTCGCACAAGCGAACATAATCCTCTTGCGGGAATTTGGAGTCGATGGGGAGCCACACGAACGAACCGTCGTCGTCGCGAGACGGAATACGAATGGCATATTCCACCTGCTCGTTGTTGTTGCGAATTGAAACATTTTGGCTGTATTGGTCGGCTGTGAGCGTTTGTTCCAAGATGTTGCCAAGCTGAACTTCGGCCCAGGTGCCGCGCGCCTTCACATTGGTGAGAACGCGCTGCAAATCGCTGACACCGCTGGCAAGCTCTTTCATTTCACCAAGAGATTTGTAAACATTTTGCAGTTGCTCGCCCACCGTTTTGAAACTGGAATCCAGTCGTTTTGCCAAGGTGCTTTGCAACTTTTCGTCCACCGTTTCTCGCATTTGGTCCAATTTCTTTTCGTTGCTTTCTTGCAAATTGCGCACGGCAGTGGTTAAGGTTGCGTTGAGTTTTTCTTGATTTTCACCGGAAACTTTCAGCGATTCCTTTTGCCCTTCGGAGATAACGCGGGTCATCTCTTTGAGCAATTCGTCCATTTCGCGGCGCGTGCTGCGGAGTTCTTCCCGCAAGCGGGCTTCGCTTTCCGAAACGGCTTGGGTGCTGTTTTCACGACGGCGGGAAAGTAGCACAATCAGCAGAACCAAAACGACAATCAGCAAAAGCAAAATAAGATAGTATTCCATGGCCGATTACTCCTGCGTTTTGTCTTCGCGCGGCGAAGCGGAGCGGTTTCCGTCTTTGCTGCCGCGCCCGTCGCGAATCACTTTAACCTCGTCGCGGTGAATGGCAATGGGCGGAGAATCGGGTGCTTTTTCCAAACGGACTTTGAGTGCGCCGGTGAGCAGGTTGACATCCACCACCACACCGTGCCCTTCGGGGGTGTTCACCAGGGCGCCTTGCCGCGGGGTGGTTTTGATGAGAGAGGAATAGGCCTCTTGCTCGTATTTCAGGCAACACATCAAGCGGCCGCAAGTGCCGGAAATTTTGGTGGGATTCAAAGACAGGCCCTGCTCTTTGGCCATTTTGATGGACACCGGATGAAAATCGGAAAGGAATTGCGAACAGCACAGCGGCCGCCCGCAAATGCCCAAACCGCCCAGCATTTTGGCTTCGTCGCGCACGCCGATTTGCCGCAATTCAATGCGCGTGTGAAAAATGCCGGCCAAGTCTTTCACCAGGCTGCGGAAATCCACACGGCCTTCTGCGGAAAAATAGAACAAAATTTTCGAACCGTCAAACGAATACTCGGCGCGAATCAGCTTCATATCCAATTTGTGCGCTGCAATACGCTCGGCACAGATTTTCATGGCCTTTTCTTCCTGCTCGGCGATTTCTTTGGCGTGTGCCACATCGTCCGGCGTGGCGGGACGAACCACGGCGCGCAAGGGTTTGGACAGGTCTTCGTCGGCGATGTCGCGGTTTTCCATGGCCACTTCGCCGCATTCCATGCCGCGCGCTGTTTCCACAATAACGGCCTCGCCCTTTTTCAGGGTGTGCCCGGCGGCGTCAAAATAATAAACTTTACCAAGGTTCTTAAAGCGAACCCCCACAATATTTGTCATGCTGTTTTCCAACCTTTCTATTTCCCGGCGGCTCTTCGCAAGTGAGAGCACAACAGGGTGAGAAATAATGTGTGATTGATGTTGCGAAGCCGTGCGGCACGAAGGTCTTCGACGGTATCCATCAAAGCCAACACTTGCTGCCGTGTGAGACTGCGGGCCAGCAGTTGCGCGGTTTCCGGCGAAGTGCCGAGCAACGGCGAACAGTTGTACCGGCAAAACAGAGCATCGCGCAAAAGAAACTGCAACCCGTTGAGAACAGCCGGAATGGCCTCTTTGTTCTTTTCTAACGGGGCGGTGGCTTTCAGCAATTCCAGTTCGGTGGGTGCCACAAGCCCCTTGGCCAGCGGCGGAAGCAGTGCCAGCACTTCGCGGTACGAACCGTCTTGCAAACTGCGCAACGCTTGCCCGATAACACCGCCCCACAGAGTGGCAACGCGCGCAAGTTCATCTTCCGGCCGGTCGGGCAGTTGACGCCGAAGAACGGCGGTGGCTTCCTCCACGGAAACGCCACCCAGCGTAACGGTGAACAGGCGCGACCGCACGGTTTCCAAAAGTTGTGACCGATTTTCGCAAGTCAGCAAAAAGTGCACATGTGCCGGTGGTTCTTCCAGCAGTTTGAGCAACGCATTTTGCGCTTGTTCGGCCATGGTTTGCACATCACACAAAATAAACACGCGCACCGGCGCTTCGTTGGGAAGAATATAGGCTTCTTCCCGCAAAGCACGCACCGCTTCGATGTGAAACGAACGGGCATCTTCGGTGCCGCTGATTTCGGTGATGTCCGGGTGACTGCCATTTTGCGCTTTGCGGCAAGCGGGGCAGGTTCCGCACGGACGGTCGTCGGCATGGCGGCAAACCAATGCCGCGGCGAGAATTCGGGCCGCGGTGCGACGGCCGCTGCCAAGCGGACCTTCCAACAGCAAGGCGTGAGGAAAACTGCCGGATTGAAGGCGGGCGGCCAATTGCGCTTTGGCGGCGTTGTTACCCACAAACGCAGACCCGTCTGCCAATGCCCATCTCATAGCCCATCCTCCTTTGTGCAGTCACGGGGTATTCTTTTTTTATTATACTGTATTTCACACACATACGCAAGAATTTTCTTGACAATCGGTGCAGAAAGACCTATCATTATTGCAAACGATTCGCAATAGGCACCTGTCGGGCCGATGCGCGGACTTGTGAAAACGGAGGAACCATGGTGAAACAAAAAAATGCCTGCATTGCCGTGATGTTAATAGGAATTGTTCTGCTGTCGCTGGGGCTCACGGCGCTGGGCGGTGTGTACTCATCGGAAAGCACCGAGGAAAAGCTCTCGGTGGTGGCCAGCTTTTACCCCATGTACACGGCGACGCTTCGGGTGGCGGGCGATAGCAACGGCGTTGCCGTTTCCTGCCTCACGCAGCCAACCACGGGGTGCGTCCACGAGCACCAATTGTCGCCCACCGAGCGGGCGACATTGGAAACGGCCGATGTGTTGCTGCTAAATGGTGCGGGAGCCGAAGATTTTCTAACAGCGGTGTTGCCGCAACTGTCGGCCACGGTGGTGGATACTTCGGCCGGGTTGGACTTGCACGAACACGAAGAAGGGCACACACACGAGGGGCACACGCACACGGTGAACGATCACATTTGGATGAATCCAACCTACTATGCCAAGCAGGTTGCCTGCATTCGGGACGCCCTGTGTGAGGCCGATGCCGAACACGCGGCAACCTATAGGGAAAACGCTGCCGGCTATTTGCGGGAAATCGAAGCGGTGGCCGAAGACTTAGCGACCGCGGCGGCGGCAATCCCATTCAAAAAAGCCTTGCTGTTTCATGAATCAATGCAGTATTTGGCCGAAACCATGCAGCTGGAAATTGTGGGCACTTTGCCCATTGGAGAAGACGACGGTTTTTCGGCGGCCGAAGTGGCGGCCGTGGCCGACCGCTTGGCAGGGCAATCGGTGCTGTTTTTATACGACAACCAATATCCCACACAGCTAACGCAGCTGGCAACCTATGCCGAAAGCAGCGCCGTTGCGGAACTGAACAGTGCCGTTATGCCCATGGAAGGCGTGGCCGACGGCGATGTGTGGCTGTGTGCCATGAAACAAAATCTGCATGCGATACAGGAGGCGGCAACATGAGCGAGTGTCGGTTGCATTGTTTGAAAATTCAACAAATCGGAGTAACAGCGGGCAGCAAGGTGTTGTTGCACAATGTGAATTTGCACGCCCATTGCGGCGAAATGACAGCGCTCATCGGGCGCAACGGAGCCGGAAAAAGCACCCTGCTGCGAGCCATTTTGGGCGAAATCCATCACACCGGCACCGTGGAATTTTCCGGGCACAACGGCGATCCGGTGCAGGGGCAGCGACCGCGCATCGGCTATGTGCCGCAGTCGCTGTTGTTGGACCGCAACTCACCGGCCACGGTGTACGATATGTTGCTGTCTTTCACCGAAAGTTACCCGGCCTTTTTACCGCGTCGTCGCCGCACGGTGGACAAGTTGAAAACCCATTTGGAACGGTTCCGTGCAGCATCGTTGCTGGACCAGCCAATCGGCCGGTTGTCCGGCGGCGAGTTGCAGCGGGTGCTGCTGGCGGCAGCCACCATGCCGGTGCCGGATTTGCTGATATTGGATGAGCCGGTGTCCGGCGTGGACTACAACGGATTGCAGGAATTCTATGCCACCGTGGAAGAACTGAAACAAAAAGAAGACTTGGTGATTTTGTTGGTTTCGCACGATTTGGACTATGTGCGCCGGCACGCCGATCGGGTGGTGTTGCTTGACAAAACGGTGCAGGCAAGCGGCAGCCCCAACGAAGTGTTTGCTTCGTCGGCGTTTGCCGAAGCGTTTGAAAAGGGGGCAAGCCGGTATGTGTAACGCCATAGGCGAGCTGTTTCACTATGACTTTTTGCAGCGGGCATTGATTGGCATTGTGTTGATGATGCCGTTGTTTTCGTTGCTGGGCACCCTGGTGGTGAACAACGGCATGTCTTTCTTTTCCGATGCCTTGGGCCATTCGGCACTCACCGGTGTGGCGGTGGGCGTGGTGTGCGGCATGGCAAACCCGGAACCGGCCATGCTGTTGTTTGCGGCGGCGTTTGCACTACTCATGAACGCCATTCGCCATTCGCGTCTGTCCTCCACCGACACCGTTATCGGCGTGTTTTCCTCGTGCGGGGTGGCGCTGGGGTTGGTTCTGCTGTCGCGTGGGAGCGGCTATGCCGATTATCAAAGCCTGCTGATTGGTGATATTCTTTCCATCACCAACCGGCAACTGTGGGTGCTGGGCGGCACCTTGGTGGCAGTGCTGATTGTGTGGCTGTTGTGCTTCAACGGGTTTTATGCCGTTTCGCTGAGTCCCTCGCTGGCACGCAGCAAAGGCTTGCCGGTGAAATGGTTGGACAACCTGTTTGTGGTGGTGTTGGCTCTGTCGGTGATGTTGGCCATTCGCTGGGTGGGGCTGTTGCTGATTAACGCCATGCTGGTGCTGCCCGCGGCCGCCGCCCGCAATGTGGCGCAGGGTATGCGGAGCTACTTGTCGCTGTCGCTGATTTTTTCGCTGTTTTCCGGCTTGCTGGGATTGGTTCTTTCGTGGCTCAATGCCGTGGCAACCGGCCCCACCATTGTGTTGGTCAGCGCCGCGGTGTTCTTTGGAACATTTCTCATTGCGCGCCGCGAGCGGGCGTGATTTTCGCACGGCGTGACACGCTTGCCCCTGCCGGGCAACCCAAAACAACAAATCAGCCCCACTGGGCGTGCCACTCACGGCGCACTCGGCGGGGCTGTTTGGTTGTTCAAAAGGCTTCGTTTTCGGTTACAATAAAAGAAAACCGAAAGGGAGAGAGAAACCGTGAATCAACGAACGGTAACAGAAAACCGCATTGCCTCTTTTGCCGCACACCTGCAACGCGAAGAAAAAAGCCAACACACCAGCGAAAAATACATGCGCGATGTGCGGGCATTTGCCCAAGCAGTCGATGAGGGCGCACTCACCAAAGAAAGGGTGATTGCTTATAAAACCGGATTGCAAAATCAAGGCTATGCCGTGAGCAGCATCAATTCCATGTTGGCTTCGCTCAACAGTTTGTTTGCCTTCCTCGGTTGGGACGATTTGAAGGTGAAATTCCTCAAACACCAACGGCAGCACTACCGCCCCGAAGAAAAAGAATTGACAAGAGTGGAGTATGTTCGCTTGGTGAATGTCGCCAAACAAAAAGGCAACCAACGCCTGAACCTGATTTTGCAAACCCTTTGCGGCACGGGAATCCGCGTGAGTGAATTGCCGTTTATCACCGTGGAAGCGGTAAAGCGCGGTGAAGCCACCATATCGCTAAAAGGCAAAACACGGTCGGTTTTTATCGTAAAGGAATTAAAGAAAAAACTGCT
>CAYMDU010000004.1:0-40685 GCA_964389495.1 uncultured Eubacteriales bacterium
CAGCGAAAGCCATGCGCTGATTGCCGGCATTTCCGGAGCCGCCGTTGCCATTCAAAACAGTTTTTCCGGCATCAACGGATCCGAATGGGTCAAAGTTATTTACGGCATTCTTCTTTCCACGGCGCTGGGCTTTGTTCTCGGATTTCTCACCTCCAAGCTCACCGTGTTGTTATTCCGCAATCAAAACCGTTTACAATGCGAACGGTTCTTTTCCGGCGCCCAGGTGGCCGGCGGTGCCGCCATGGCATTCATGCACGGCGCGCAAGACGGCCAGAAATTCATGGCCATTTTCTTGCTGGGCGCCGCTTTTTCCAACGGGCAATCGGATGTTTCCACCTTTGTGGTTCCATTGTGGCTCATGGTTCTCTGTTCGCTGGTTATGGGGCTGGGAACCTCCATTGGTGGATATCGCATCATTAAATCCGTCGGCATGGACATGGTGAAACTGAAACCGTATCAAGGCTTCGCCGCCGATGCCGCCGCAACGGTGTGCTTGCTTCTGTCTTCGTTGTTCGGTATTCCCGTGAGTACCACGCACACCAAAACCACCGCCATCATGGGCGTGGGTGCCGCTCGGCGAATGAGCAATGTCAACTGGGGTATCGTGAAAGATTTGGTTCTCACTTGGGTGTGCACCTTCCCCGGTTGCGGCTTGCTGGGCTTTGGCATGGCAAAACTGTTTTTAGCACTATTTGCATAAGGAGAGAAAAACAATGGCCAAAAAAAGCAACGACTATTTCGAACTCATCCGGCAACAGGCCTCTCACTGCGTGGAAGCCTCTGATTTGCTGGAAACCATTTTGTGCGAATTCAACGCCGAAAAGGTGGAAACCTATCGTCGCCAAATGCACGATGTGGAGCACACAGCCGACAGCGTTCATCACGACATTTTGAATCGGCTGTCCACCGAATTCATCACCCCCATCGACCAAGAAGACATCCTGCGGTTGGTGCAGATTATCGACGATATCACCGACGCCATCGACGAAGTGGTTGGTGATTTGTACATGTACCGCATTGCGGTCATTCCCGAAAGAACCGTTGAACTGTCGCGCATTGTCAACCGCTGTGTCAATTCTCTGTACGAAGCAACCAGCGAACTGAAAAACTTTAAAAAGCCGGCCACACTGCGCTCGCTGCTCATCAAGGTGAACGATATTGAATTCGAAGCCGACAATGTATACACCGATGCCATGTACACCCTGTTCGGTTCGGATGCCGACGGCAAAGTGCTGCTGGGCGCCAAAGCGGTGTATGAAAGCCTGGAACATTGTTGCGACCTGTGCGAACACGCCGCCGATGTGATTTCCCAAGTGATTATTAAAAACACCTGATTGCTATCTTGATATATCAACCGCGGCTGCCAAAGGGGTTCCTTTGGCAGCCGCGGTTTCTTTTTTAAATCACAACCATTCAAAAGTGGAAATTATATATTCCAATTCTTTGGGCCAATCCACCGTGCAAGTGGAGGGATCATCGAGTCCACCCAAATTTCCGTTTTCCTCATATTCGCATCCCACCACGGCGGATAATCCGTCTTTCATTGAAAACACAATTCCCTTTGCCATGGACTCCACCAACGCTTCGGGTGAATAGGTTTCCACCGTGTCCTTTCCCCAACTGTTTTCCGAATGACGTATATAAATAATGAAGTCTTTTCCGTTATACTTCTTATTTACCAAATTATTGTTTTCATCAAAAACGCTTAAATTCAAATATACATATCCGTACTCTGCCTCTACGCTCTGCAAAAAATAGTTCCAAGTGTTGTCAACCCACGCTTGGTATTCGCCATCCAAATAGGTGGGGATTTCAATGCGGAAAGTGTCCGTTTGGTACACACGCGAGGGGATTTTTGTGGTGGTTGTCGTTGGCTTGGCGGTAGTAGTGGTAGTAGTAGTGGTGGTGGTAGTTGTTTTGGCCGTTGTTGCCGCAACGGTTGTGGCAACCGGTTTTTTGTCGGTTGCTTTGGCGCTTGTCGCGGTTGTCTTTTTCGTTGTGGTGCTTTTTTTCGGTGCTTTGGTTGCTGCCGATTGTGCCGTGGTAGTGCTCGTGGTACTTACCATGGGAGCCGTGCCGAGTTCGTCTTGCTGCTCAATCGTAGTTTCGGTTGTGGTGCTTTGAGATTCCAAAGCCGTTGTGGCGGTTGCAGTGCTTGCTGTGGTTGTGCTGCTTGGTGTTTTTGCTTTGCCGCATGCCGTTACCGCACACAACAGCACGCAAATCACCAGCAAAGATAGCATTCTTTTCATACCGAGTCCTCCTTTTTGTTTGGCCGCTCTCACAAAGTACACTTTTTGAAAAAGCAAAAGCGCCCCTGCAAAAAAGAAAAATTTGTGTGATTTTATACAATCCTCTTGTCATTCTGTGGAATTTGTGTTATAGTGAAATTCAGCAAAAGCCGCTATCAAAAAGTGTACTTTTTGATAGCGGCTTCTATTTTTTATTATTTCAAAAGTGCTTCCACAGCATCCACTGCCGGTGCGATTTCTTCGCACACCACGCGCTCAATCTCGCCGCTGTCGCACAGCGAAGACACCGCCGGGTTAATCGGCAATTTGGCAAGCAACGGAATTTCCATGCGGCGCGCCGCTTCTTCCAGCCCGTTTTCTTCGCCAAACAGCGAAATCTTCTTTTCGCAATCCGGGCAAACCAGATAGCTCATGTTTTCCACCAAACCGACAACCGGAATGTTCAGCATATCGGCCATGGTTTTGGCTTTACCCACCACCATTTGCACCAACGATTGCGGTGTGGATACCACCACCGTGGCATCCACAGGCAACGACTGATACACGGTTAGCGGCACATCGCCGGTACCGGGAGGCATATCGATGAACAACACATCCAAATCGCCCCAAACCACATCGGTCCAAAATTGTGTGACCGCGCCGGCCAGCACGGGGCCGCGCCACACAACCGGTTTGGTTTCGTCTTCCAGCAATAAATTGATCGACATCACTTTGATGCCCATGTGCGTTTCGGCCGGCAAAATACCGATATCCGAACCCTGCGCTTTTTGTGTTAGGCCAAAAGCACGCGGGATGGACGGGCCGGTGATGTCGGCATCCAGCACGCCGACTTTGTAGCCGCGCCGTGCCATCATCACTGCCAACAGACACGTAACCGACGATTTCCCCACGCCGCCTTTGCCGCTGCCAACAGCCACCACTTTTTTTATGCTGCTGAATTCGTTTTGCCGAGCGCGCATATCGTCGCGCTCGCCGCAGTCCTTGGAACAGGTGCTGCAATCGTGTGTACATTCACTCATATTTTTTACCTCCTGTGACAGACTAAAACGGGGTTCGTGTGAACGAACCCCGCGTATTGGATACTTGTAGTTTATGCCGAACGGCTGACTTTATGCTGTGCCGACGCCGAGATTTCTTTGTTTGCGCCTTCCACAATGCCTTCGGACACCATCACCTGCTTGGCGGTTTTCACCAAAATCAAAAGGTCGGCTTTTAACGAATACGACTTGGCATATTGGGCATCGTACCGTGCTTTTTCGCGAATGGTCACCGTGTCGCGCCCGCTGACTTGCGCCAAGCCGGTGATACCGGGACGCACACGGTCGGCACCGTTGCGGCGGCGAAGACGAATTAAATCACGCTCGGTGAGCACCACCGGGCGCGGCCCGACAAAGCTCATGTCGCCTTTTAGCACATTGATGAGTTGCGGCAGTTCGTCCAAACTGGTTTTGCGAATGAAATGCCCCACGCGGGAAATGTATTGTTCGGGATTTTCCAGCTTGTGTGTTGCCACATTGGCCGGAGCCAGCACACTCATGCTGCGGAATTTGTAAATTCGAAACGGAACACTGTACCGCCCCATACGCTCTTGCACAAAAATGGGAGACCCTTTGGTATCAAAGGCCACCACAATGGCAACCAGCGCCATGACAGGGGATAACAACAAAATCATTGCCGTGGAAATAACAATATCCAGAAACCGTTTGAACGAAGAATAGGCATTGTCGGCCTTGCAGCGATAGGACGGCGAAGACAGAGCAACTACCTCACGCATAACGGATTTCCTCCTTCCTTGACACGAAAAGAACACTATATTCAAAAATTGACAAGGTTGTACGCCAGCAGTAATCGCATTGTACCATTGTATTTGAAAAAAATCAAGTGCTTTTCTTGAAATCCTCGAAAAGACTGGTTGCCCGACCACTTTTTCGCAAACGCGTTGGGCAGCTTTTGTTCAACCTGTCTAATTTTCGCCCATTTTTCGGCGGTAATCGCTTTTGCTTTTTGTTAATTTTTTCGAAAAACGGAAAATTTTTCTTGAATAACCAGTAGAACGCATTGGGCAATAACAGCAAAAAAGGCATACTAAACAAAGGAGGTGACACAACCGTGTACAGCAAGGTAAAACGGGTTGCCGACGCCGCAATATCGGCTTTTCTCTTGGTTGCGCTGGCACCCGTTTTTGCCGGTGCCTGTTTGCTCATTCGGCTGGATACGCCCGGCAGCAGCGTGTTTGTTCAGTCACGCGCCGGCTTATACGGGTTGCCTTTTTCCATCTATAAATTTCGCACCATGCGCATGGAGGCTCCTCACAATGTGGCCGCCTCGGCGCTGAAACATCCCGAACAATACATCACACGCATCGGCCGGTTTTTGCGCCGCACCAGCTTGGACGAACTGCCGCAACTCATCAATGTGCTAAAAGGCGACATGAGTCTTATCGGACCGCGTCCGGTGGTGTTCACCGAGCACGAATTACTTCGTCTTCGCCATGCCAACGGTGCCGACCGCGTGCGTCCCGGCATCACCGGATTGGCTCAGGTTCGCGGCCGCGATACGCTGTCGGTGCACGAAAAAGCGCGGTACGATGCGCTGTATGCCCAGCATATGTCCCTGCGTTTAGACTTGCACATTGCCCGGTTAACCGTTCGTTGCCTTTTGGCAGGCAGTCACGCTTCGCAACCGTTATCATAATATGAAATAGAGTTTCTACTACTGCAACAGGAGGGCACACTATGGCCATATTTCAAGCACCGATACGCTTCTTTTTAGGCGCCACCACGCCTCGCGGATTTGTCGGTTATTCCGATGAACTCTACGATGCCGATGACGGTTGGCAAGTATATCTTATTAAAAGCGGGCCGGGAACCGGAAAGTCCACATTGATGCGTCGCATTTACGAGCAAATGCGCACTCTGTCTGTTGAAACCGAATGTATTTGTTGTTCTTCCGACCCTCATTCCTTGGACGGCGTGCGCTGTCCCACACTGAAATTGTGTGTTCTGGATGCCACCGCACCTCATGTTGTGGAACCGCGCTATTGGGGTGCCGTGGAACAGATTGTTCCGCTTGCAATGTGCATGGACGAAACCCGACTGCACGCACAGGCGGCCTCTGTTTTGGCGGCAACACGCCGCAACCGCGAATTGCATGGGCAGTGCCGGAAATACATACACGCAGCCGGCACCCTGCTGCATGAAAACCGCTGCATCGGTGCTGCCGTTCTCAACGAGCAAAAAATCCATCGCTTGGCTGCCCGCATTGCCGGCCAGGAATTTGAAACCACCCACACAACCGGGCAGCTGACACACCGTTTCCTCAGTGCCGTCACGCCGGAAGGCCCGGTTATTTTTTATGAAACTTTACAAACGCTCTGCCCGCGCATTTACAGTGTGGAGGACTCCACCGGTGCCGCATCTTCGATTTTACTGTCCGATTTGGCACAGCGTGCACAGCAAGCCGGTATTGACGGCATTGCCTGTCCTTGCCCGCTGGCTCCGGACGACGGCCCGGAGCATTTGCTGTTTCCTTCTATCGGCGTGGGCTTTACGGTATCCAACGCTTTTCACACGGTGGATTTTCCGGTGTATCGCCGCATCCATGCAACGCGCTTTATGGACACCGAACAATTGCACACAAAACGGCAAATACAATCGTTCAACCGGCGGGCTGCGCGGGAACTTTTGGAACAGGCACAGGTGTTGGCGGCTCAGGCCAAAGCGGTACATGATGAAATGGAACAATACAGCATCGCCGCCATGGACTGGGAACAGGCCCGCTTGCTGGGAGACCGCTTGGTTGAGCGATTTGCAGCAGCGGCTACAAGCCGATAGAGAGAATGCTGCTCTACACTGCCGATAGCCGCAAACCATCGGCAGTAGATTGACTCTCCCCGCTTTTTGCGGTACGCTGTCGCTATCAAAAGGAGGTTTTCATTATGACCAGAACCCGACTGCGTGACCGTTTGCTCCCTTCGTACACACCGGGCGAAGAACTGTTCCACATGATCTCTCACATCGTGGGCGGTGGCTTTGGCGTTCTTGCGTTAACGCTGTGTGTGCTGGTATCCGCCTTAAAAGGCAACGGTATCGGTATTGTGAGCAGCGCCGTTTACGGCACATCCCTTATTGCGCTGTACGCCATGTCCAGCATCTATCACGGGCTTCGCCACCCCACAGCCAAACGGGTGCTGCAAGTGCTGGATCACTGCACCATTTACTTTTTAATTGCCGGCACCTACACACCCATTTTGCTTTGCAAAATTCGTTTGGTATCCCCCGCGTGGTGCTGGGTCTTATTTGCCTTGGTATGGGGGCTGGCCGCCGTTGCCACTGTGTTCACGGCCATCGATCTGAAAAAATACGCCGTGTTTTCTATGTGTTGCTACATCGGTATGGGCTGGTGTGTTGTGCTGGCCGCCAAACCGGCTGTTCACGCCATCCAACCAGGCGGACTTCTTTTGTTGCTCATCGGCGGCATTGCCTACACCGTCGGCGCCGTTTTGTACGGACTGGGCAAAAAGCGCCGCTACATGCACGCCTTGTTTCACCTGTTCGTGCTGCTCGGCAGTTTGCTTCACTTTTTTTGCATCTTGTTTTATGTACTGTAACAGCAAAATGCGGGGCGTGTTTACGCCCCGCATTTGCCTGCCTGCTTATTCGCCTTTGTAGGTGGTTATTTCCACACTTTGAATACAAATGTCCACCACCGGTTTGTAATTGGAATCCGTTACGGCTGCGGCAATTTTGTCCACCACTTCCATTCCTTGGAATATCTGGCCAAACACCGTGTGCCCGCCGCTGCGGCGATACGCGCCGTCCAAATGCAAATTGCCGCCATAGGTTTCATAGGCATCCCACACTTCGTCGGGAATCCAGTCATACACATAGGTTTCTTCAACCAAATCCTGCCAACCCGTGATTCCCTGCTCCTCGGCAAGCCATTCTGCCGTGTATTCTTCCAAATAGCTTTCATACACCGCTTTGGCGTATTCTTCCCGCGCTTCCGGCGAATAGGTTTCACGGCCGCTGAAATAGTCGGCACTGCGCTGGTTGATATAAAATTGGCTGCCGTTTTGCTTGTCGCCTGTGCCGGCCATGGCCACCGCGCCGTACAGGTTTAACAGCTTGGCATCGAATTCGTTTTCAAACGGTTCTCCGGTGGCACTTTCGCCGCCGTTGCCGGTTCCTGTTGGGTCGCCGGCTTGAACCAAGAAGTTTTCCATCACATAATGAAAAATCGTTCCGTTATAATACCCGCGTTTGGCCAGCGTGATAAAGTTGTTCACTGCCAACGGAGCCGCTTCGGGAAATAAACGCATGTACAAATCACCTTTATCGGTGTGTATCACGGCAATTTCTTCACCCGCCGCCGGCTTTTCCGTTTGGAACCCTGCGGTTTTATCCGGGTAGGCCGTGGCAATCTCATTGTCGCGTTCACCGGCCGTTGTGCGAACAACAGTGGTGGTAGCGCTCGTGCCGGCTCCGCTGTTATCTGCACACGCCGTTGCGGTGATGCACACCGCCAAGGCCACCATCAAGGCCCCTATTTTTCGCTTATTCATTCCGCATAGTCCTTAATCTCGATGGTTTGAATAACAACATCCTCCACCGGACGTTCCTGCCCACCGGTGGCCACAGCGGCGATTTCGTCTACCACCGCCATGCCGTCGTACACCTGGCCGAACACCGTGTGCCGATAGTCCAAATGCGGCGTACCACCGTGTTCACGGTAGGCTTGCTCGGCTTCTTCCGGGAAATACCGGCGCAAGCCCGCCATTTGCCCCAGCAACGATTCCGGCACTTCTTTGGCCTGAACAATAAAGAATTGGCTGCCGTTGGTGCCGGGACCGGCATTGGCCATGGACAACGCACCGCGCACGTTATGCAAGTCTTCGGAAAATTCGTCTTCGAACGGGTGCCCCCAAATACTTTCACCGCCACAGCCCGTGCCGGTCGGGTCGCCGCCCTGTATCATGAAATCATTGATAACCCGATGAAAAATCAGCCCGTTGTAGTACCCGTTTTTGGCATGCGTTGTGAAATTTTCCACCGTTTTGGGTGCTTGATCGGGGAACAAACGCACCGCAAACTCGCCGTGATTGGTGTGAAACACCGCTACGGTTTCTCCCGCAACGGGCTTTGCCATTTGCTTCATTGTGCTTCTCCTTTACATTCGATACTCCGTGAATACGGTGGCTTTATTATACGGCAGCTACCGGTCTTTGTCAAGGCGCAGCGGGAACACCAGCATCCACATACCAACCGTCACCAGCAACGCTGCCGAACACAACGCCGACCCGGAAAAGGCTTGCGCTGTCGGTGCAACCCAAGTGCCGTTCACCGGCCGAGATATCGGTATCCACTTTAATAACAACTGCATAAACAAAGCCGTTAGGGCACCGTGTGTTACCCGCGCTGCCAGAAATCCTTTGTCCATCACACCCAACCCATGCAGTTCGGTGGCCAACTGACAATGAACCGACACCCCGCCGAATCCCACCGCAAATCCCAAAAGCAACGGTGCCGTTTCTCCCAAAGAGGCCGCGGCCGTGCAACCGCAGCTCACTTCCAACAAGCAGGCAATCAACGCCGCAACGATTTTTTCGCCTTTCGGCGTGCCGCCGCCCATCACCGTTACCACACCGGAAACATCCACCAATGCCAGCACCGCGGCAAACAGCAAGACAAAGCCGCACATATTCAGCAATGTTTCGCACGATGCCCGAACCGCCTCTACCAACGCCGTCGCCGGCGTCACATGCCGCACTTCGTATCGCCGAGTATCCTTTCGGTGTCGGCTGTTTCGCGGCACACCTATCACACCCAACAAAAACGAGGCTGTTAAATGGGCCACCGTTAAAAGTATGCCAAAGGCCGTGCTCCCCATCAGCCCCGCTCCCACCGTACCCACCAAAAAACCCGGCCCGCTGTTCACGCAAAAGCGCAACATCCGCCGCCCTTCTTCGGTGGTGATTTGTCGGCTGCGCAGCAGTTCCGCTGTTGCCGCACCGCCCGCCGGATACCCGCCTACAGCACCTATCACCATGCCCACCGCACAGCAACCGGGCAACCCAAACAGTTTAACCGTCACCGCTTCCAGCCGTCTGCCGACAGCAGCCGCCACCCCCGACCGTGTCAAAAAGCTGCCTAACACCAAAAACGGAAACAGCGACGGAATAAGCACCTCGGCACAAATCGACAGTCCGCGGCTGATACCGCCGCTCACTGCTTGGGGATATCGCAACAACGCCAAGCCGAACAGCGCCATCCCCCCCGCCAAGCCGGTCGTTTGCATACGCCCTTTTGTCATTTCGTTCCCTCCTCACAGTAGTTTATGGGATGGCATCACCGCATTATTCCCGCAAAAACAACATAAGAATGTGCAGGAGGGATTGCCGTGAAACACAAAAAACGAACTGTTGCCCTGTCCCGCTCCCTGGAAACCGCACTGGATCTTCCGATCGGTGTTCTCACCGAGGCTCCGCGCATGGAATTGTCCGGAAACCGCCATGCGGTAGTGGAAGGGTGTGAAAGCATTTTGGAATACGGCGAAAGCTGTATTCGCCTGCGCACGGCTGCCGGTATTGTTCGCATTACCGGATGTGCGTTGCAAATGCACTGCCGCACGCCCGAACACGCCGTCATCACCGGTCGCTTCCTTTCATTGGAATTTTTATAGAAAGAGGGATTGTATGCCGTTGTTTTCCGCCCTAACCGGCACCGTGCGCATCCAATGCGAAGGGGGATTCCCCGAACGGTTTTTGAATGCCGCTTCCGGCCTGAATATCCCATTATGGGATATTTGCTATCGGGATACCGTTCTCTTTTGCCGTGCTCACGCAAAAGACTATGCCACACTCCGCCCCGCGGCGCGCCGCGCCTGTTTGCGCATGCGTATTCAGCAAAAGCAAGGCCTTCCGTTTGCCGTTCGCCGCTTGGGTATTCACCCCGGTTGGATAGCCGGGGCCGCTTTGTTTTTTCTGATTTTACAACTGCTGTCTTCTCGCATTTGGGTTATCACCATACACGGCAACCACACCGTTTCCGATTCCGAAATTTTGGCGGTACTGGCAGAATTCGGTGTGCAGGAGGGTTCCGATTTTTCCCGCGTTAATCTTGACGAGTTGCAACTAACGGCTCTTCAAAAATTGCCGGAGCTAAGTTGGCTAACCGTGAATCAGCACGGCAGCATTGCCTCCGTGGAGGTGAAAGAGCGTTCCGCTGCCGCTCCGCCGGACAGCACCGTGCCCGCCAACTTGGTGGCGGCTTGCGACGGGGTTATTGTTGCCATTCACACCGTGACCGGGCAAGCCATGGTAAGCCCCGGCGATGCCGTGCGACGCGGCGATTTGCTCATCAGCGGCGTGATGGACAGCGCTGTGGGGCCACAGCTCAAAAAGGCCGCCGGCAGCGTTGTTGCCCGCACAACGCATCGCCTTGCGGTGGTGGTTCCGCTAACCGAATCGGTCACTGTTCCCGATCGCACTGTTTGCCACCCGCAACTGGACTTTTTCGGTTGGCACATTCCCTTATACACACAGTATCACCTGCAGGAAAAGGCGGCTTCTGTCACGGTTACCCGGCACCCTTTAACCGTCAAGGGGGTGCCGTTGCCTCTTGGACTGTCGGTTACGAAGCGGTGTTATACCACCACACACACCGTTACCCGAACGCCTGCGGAAGCTTTGGACGAGGCCCAAACGCAATTAGCCGCCGAGGAAATCACCTTGCAAGGCACCCTCTCGGTGGAGCAAAAAACACAACAGACCGCCGTAAAAAACGGGTGTGTAGAGCTCACTGCTGTGTATACCGGCACGCAGGAACTGGCTGTGGAATCCCCGTTGATTTAAAATTCTACAAAATTCAATAAAATTTTGTTCCTCTCGCTAGTGACAAGCGCGTTTTTTTGTGGTATACTAACATAAAACGCAAAGGAGGCATTGCATGGAACAGCTTGTGAGCATCGATCGCATGGAACAAGCTATGGCATTGTTTGGCAATTTCGATGAAAACATCCGCTTGCTGGAAGAACAATACCATGTGAGCATCCTTGCACGCAACAACGATATTAAAATCAGCGGTGAGGCCGAGGGTGTCCTGCATGCCACCCACGCGGTACAAGGATTGTTGCAACTCATCAATCGCGGCGAACAGCTTAACGAACAAACCGTTCGGTATGTGATGATGCTGGTTAACGAAGGCGCCGAACAAGATCTTCCGGCCCTTTCGGGCGACAGCATTTGCATCACGGCCAAAGGGCGGCCGGTTAAGCCCAAAACACTGGGGCAAAAAGCCTATGTTGAAGCCATCCGTAACAACACCGTTGTTCTTGGCATCGGCCCCGCCGGAACCGGCAAAACCTATTTGGCCGTCGCCATGGCGGTGGAAGCATTCCGCGCCAAGCAAGTGAATCGCATCATTCTCACCCGTCCCGCCGTGGAAGCAGGCGAAAAACTGGGCTTTCTTCCGGGCGACTTGCAATCCAAGGTGGATCCGTATCTTCGCCCATTGTACGACGCCTTGTTCGATATGCTGGGAACCGAAACCTATCAAAAATATTTGGAACGCGGCAACATCGAAGTGGCACCGTTGGCCTATATGCGCGGGCGAACACTGGATGATTCTTTCGTTATTCTGGACGAAGCGCAAAACACCACTCCGGAACAAATGAAAATGTTTCTCACTCGGTTGGGCTTCAACTCCAAAATGGTGGTCACCGGGGATATCACCCAAATCGACCTTCCAGACGGTAAAAAAAGCGGCTTGCGCGAGGTTATGCGTATTCTCAAAGGCGTGGAGGACATTGCCATTTGTTCTTTCAGTCAAAAAGATGTTGTGCGCCACCAACTGGTTCAGCGTATCATTAAAGCCTATGAAGACTATGAAAAAAACAAACAAGAAGGGAAGCGTGTCAGAAATGCTGAAAAAAATTCGAGTAGACATTGAGAACCGTCAAAAAACGGTGAAAATCCCCACCGGAATGCGTATGCTCATCCGCCGTTGCTGCCACGCGGCATTGGAATTGGAAGGCGTGGACGGCTGCGCCCAAGTGGATGTCACCCTGGTGGATAACAATCAAATCCGGGAAATCAACCGCGAGCAACGGCATATCGACGCTCCCACCGATGTTCTGTCTTTCCCCTTGGGCGAAAACGGCAAATTTGAAATCAACCCCGAAACCGGCGAAAAGCTCATTGGGAATATTGTGCTGTCTGTGGAACAAGCCGAACGGCAAGCCAAAGATTTCGGCCATTCCTTCAACCGCGAAATCGGGTATCTCACAGTTCACTCCATGTTCCACCTGCTGGGATACGACCATGTGAACGGTGGGCTGGAAGCTGTTCGTATGCGCGAAAAAGAAGAAACCGTGATGGATCAAATCGGCCTGTCCCGTATTAACAGCTATGTACTCGACCAATAAGCCCCACCGCTTTTGGCGCGGATTCCGCTATGCGCTGCACGGCGTGTGGCGTTGCCTGCGGGAAGAACGGAATTTTCGATTTCACATCACAGCAGCCGCCTATGTGCTTGCTTTGGCACCGCACTTTGCCCTGTCTCGCGCCGAATGGGCCCTTCTCTTTTTAACCGTTGGCGGCGTTCTGTGCGCCGAACTTATTAACAGCGCCGTGGAGCGCACCGTCGATCGCATCGGTACCGAACAGCACCCATTGGCCGGTGCCGCCAAAGACATGGCCGCCGGTGCGGTTTTGGTGCTTGCGATTGCAGCCGTCGGCGTGGGGATTTCCCTGTTCGGAAAGCCCGATTCCTGGTTGCTTTTGTTGGCACAATGGTGCGTTGCCCCTTGGCGTCCCTGCTTGTTGGTCGCTTCGTTTGTCCCCGCGTGGCTGTTTGTATTCAAATGGAGGTAACTATGTCAGAAACCAAATCCGCTTTTATCGCCCTTGTCGGCATCCCCAATGTGGGAAAATCCTCCTTGCTGAACGCCTTGGTTGGGCACAAAATTGCCATTGTGTCGGACAAGCCGCAAACCACACGCAACCGCATCATGGGCGTGCGAACACAAGAAGACACCCAGTTGGTGTTTTTGGATACACCCGGCTCTCATCGCCCGCGCACACGGCTGGGAGATTTCATGATTAAATCCATTGGCGAAGCCGTATCCGGCGTGGATGTCGGCGTACTGGTGGCAGAACCGACCACAACCGTGCGCGACACAGAAAAAGAACTGCTGGAACGCTTCCGCTCACAAAAATTGCCGGTGTTGCTGGTGTTGAACAAAATCGACACTGTTGCCGACAAAACTTCGTTGCTGGCCTGTATCGACACATGGCGGCAGGTGTATCCGTTTGAATCCATCGTGCCTGTTTCCGCACTAACCGGCGAAGGCGTTTCTCTTTTGTCCGACGAACTGGCACACTACGCCGTTCCCAGCCCCCATTTTTTCCCTGCCGACACCAGCAGCGACCAGCCCGACCGTGTTCTTGCCGCCGAATTGTTGCGCGAACAAATGTTGCTTCAACTTCGCGACGAAATCCCGCACGGTATCGCCGTGGTTACCGAACGGTTCGAAGAAGGCAACACCAACCGCGGGCCGTTATTGGAAATCGATGCCACCATTGTTTGCGAACGTGAAACCCACAAGGGTATCATCATCGGCAAACGCGGTGCCATGCTAAAAAGCATCGCCAGCGCCGCTCGCACCGAAATGGAATCCCTGTTTAATGTCCATGTCAACCTGCAATGCTGGGTGAAAGTAAAAGAGGATTGGCGCAACCGCCAAGGCCTTTTAAATTCTTTCGGTTATCGTTCATAATGTATGCATGAATACCTCCGTTTCGGCTCATAGTAGGAACGGAGGTATCGGTTATGAAGCAAGACCATTTGTGGGAGATTTTCCAAAAAACAGGGAAAGTGGAAGACTATCTTCGGTATTGCGGTATCACATTCGTTGCATCGGGCAACAACGCCTTGGTTGATAATATTGGCACAGGAGAAACCCGTCATGAAGCTAACCACCGACGCACTGATTGTGCGGGAAAACAACAAAATCGGTGAAGCAGATCGCTTTGTCACCGCACTCACGCGTGACAACGGCATCATTCGTGCTTCTGTTCGCGGCGCCCGCAATCTTAAAAATCGCAACAGCGCGGCCACACAACTGTTGTGCTACTCTCGCCTGACTTTATATCGCGGGCGGGAGAAATACATAGTCGACGATGCCGAACCTCTGAAAGTCTTTTTTGAATTGCGGGATCAACTTGACAAACTGGCTCTGGCACAGTACTTCTGCGAGCTGGCTACGGTGCTGGCTCCGCGCGAAGAATCGGCCGAAGAACCGTTACGGCTGTTGCTCAATGCCTTGCATTATTTATCCGAGGAAACACGCCCCCTGCCGCTGGTGAAAGCCGTTACCGAACTGCGCCTGCTTTGCCAAGCCGGCTACACGCCGGCTGTTGCCACCTGCACCGGCTGTCAAGCACCCAACGGCACCTGGTTCTCCCCGTCGCAAGGGGTACTGCTGTGCGACAACTGCCGCGGTTCCGCCCCGGCTATTCCGCTGTCAGCTACCGTTTTGGCGGCCATGCGGCATATCGTGTACGCCCCCTTTGACCGTTGCTTTGCTTTTTCACTTCCCGCAGAAGACGCTCAGGCGTTATGCCAGGTGGCTGAACAGTTTTTGCTGGCCCAGCTGGGGCGTGGATTTAACACCTTGGAGTTTTATCACAGCCTACTATAAGGAGCACACCTATGAACAAAGATTACCGTTCTTTGGAACTGGATAAAATTTTGGAATTGCTGGCAACACAAGCGGTATGTACCGACACCGCTCAGCTTGCACGCGAATTGCGCCCGTGTGAGCATCTCGGCGAAGTGCGCCGTCTGTTGGACGAAACCGATGTCGCTGTCCAACTCATGGCCCGTTTCGGCTCTCCCTCCATTAGCGGTGCGGTTAACATTGCCAACGCCCTGCGCCGTGCTCAGGCAGGGGCCATGCTTTCGCTTGGCGAACTGCTGCGCATTGCCGACACCCTTCGCGCCATTCGCTCGTTGGCCGACTGGCGCCAACATTGCGACGGTGTGGAAACCTGCTTGGACGAACGCTTTTCTTTGCTGACACCCAACAAGTATTTGGAAGAAAAAATCCGCACCGCCATTCTCTCCGAAGAAGAAATCAGCGACCACGCCTCTCCTGCGTTGGCCGACATCCGCCGCCGCATGCGGGCCGCTTCCGCCCGCGTGCGCGAACAATTAGACAAACTGGTGCACTCGCCGCAAACACAAAAGCTGTTGCAAGACCCGGTTATCACCATTCGCGGCGGGCGGTTTGTTGTTCCCGTCAAAGCGGAACACCGCAGTGATGTTCCGGGCTTGGTGCACGACACTTCGGCATCGGGCGCCACCGTGTTTATCGAACCGCTTGGCGCTGTCGAAGCCAACAACGACCTGAAACTGTGGGAATCCCGTGAAGCAGCAGAAATCGAACGCATTGTGCAGGAACTGTCAGCCGAAGCCGGTTCCTTTGCCGGCTCTATTTTGCAGGATTACACCACACTGGTGGAACTGGATTTGATTTTTGCCAAAGCACGCTTGGCCTATGCCATGAAAGCCACCCGCCCCGCCATCGGCGACAACGGCCATATTTGCTTGCGAAAAGCGCGTCATCCCCTCATCCCTGCCAACCGCGTTGTTCCCATCGATGTGGAATTGGGCGCCGCCTTTGATACTTTGGTTATCACCGGCCCCAACACCGGCGGCAAAACCGTCACATTAAAAACCTTGGGCTTGCTCACCCTTATGGTACAGTGCGGATTGCTCCCTCCCGTTAGCGACGGCAGCACGTTTTCCGTGTTTCACACCGTTTTGGCCGATATCGGCGACGAACAATCCATAGAGCAATCGCTGTCCACTTTTTCGGCGCACACCACCAACATCATCCGCATTTTGAAAGAAGCCGACAATCACAGCTTGGTACTGCTGGACGAGCTTGGCGCGGGAACCGACCCGATTGAGGGCGCCGCCCTTGCCACCGCCACATTGGAACAACTACGTCATCAGGGTGCACGCATTGCCGCCACCACACATTATGCCGAACTGAAAGCCTATGCACTGCAAACGCCCGGCGTGGAAAACGGGAGCTGTGAGTTCGATGTGGAAAGCCTGCGTCCCACCTATCGTCTGTTGGTTGGTATTCCGGGTCGTTCCAACGCGTTTGCCATTTCCGACCGGCTGGGCATGCCATCTTCGGTGGTGCAGCATGCCCGTTCTCTGGTGTCAACGGATACACAAAAACTGGAAGATGTTGTTGTCACATTGGAAGAAAAGCGCCGCGAGCTGGAAACTCAACTCACCGCAGCGCGCCGCGCTTCCGAAGAAGCACAGTGTGCCAAGCAAGCCGCCGAACGGCGTTTGCAGGAGTTGGACACCCTGCGCGAAAAAGAACTCAACGAAGCGCGCGACCAGGCAAAGCGGTTGGTGGAACGCGCCCGCCACGATTCGGAAGCACTGATTGAAGAACTGGATACATTGCGTCGCCAAAAAGACGCTGCCGATTTTTCTCAAAAAGCCTCGGCCGCCCGCGCTCAGTTGCGGAACAAATTGAACAAATTGGAAGATGACATTGATCCCGTTACCAGCCGCCGGCACGAATCATACACCTTGCCTCGTCCTCTCAAAATCGGCGATACCGTTTTGCTAACGGATATCGACAAAATCGCCACCGTGATTTCCCTCCCCGATGCTTCCCATCGCGTGGAAGTGCAAGCAGGCATTGTTCGCACCCGCGTTGATGTGTCTTCCCTTCGTTTGGAAGAACACAAACCGACATCGGTTTCCTCCGCCACTCGCAAACAACGTCCCGCAAACGGCAGCCTGTCCCGCTCACACCGTCAAGCTCGAACCGAACTGGATTTGCGTGGGCAAACCACAACCGAAGCCCTGCAAGAGGTGGACAAATTTCTTGACGACGCCCGCCTGGCCGGCTTAGAGCGCGTCACCATTATCCATGGCAAGGGCACCGGTGCCTTGCGCGCCGCCGTGCAGGACTATTTGCGCGGGTACCCCGGTGTGGATTCCTTCCGTCTGGGCGTGTATGGTGAAGGAGAAAACGGTGTCACCGTAGTTACCATGAAATAAGGAGAATGGCCCATGCTTCGTTTGGTTTTCTGTGATGTAGACGGCACCGTGTTGCCCCATGGGCAAGAGCACTTGTCCCCCGAAATTTTGGATACCTTTCGCCGCCTAACCGACCGCAGCATTACGGTTGCGGTGGCCAGCGGCCGTCCCTATGGACAGTTGCGCGATTTGTTCGGCTCGTTGGCACATCGGCTGATTTTTATTTGTTTGGACGGTGCAGTAACCCGCAAACAAACCAGCATTCTGCACAAGCGGCCAATCCCGCGCAAAACCGCTTTGGCTTTGCTGGAACAATTCCCCTGCGCTGCGGTGTACGGGCGCGAAACCGTGTATTGCCTGGGGCATGCCCCCACAAGCGGACATGCTGTTGATACCCCCAACGAAATCGGAGAGGATTTCCTCAAATTGGAATTGTTTTCTTCGGTTATTCCGCCCCGTAGCCCCCATTACCGCATTGCCTATCAAGAACCCGGCATCACTGAGCTGGTTGCTCCCTGTGCCAACAAAGGCAATGCCGCCCTCACTTTGATGCAAAAACTGAGCATTGACGCTTCGCAAGCCGTGGCTTTCGGCGACGGTGTCAACGACACCGAACTTCTTGCCGCTGTCGGCCATCCTTATCGAATGTGCGGCACATTGCCGGAAAGCAGCGCCGCCGAAACCGACAGCGTTGCCGGCACTTTGCGCACCCTATTTCACCTATAACCCCTCTCTTTCAAAAAGGAAGTGTTCCCAGGCAGGAACACTTCCCTTTTTCATTCTTCTTTGGCTTCCGCATCTTCGTCAATGCCGCTATCACTGAACTTTTTGTTTTTGTAGTAGTACACCTCATCGCGTTCATCAATGTCCCGAAGAACACGGCACGGATTGCCCACTGCAATCACATTGGCGGGAATATCCTTGGTCACAACACTTCCCGCCCCGATAACCGTATTTTCTCCAATGGTAACACCGGGGCAAATGGTTACATTTGCTCCAATCCAACAATTATCTCCAATCACAACCGGATCTGTATACATATAGTTTCGCATGGTCGGCTTAATCGGATGTCCCACCGTAGCAATCACCACATTGGCGCCAAACATCACCGCCTCGCCTACCGTGATTTGTCCGTCATCAATAAAGCTGCAATTCATATTGATGTAGGTGTGTTTTCCCAGCGTGATGTTTGTTCCGTAACAGCAGTAAAACGGCGGTTCAATCCACGCACTGGTTTCTTTTCCGAAAAGGGCTTGCATCAGACGAAACCGTGTTGGTATATCGTCGGGTTCGCTGCGGTTAAATGCCGCCATATTCTTTTTGCAACGCAACCTATCCTCCGGCAGGCCCTCACAGTAATCGGTAAACAATTTTCCTTGGGCAATCCGTTCGCGCATGGTCATGATACTTCCTCCCTTGTAATATTCCGTAACCAGTTGTATTGTTTGTAATGAACATACACCCACGGTATTTTAACAACTTCATCCAGGCTCAAAATAAAATACACAACAAGCGGGGGCCACCGCCACCAAAACGCCGCAGCGAGTGCCAGCGGAATAATCACCAACCACATTGTCACCGCCACACTGTATGCATCAAAGGCCGTATCTCCGCCTGCCACAAACACACCGCAAACCACAACGATATTCACACATTGTGTGGATACATAAAACGCACTTATCAAAATCATGTGATACAACGCCGTTTGCGCTTCCGCCGACAGCACCATCAAGTGGGAAAGCACCGCACCAAAAAGCACGGCCAACGCACCGCAAACCACTCCAAAAACAGCCGAAAAGCGGCTCATTGTTTTGCCAAACCGTTTTGCCTCTTGCATTTTTCCGGCCCCCATCATCTCTGCCAGCAGAATTTCCACCCCTTGTGCCAAGCCGCGGCAAAGCGAAATGGAAAGATTGCGAACAACAGAAGCGGCCGAATAAGCCGTTGCCACGGCCACTCCCAAGCGCCCAATAACGGCAGCATACACAGCCATGCCCAATCCCCACAACAGGGAATTAATCAAATGAGGAACACTGCAATGCAAAAAATCCCGATGCACTGCCGCCGAAACCGAAGAATGTCGTTGCGGTGTAACCGCCATCTTGTTCGCATAAAGCAATACAGCAATTAGTTCCACGACTCTTGTAACCGATGTGGTTAGTGCCGCACCGGCCGCTCCCATGTGTAGGCCGAAAATGAACACTGCGTTCAACACGGTATCCAGGCACAGTGCCGAAGAACTGATACCCACACTCTGCTTTGTTTGCCCCGTGGTTTTCATCATGCAAAGATAGCACTGGGAAACACCTGTTACCAAATACGAACCGGATGCCATGCGAATATACTCGGCTCCCAAGGAAATCAAAGAGACCTCGTTGGTAAACAGTTGCATCAACCGTTCCGGAAAAGCAAGCGCCACCGCGGTGAAAACAACAGAAATAACCGCCGCATATCGCAAAATCAGCCTGAAAATCCGTTCAACGGTTCCGGCATCCCCTTTGCCCCAGTATTGTGCCGATACAATGGTGGCACCGCCTACCACGGCGGATAAAAACAAGTTTTCCACGAACTCGATATTGGCCGCCAACGACACGGCCGCCATGGCATCGCCGCTGACAAACCCCAACATCAAGGAATCCCCGGCGCCCACCGCTGCAAGTAGCAACTGTTGCAGAGCCATCGGAACAATCAGTGACAACATGGTTTTGTGAAATCCGCTTTTCCCGTTAATAGCCACTCACCTCTTGTTGACGAAAATCCCTCTGTATAGTATAATTATAATACAAGCTTTTCTCTTATTTCAAAGGGAATCGACCATAAATCTATAACAATCTTTCAAGAGGTGCCTATGCCCTACCCCACCATCAAACCCGACGGTTCCGAACGAGTCCTGTATAATCAAGCAGACTTTCCGGCCTATATCCGAAAAGGCAAGTTGTCTGCCTATCCCAACTATGCGGCCGAAAGCCATTGGCATGACGATGTGGAACTGATTTTCATTCTTTCGGGACAAATGCAATATGCTATCAACGGCGAAATGATTGTGCTGAACAAGGGCGAAGGTGTTTTTGTCAATGCGCGGCAATTGCATTTTGGCTTTTCCGACCAAAAAAAGGAATGTCTTTTCCTTTGTGTCCTGCTTCACCCGGTTTTGCTGTGTTCTTCCCGAACGGTGGAGCAAACCTATGTAACACCGCTTCTTTTTAACGAGCATATCCCGTTTTATCATTTCACGGGGAATACCCCTTGGGAACAATCCGTTCTTGCCGCTGTTCAAGAAATATACGCCCTTCGTAACGATGCGCTTTCCGAACTGAAAATCCAGCGCATGTTTTTTGATATATGGATTGCCCTGTGTGAAAATGTCATGTCCATTCAAAAAAAGCACTTGGCAAAAACCTATCGGCTATCCTCGCTGAAAAACATGCTGTCTTTTGTTCATCAACATTACAGTCAAAAGCTAAGTCTGGAAGAAATCGCCGCATCGGGAAACATGGGGAAAACCGGATGTTGTGCTCTTTTCAAAAAATACATCAACAAAACCCCCATCGAATATGTAACGGAATTGCGTTTGAGGAAAGCAATGGAATTGCTGAAACATACCGATATGACCGTTTTGGAAATCAGTTATGAAGTCGGTTTCTCGGGTGCCAGCTACTTTGCGGAAACTTTTCGGAAATTCTATCACTGTACACCCAGTGAGTATCGAAGCAAAGATAATTCATACTTTTGTGATAAGTAACTCACCCCTGTACGCTAAAAAGGCCCCCCTTCTCACAACCGAATCACTCGGTTGCCAAAGGGGGCCTTTTCTTTTGTTCTGTTCCCCTATGCACGGCAATGTTAATTACCCAACAATGCCATGTGGCAAATGCCGGCAAAATCCCGAATCCAATAACTTCCCAGCAAATACCACGGGGTGTGCGCTGTCACCGCCCCCACGTCGGAAAATCCTGCCGATTTGGCAAACTGCTGTGCGCGGTACTGGTGAAACTCCTGCGTCACCACCGCCATTGCCGGGTTCAACTGATTTTCTTCGATGATTTCTTTGGAAAAGCAAATATTTTCATAGGTGCTGGTGGCCTGTTCCTCTGTGTAAATTCGCTCCGGAGCAATGCCGACTTGCAGCAAATACTCTTTCATCACTGCGGCTTCCGTGCACAGTTCGTCTTCACCTTGCCCACCCGACACAATACAAGCCGCCTGCGGATGCTCTTTCAGATAGTCTGCCGCCGCATCCAATCGTCCGCGCAAAATCGTGCTGGGACGGTTCTCATACAATCCGGCCCCCAGAACCACAACCGTGGCTTCCTCCGAAGGCTTGGAAAATGTGGCTGCTATCATGAAAATCGACACCACCACAAACAGCGCCACCAACAAAGCCATCAAAATCGCCGGCACCAGTATAATCCATTTGCCGGCCGTTTTCTGCCACAAATGTTGCACACTCAGCGACACCCAGGGGAATGCAACCGATAACAACACGCCGGCAGCACCGACAACCACCATCGCGGCACTTCCCACGCCGAATAAGCCGGCCGATAACGGTAACAACCCCCATAATATCAGTAATGCACTAACGAAACCGCCGATTACGCGCCACACCGTTTCTGCCATTTCTGTTCCCCCTTGCTGTTTGTAATATTGTAGCACACCCGCCGCCGGTTGTAAACAAGACATCAAAAACTCCCGACAGAACACAGGTTCTGCCGGGAGTTTTGCTGTTCACCGGTTAAATCTTACGCACGCGAATCACGCCGTCAATCGCACGGATTTTCTCCAAAGTGGAGTCGGCCACATCCGTGGCCACATCCAAAACGGTGTAGGCGTTGTCTTTCTTGGAACGGTTTGTCATGGTATCAATATTGATGCCGTCTTCCGAAATCAGCGTGCTGATTTGTGCCAGCATCGTCGGAATATTCCGATGCAACACGCACACACGCACTGCTGTGGTTTTGGCCGTTTCCATCGCCGGGAAATTCACCGAATTGCAAATAATGCCCTGCTCCAAATAGGCTTTAATTTCGTCGGCCGCCATCATGGCGCAATTGTCTTCGCTTTCCGGTGTGGATGCCCCCAAATGCGGAATGGCAATCACATTTTTCACATTCAGCATGTCATCCGACGGGAAATCCACCACATAGGCCGCCACTTTTCCGGATTCCAGCGCCGCCAACATGGCCTCACTGTTCACCAATTCTCCGCGTGCAAAATTCAAAATGCGCACGCCGTCTTTCATCGTGGCAATCGTATCGGCGTTGATGGTGTTTTTGGTGTCCGGAGTCAGCGGCAAATGCAGGGTGATATAATCACATTCCGCCATCAGTTGCTCGGCACTGGCAGCACGATGCACCGACTGCGACAGTTTCCACGCGGCATCCACCGAAAGATACGGATCATAGCCATAAACATCCATGCCCAACGCTTGTGCGGCATTAGCAACCAACACGCCAATGGCACCCAATCCGATAACACCGAGCTTTTTGCCTTTGATTTCCGGGCCGGCAAATTGGCTCTTTCCTTTTTCAACCAGCTTGCCCACTTCGGCGCCTTTCCCTTTCAGGGTACGCGCCCATTCGATGGCCGGAACCACTTTGCGCGAAGACAACAGCAATCCGGCAATTACCAATTCTTTCACCGCGTTGGCATTGGCACCCGGTGTGTTAAACACCACAATGCCCTGCTCACTGCACCGATCAATCGGAATGTTATTCACACCGGCACCGGCACGCGCAATCGCCAACAACGATTCCGGAAATGCCATGTCGTGCATGGCCGCCGAGCGAACCAACACGCCAGCCGGCGCTTCCACGGCATCGCCCACGGTATAGCTCTCACCCAGGCGTTCTGTGCCACAGGCGGCAATTTTGTTTAAAGTTAAAATGTTCATCTGTCTTTTCTCCTTTGTGCAAACCCGTTGTTAAGCATTGGCCGCTTCAAAGGCCTTCATGAATTCCACCAGTTTTTCCACGCCTTCCACCGGCATGGCATTATAAATCGAAGCACGCATACCACCAACAGAACGATGGCCTTTGAGGTTAACAAATCCCGCCGCCGCTGCTTCTTTAACAAATTTAGCATCCAGCTCTTCGTTGCCCGTGACAAACGGAATGTTCATGAGCGACCGATCTTTCTTTTCCACCGTGCCACGGAACAACTTGGAAGAATCCAGGAACTCATACAGCATGGCTGCCTTTTTCTCGTTGATTTCTTTCATCTTCTCCAAGCCACCGATTTCGTCGCGCAGCCACTCCAACACCAACTTGCAGATATAAATGGAATAGCAAGGCGGCGTGTTGTACATGGAACCGTTATCGGCATGGATGCTATACTTAAACATGGTGGGCGTGCACGCTTGCGCCTCGCCGATCAAATCTTCACGAATAATCACCACGGTTAAGCCGGCAGGACCCATATTCTTTTGAGCACCGGCATACAGCATACCAAAGCGCGACACATCAATTGGCTCGGACAAAATGCAAGACGAAACATCGGCCACCAACGGCACATCGCCGGTTTCCGGCAACTTGGTGAACTTGGTACCGTAGATGGTGTTGTTCATGCAAATGTGGAAATAGTCGGCATCCTTTGTGAAATCGGCCGAATCCCATTCCGGAATGTAGGAAAACGTTTTGTCTTTGGAGCTGGCAATCACCTTGGTTTCCCCATAGCGGGAGGCTTCTTGGTAGGCTTTGTTGGCCCACTGCCCGGTGATCAAAAAGTCTGCCTTGCCACTGCCTGTCATCAGATTTAGCGGGATCATGGCGAACTGGGACGATGCCCCGCCCTGCAAAAACAACACCTTGTAGTTGTCGGGAATGTTCATCACCGAACGCAACAACGCTTCGCACTCTTTAATAATGGCGTCGTAGGTTTTGGAGCGGTGCGACATTTCCATAACCGACTGACCGGACCCCTGATAGTCCAGCATTTCGTCTGCCGCACGGCGCAACACGCTTTCCGGCAACACAGACGGCCCCGCCGAAAAATTATACACTCTTGCCATAATCAATTCCTCCCGGTAATAAATAAAGTCAAGTTAGGAACTATTGTACTATTTTATTTTCTATTAGTCAACTGCTTTTCGAATTTTTTGCAATTTTTCTAAGGATGTATTGCATATCCGATGATTTAACGCTATAATGAAAATCAGAAAGCACAGAAAGGATGATTTTCCATGACCATCGCGGATGTTAAATCCATTCTCCACGCCGAACTGCGTGCCGGCAAGGCACTGGACACCGAAGTACGCAATGCCTGCGGCAGCGATATGATGAGCGATGTCCTTGCTTTTGTCAAAGACCAATCGGTTTTGTTATCCGGCTTGGTAAACACGCAAGTTGTTCGCACAGCAGAAATGATGGACATGGTGTGCATCGTTTTTGTTCGCGGAAAAGAACCGACCCCGGAAATGATTGCCTTGGCCGAAGAACGCGGCATTGTCCTGCTAACCACCCCGCTGCGTATGTTTACCGCTTGCGGGCTGTTGTACACCAACGGGCTTTCCGGCGGCGACGAACTCTAAGGCGGTGATGCTATGAGCATTCATCTGCATTACGAAGTGCCCGGAGACGATTTCACCCGTGCCGGCGAAGCCTCCGGTGCCGTTAAAGGAAAGCTGAAACAGCTTGGCTTTCGGCCGGATATTATTCGCCGGGTTTCCATTGCCATGTACGAAGGCGAAATCAACATGGTTATTCACGCAGGCGGAGGAACGGCGGATGTGGACATTTCTCCCGATTGTATCACCGTTCTTCTTTCCGACCGTGGGCCGGGTATTCCCAATTTGGAACTGGCCATGCAAGAAGGCTGGTCAACCGCTTCGGAAACCGTGCGTGACCTTGGTTTTGGTGCCGGCATGGGCCTTCCCAACATTAAAAAATACACCGATGAGCTCACCATAGATACCGCACCGGGAAAAGGAACCCGTATGCACATGACCGTGCGGGCAAACGGTGAGAAGTAAGGAGCTTGTTATCGTATGGAACGCTTTGTCCATTCCGTTACTTTGGATACCGACAAATGTGTGGGCTGTACCAACTGCATCAAGCATTGCCCCACGCAAGCCATCCGCGTGCGCGACGGCAAGGCCACCATTATTTCCGCACGGTGCATTGATTGCGGCGAGTGCATTCGCGTTTGCCCGCACCGGGCCAAAAAAGCGCGGCACGATTCTTTGGCATTGCTGTCCGACTACCGTTACACTATCGCTCTTCCCGCTCCTTCCCTTTATGGGCAATTTCGCAATCTGGACGATGTTGACATTGTGCTCACCGCTTTGTTGGAACTGGGATTTCACGAAGTGTTTGAAGTATCCCGCGGGGCAGAGATTGTATCGGACGCCACCCGTCAACTGTTGGCCGACGGCAAGCTGAAAAAACCGGTTATCAGTTCTGCCTGCCCAGCGGTTGTGCGGCTCATTCAAGTGCGTTTTCCCGATTTGTGCAACCATGTCTTGCCATTCAAATCGCCCATGGAAGTATCGGCCTCCTTGGCGCGGCAACGCGCCATGGCTCGCACCGGGTTAGCCCCCGACGATATCGGCATCTTTTTTATTTCTCCCTGCCCCGCCAAAGTAACCGATGCCCACTTTCCGTTGGGAATGCCCCGCTCACAGGTTGACGGTGTATTGGCCATCAGTGATATTTATCCCGCTTTGGTGGGGAAAATGAATCATCTTGACCGCATTGAACCTTTGTCAAACGCCGGCCTGATTGGCATCAGCTGGTCGTTTATCGGGGGCGAAGCCGCCGGCACTCTAAACGAAAATCACCTTTCGGCGGACGGCATTCAGAATGTGATTCATGTATTGGAAGATTTGGAAGACGAAAAATTTGCCGATTTGGATTTCATCGAGTTGAATGCCTGCGCCGGCGGCTGTGTCGGCGGCGTTTTTACCACCGAAAACGGATATGTTGCCAAAGCCCGTATCAAACATCTTCGCAAATATCTTCCGGTTTCCTGCAACCGAGCCGACGATATAGGCGGGCTTTCTTCCCTTTCATGGTCCGAACCGTTGCGGGAAAATCCGGCATTGCGACTGGCCGAAAATGTGGAAGACGCCATGCGCTTAATGCAAAACGCCGAAGCCGTTTTCACACACCTCCCTCAACTGGACTGTGGCTCATGCGGTGCGCCCACCTGCCGTGCTTTGGCCGAAGATGTTGCTTTGGGCCTTGCCGACGAAAACGATTGCATTTTCCGCATGCGGCAACTGTTGCAGCATACCGAAATTCCCGAGGAAGGAGAATCCACATGATCACTGTTCAAGACTTGGCCACTCACCTGCATTTGGAAGTTCTGTGCGAAGGCGACCTCACCCGCGAAGTACGCGGCGGGTATTGCGGCGATTTGCTCAGTTGGGTCATGGGGCGCGCACCAGCCGGCAGCGCTTGGATTAGTGTCATGGGCAATGTGAACGCCATCGCGGTTTGCGTTTTGGCCGACCTTCCCTGTCTTATTCTATGCGAAAACGCCACGCTGGATGACGCCGCGCACAATCGCGCCGCATTGGAATCCGTAACGGTATTGCGCAGCCCGCAAGACAGCTATTCGTTGGCAGTTGCCCTGTCGCGGCTATTGTCGCAATGAGGAACGGCTCATGAGGGTATACTACGACTTTCACTTACATTCCTGCTTATCCCCTTGCGGCGACGAGGAAATGACCCCGCACGATTTGGTACACATGGCCGCCTTGTTAGGGCTGCAAGCGATCGCCCTCACCGACCACAATTCCTGTTTGAATTGCCCTGCCGCCGCACAGGTGGCGGCTGAAATCGGATTAACTTTTTTGCCGGGCATGGAATTGTGCACCGCCGAAGAAGCGCACATTGTTTGCCTTTTTCCAACAACGGAGCAAGCACTAGCCTTTCAAAACACCGTTGACAGCACCCTACCACCGGTGCGCAACCGCCCGGATATCTTCGGTGAGCAAATCATTTGCAACGCCCAAGACGAACCCGTCGGCACACAGGATGTGCTGCTTACCACAGCATCAACCATCAGCGTTGACACGGTGGTGCCGCTGGTTCGCTCGTTTGGCGGAACCGCTTTCCCGGCACATATCGACCGCCCGTCTTACAGCGTCACCGCCGCTTTGGGCAATATTCCCCCGGTTGGCTTCACCGCTGTCGAGATAACCGCAACCGGTGATGTGGAACAGCTAACCGCGCAATATCCCGAAATCCGGCACACGCCTTTGTTGCTCAATTCCGATGCTCATCGGCTACTCGACATTAACGAACCACTTGCCTATCTGGAATTGGCAGACGCCTCCCCCGCTACCATCATCGCCGCCCTTAACGGCTCTGTTCCCTGCAGCTGGTCGCGGAGATAGCGACAACCGATTTAAATGCGGCCGTCGGCAGGCACACAGACTTTGCTGCTTTGGCATTAAAAAACGCTCCGAAACCCAATCGGCTTCGGAGCGTTTGCTTTTTAAAATATTTTCGATTAACGCTTGGAGAACTGCGGTGCGCGGCGAGCGCCTTTCAAGCCGTACTTCTTGCGTTCCTTCATGCGCGGATCGCGTGTGAGGAACCCGGCTTTCTTCAACGCCGAGCGCAACGATTCGCTGTCGTACTGCAACAAGGCACGAGCAACGCCGTGGCGAATAGCACCGGCCTGACCGGTAACGCCACCACCGGCTACGCGGCATTCAATGTCGAATTTTTCTGTCATGCCGGTGAGTTCCAGAGGCTGACGAACAATCACTTTCAGTGTTTCCAAACCGAAATAGTCGTCGATATCGCGACCGTTGATGGTCACTTTGCCGGTGCCGTTGTACAAACGAACGCGGGCCACCGATTTTTTGCGACGACCGGTACCGTAGAAATACGGTCTTTTGTTGTAATCCATGAGTAGCAGCCTCCTTTATTAAAACTCGTGCACTTCGGGCTTCTGTGCAGCATGGTCATGCTGTGCACCGGCATATACGCGCAAGCGCGTGCGTGCCTGACGGCCCAAAGTGTTGTTGGGGATCATACCGTTCACGGCCAGTTCCATCGCCTTTTCGGGGCGCTGTGCCATCAGCGTGGAATACTTGGTTTCTTTCAGGTTGCCAATCCAGCCGGTGTGACGGTACCAAACCTTCTGCTCCGATTTCTTGCCGGTCAAAACGGCTTCGGCACAGTTGATGATGATAACATGATCACCGCAATCGACATGAGGCGTGTAGGTGGGCTTATGCTTACCACGGAGCAACACGGCAGCTTCGGCAGCCACGCGGCCCAGCGGCTTTCCGGCGGCATCGATAACATACCATTTGCGCTCGACTTCGCCAGCTTTTGCCATATAAGTGGACATGGTGAAAACCTCCTGTTTTATTCTCTTGTTTTTTCACAGCTTGCCTATCATACCACACCCAAAAAAGGCTGTCAAGACCCATTTTCCGGTTTTTTTAATTTATATCCCTTTCTCTCTCGATTTCTCTCATTTTCTCTTGCAATATCTCGGTTTCTCACTTTTCATTTCATTTATTTTCTTGAAGAGAATTTGTCGAAACACCTTTTCTTTTGTCCTTGCGTTTGCTATAATGATTGAAAGAGGTGTTACCATGGAAAGTAAAATCCACAGCGGTCACCGTGAACGACTGAAAAAACAATTTTTAAAAAGCGGCCTCTCCTTTTTGGAAGCACATCAGGTTTTGGAATTGTTGCTGTTTTATTCCATCCCCCGAAAAGACACCAATCCCTTGGCCCACACCCTGTTAAACACTTTTGGTGACTTGCCCCATGTGCTGGATGCTCCCGTGGAAGACTTATGCCGTATAGACGGCATTTCCGAACATTCGGCTATATTGCTGAATTTGTGCGGCAAGTTGTTGCCGCGTTACCAAATGGAACGGCAAAACAGCATCACTTCTTTTTCTTGTATTGAAGAAACAGGCGCCTTTTTGCAATCGTTCTTCCTTAACGAACCGAAAGAAAAAAGCGTTGTCCTGTTTTTGAACAACCGGTTTGATCTTCTCGGCTACGTGGTTCTCAGCACCGGAACCCTCACCGGAACTTCTGCGCGTGCACGCGAAATCGCCGAATTGGCAATCCGAAAGCAGGCAACGGGGGTGGTTCTTTCTCACAATCACCCCGCTGGTTTTGCCGTTCCTTCCTCACAGGATTTACAAACCACCCAGTATCTGATTCGGGCACTTAAATTAATGGAAATTACGCTGTGGGACCATTTGATTTTCTCGAATTGCGATTACATTTCTTTGCGACAAAGCCCTCGATTTTCTTCTGTCTTTCTCGATAGCGAAAAGAACGGAGACCAATAAAAACACCGTCCACCAGGCAGGGCCCGGTGGACGGCGCTTTTTATTTTTCAACCAATTCTTGAACCGCTTCTTCCGTTTGGCTTTGTTGGTACGAGAGCATGGCCTCCACCGCTTTCCCTTTAAGATTGCGATCCACATAGTTGTTGGTAATTTTCATCACCAAGGGTGCCAGTGCTACCACACCAATCAAGTTGGGAATCATCATCAGTCCGTTGAACGTATCGGAAATATCCCATGCCAACGACGAAGTCATCACGGCACCGAACATGACGGTACAAACATGAATGATCTTAAAAACAACCGTACTCTTGGCACCAAACAGATACTCCCAGGCTTTTGAACCGTAATGCGACCACCCCAACACCGTGGTAAACGCAAGCAGGAACATGGCAATGGCAATGAATTTTTCGCCGATATTGCCCCACGAAAACACTTGGTTAAAAGCACCTGCCACCAAGGTGGCGTCTGTGTAGCCTGCCAGTATGGACCCGGTTTCCAGATTGTAAGCACCGGAAGTCAGCACAACCAATGCCGTCATGGTGCAAACAACCATGGTGTCGGCAAATACTTCAAAGATGCCCCACATGCCCTGCTTAACCGGTTCTTTCACATTGGAATTGGAATGTACCATCACCGAAGAACCAAGCCCGGCTTCGTTGGAAAACACACCGCGTTTAAATCCTTGTGTCATCACCTTGCTCACAACCGTTCCGACTCCGCCGCCCACAGCAGCAATCGGGGTGAACGCGTTGGCAAAAATTGCCTTAAACGCCGGAAGAATGTTGGCGTAGTTGATTCCGATAATTACTAAACTCCCGGTGACAAACAAAATCACCATGAAGGGAACCACTTTTTCCGCCACCGACGCAATGCGATTTAAGCCGCCCAGCACAATAAGCGCTGTCAGCAACATGATGAGCACACCGAGCAGCACATTGTACAGCGAAACGCCGCCAAACACTTCCACAGAGGACAGCGAAGGAATGTCAAACGCCTGTGCGACATTCGCAACAATTTTGTTCACCTGCCCCATGCTGCCGATACCAAACGAGGCCAACAATGTGCAAATGCAGAACAGAACCGCCAACACGGCGCCCACCGTTTTCATGCCCTTTTTGCGGCCCAAACCGTCTTTCAGGTAGTACATGGCACCGCCCGACCATTCGCCTTCCGAATTGCGCCGGCGATAGTAAATGCCCAGCACATTTTCCGAATAGTTGGTCATCATGCCGAAAAAGGCAGCAATCCACATCCAAAGCACGGCCCCGGCGCCGCCGATGCAAATGGCCGCCGCCACGCCGGCGATGTTTCCGGTGCCGATGGTGGCCGCCAGCGCCGTGCACAATGCCTGGAACGGCGAAATGGCACCCTTTTCTTCGGTGTGCTTGATAACATCCTTGTGGAACAGGCTTCCCAAGGTGTGTTTAAACCAATGCCTCAGGTGGGATACCTGAAAAAACTTGGTGCAGCAGGTCATCAAAATTCCGGCGCCAATCAGCAACCACAATCCGATTTTCACCCACACCACATCGTAGATCGCTTTGTTCACAGTTTCCAGCGTTTTTAAAAATTGCTCCATGCGTTTTCCTCCTAAAACAAAAACGAACCGCTCAGCCAAGCGGTTCACAAAAAAACAAAAAGCACCCGAACAGACGGTGCGTTTTCTTTGTCCTTTTGCCTGAGAGATTCCCGCAGCTGCGCGTTGCCCCTTCGGCCCTCGCCGTGCGGCGAATGTCTCCAAAGTCCTATCTGCTTACAGTCCTCATCCCGGCGGGACACCTGAGAGTATTGCTCCTTCGGTTGTGAATACCACATTTCCTGCAAGCATCATATAGGCGGTATTCGATTTTTGTTTCATTATATACCGATTTTTCTAAAAAGGCAAGTCCTTTCTTGTATTTTCCTTGGATTTCCGTTATAATTAATGTTGAGGTGTTACTATTATGGAAAAGAAACCCACGCAATCCCACCGCGCACTCATTCGTCGCTTCCTTCCGTACTTTCACGCCTTTATCGGCGTTCTCGCTCTCGATTTGTTTTGTGCTGCTCTCACCACCGTTTGCGAACTCATCCTGCCCATGATGGTGCGGTATATCACCGATAAAGCCATGAACGATTTGGCATCGCTCACGGTGCAAACCGTTCTAACCATCGGCGCCCTCTATTTGGGTTTGCGCCTGATTGACACTGCCGCCAACTATTACATGACTTCCATTGGCCACATTATGGGAACCCGCATTGAAACCCGCATGCGCAGCGATTTGTTTCGCCATTTGCAAGCGCTGCCGTTTTCATATTACGACGAAACAAAAATCGGCACACTCATGTCGCGCATCACCAACGACCTGTTTGAAATCACCGAATTTGCTCATCATTGCCCCGAAGAATTTTTTATTGCCGGCATCAAAATTGTCACCGCGTTTATCATTCTGTCCCGCATCAATGTGTGGCTGACTCTCCTTGTTTTCGCCATCATTCCCCTCATGCTGGTTGTGTGTATCCCGTTCCGTCACCGCATGAAAGAAGGCTTCCGCGATTCGCGGGTTGTTATCGGAGAAATCAATTCGCAAGTGGAAGACAGCCTGCTGGGAATTCGCGTTGTCAAATCCTTTGCCAACGAATCGCTGGAATTGGAAAAATTTGAAAAAGGGAACACCCGTTTTCTTGAAGTAAAAAAGAAAATCTACTATGCCATGGCCGGCTTCAATGGCACCACTCGCTTTTTCGATGGATTGATGTACATTCTGGTGGTGGTAGCCGGCGCCCTGTTCATGATTAACCACTACATCACCCCCGCCGACCTGGTGGCCTATTTGCTGTATGTGTCCACCCTGCTCACCTCGGTGCGTCGCATCATCGAATTTTCCGAGCAGTTCTATCGCGGCATGACCGGCATCGAACGATTCACCGAAATCATGGATACTCCCGTCACCATCACCGACTGCCCCAACGCCATAGAACTGTCGCAAGTACAAGGGCATGTGTGCTTTCACGATGTCACCTTCCGCTACAACGACGCCGGCGAAACAGTTTTGAGCCATCTGAATTTGGAAGTACCTGCCGGTAAAACCATTGCGCTGGTTGGCCCCTCGGGGGGCGGAAAAACAACCCTGTGCGGATTGGTTCCCCGCTTTTACGACATTGCCGACGGTTGCGTTACCCTGGACGGCAAGGATGTTCGAAATGTAACCCTCGGTTCCCTGCGCCGGGCCATTGGCGTGGTGCAACAAGATGTGTATTTGTTTTCCGGCAGCATCTACGAAAACATCGCCTACGGGAACCCCCACGCCTCACGCGAGGAAGTGGAAGAAGCCGCCCGCCTTGCCGGAGCCGACGAATTCATTGCCCTGCTCCCCAACGGCTATGATACCTATGTCGGCGAACGCGGCGTGAAACTTTCCGGCGGGCAAAAACAGCGCCTTTCCATTGCCCGCGTTTTTCTGAAAAATCCGCCGGTGTTAATTTTGGACGAAGCCACCAGTGCGTTGGACAACGAATCGGAACGTCTTGTCCAGCAATCGCTGGAACGCTTGGCCAAAGGGCGCACCACCTTTATTGTTGCCCACCGCCTGACAACCGTGCGTAACGCCGATGTTATTGCCGTTATCACCCGTGACGGCATTGTGGAAATGGGGTCACACACCGAACTCATGCAAAAAAGCGGCACCTACGCCTCTCTTTACCAATTATATAAGTAAGACCATACAGGGCGTGGAAAACAAATTGTTTCCCGTGCCCTGCTTTTTAAAATACCCAATCGGAGAAGCCCCGCTTGGGCCAAGCCATCGGAAACGCCTTATTCTTCGCTTTGGCGAACCGCTTCAACAAACGCCAACATAGCCGGCGACAACCACCGCTTTCGGTGACTTAACAGCTGGCTGTAATACACTTGGGGCGGCATGTCCACCGCTATCTCCACCAAGCGCCCTGCCTGCAACTCCTTCAACACAGCATAGCGCGGCAACATCGCCACACCACGCCCCTGCTGCACCAAATGCACCACCATGGCGGTGCTATCCACCTCAACCGAATGATGCAACCGACCACCACAGCGCGCCGCAAGCTCACGCAAACAATCGTAACAAAAGCCGGTGCGTTCGGTTACCACCAAATCGTAGGTGAGCAATTCCTTCACGGAAACCTCTTCTTTTTGTGCCATGGGATGGTGCGGATTACTGACAAACACCATGCGTTCTTCGCGGCGGTAGCAGCACTGCAAATCCGCATCGGTATTTCCGCCGCCGTTGATGTATACCAAATCCAGCTGGTTTTGTTTTAGATATTGCACCAATTCGGTTCTTTCTCCCATTTTGACTTGCAATTCCATGCCACTCTGTTCTTCACAAAATTGCGGCAACAAGTCCCACAGCGACCCCAGCAAAAGCGATTCCAGCACCCCCACGCGCAACAACCCTTTTGGCCTGTCCTGTTTCCCTCCCAACGCGGTTGCCTGTTCTGCCAAATGAAGAATTTTATAGGCATATTCCAAAAATTCCGCTCCCGCCGCTGTCAATGTTACCTGCCGCCCTATGCGATCAAACAGCGGGTACCCCAATTCCCGCTCCAAATGCTGAATTTGCATTGTTACCGTTGATTGCACATAGGCCAGCTCTTCGGCCGTTTTGGAAAAGCTATGCAGTTCGGCCACTCGCACAAATGTGGTTAATTCGCGAATATCCACCTTTCACCTCCGAAGTATCAAAAAAACCGATACTTTCTATTTTAAATATTCGTTTTACAAATTCATTATACCGCCGTATACTAGGCAATGCAAGTGTATTTCCCGTATTATTTTAAAAAAGAAGGAATTGTTTTGAAGCCGAAATCATCCACCGTTTATTCTTGCTTTGTCATTCTGGCCATGGCCCTGTTGCAAGCCGTCAGCTACTACTTTTTCATCATCGAAAACAATTTTGCGCCGTCGGGAATTAACGGCATTGCCACCATGATTCAGTATGTTTCGGGCATCAGCATCAGCTATGTTTCGCTTATCATCAATGTCCCGCTGTGTGTGTTTGCCTATTTTTGCATTTCCAAAGGGTACGGCGTTAAGTCCCTGCTGTTCACGCTGGCCTATTCCGGATTCTATCTGCTCTTGCAGCAATCCGGGTTGGAGGCTTTTCAATACAACGCACACGGGCACGACACCATTTTTCCCGTAATTATCAGTGGCGTGCTCAACGGCGCGGTTTGCGGATTTTGCTTTAAGCACAACGCTTCCAGCGGCGGTTCGGAAGTGATTTCCAAATACATCAGCAAGGTCAAACCGGCCACCAATTTCTTTGTGGTCACTTTCACCATGAACGCTGTCATTGCATTAACTTCGCTGTTTGTGTATTCCGACGGCGGCACGGTAAGCTACAAACCGGTTGCTTTGTGCATCACCTATTGCTTCATTTGCAACTTTGTCGGCAACCAAATCATTCAAGGAACCAAAACGGCCTATAAATTCACGGTGATCACCCCTCAACCCGATGCCCTTGCCGAAGAATTAACTCAACTTTTGCATCACGGCGTCACAAAAATTCACGCCGAAGGGGTATACACCGGCCAAGAAAAGTCGGTGCTTCTCTGCGTTATCAATCGGCACCAGCTTCCCGACTTCAAAACCATTTTGGCAAACCATCCCGACACCTTTTCTTTTTGCGAAAGTGTGAATGAAACCTATGGGAATTTCAAGAAAATACGGAATTGAAAAATTTGTTGCCGTGTGATATGATACCCTTGCTACAAAGGAGGCCTTTTTATGAAACGATACGATATGCACATTCACGCCGAAAACACCGCCGCCACTCCCGAAGACCTGTTGGCCCGCATGGAGCAAGCCGGCATTTACGGAGGCTGCGTGTTTTCTCACAAACCCATTAAAGGCTATCCCGGACGCGGCGGGCTCACCTTCGCACAACGGTTGGCAGAACTGCACGCTTGGACAGACGGCTACCGTGACCGTTTGTTTCCCGTGGCGTGGATTCACCCCTACGAAGACGGACTTCATGAATTCTTGCACGAAGCCGTTGAAAACGGAGTTATGGGGTTCAAAATCATTTGCACCGACTTTTACATATACGAAGACACCTGTCTGAACATCCTGTCGGAAATCGCAGCCTTAAACAAACCCGTCTTTTTTCATTCGGGCATTGTGTGGAACGGTGCCAATTCTTCACAATACAACAAACCGCTCAACTGGGAGGCTTTGGTGGATGTTCCGCGCCTGCGCTTTTCCATGGGGCACTGTTCGTGGCCGTGGCACGATGAATGTATTGCTCTGTACGGCAAATTCTTAAACGCCCTGACTTTAAAAGAAGACTGTGCCGAAATGTTCTTTGATCTCACGCCCGGCACGCCCATGATTTATCGCGAAGAACTACTGAGAAAGATTTTCACCGTGGGGTACGATGTTCCCGACAACATTCTGTTCGGCACCGACGCCAACGCCTATGGGTACAACAGCAACTGGACAGCGAAATGGTTGCAACTGGATGGCGAAATCATGGACAAACTCGGCGTTACCGAAGAGATCAAGCAAAAAATCTACTGCGATAACCTGATGCGCTTTTTGGGGCTGAAAGAAAAGGACTTCCAGCATATCCGGCCCGCTTGCGATCGGTTTCAATCTTGGTACCCGGGGGCATCTCGCGATGAAATCAAAGATTGATATTGTTAAACATTGGTATTCTCGGTTGCCGTTTTCCGATCACTACCGTTCGAAATTCGATTCCCTGTTAACGGAGTATTCTTCGGACATCGCCGCCGAGTTTTCGGAAAATCCGCAAAGAAATCTGTTGGCCGCTTTGTATCGGTGCGACCGTTTGGAACAGGAATACCGCCAACGCGGCATAAACAAAACCGTCTTGCTGAATACACTGGAAGATATTGTTCGCTGGGTGGATATTTGGTATGACCTCACCGGCGAATTGGGGCTGATGGAAACTGCCTGGCTTTCCCGCCACTTTGATTGCCGCCTATTCGCTTTGGGGCGCTTGCAATTCTGCATGGGAAGCAGTGAACATGCCGTGCCCGATGCCGGCGTTTCCGAAGGAACCCCGGTTTTGGAAGTTCACATTCCGTCCAGCGGGCCCTTGCTTTTCGAAGAGTGCGTTCGGTCTGTTGCCATGGCACGCCGCTTTTTTGCCGCACATTTTCCGGAATATCCTTATCGGTGCTTTACCTGCCATTCGTGGCTGCTCGATCCCACGCTAAAACTTTTCTTGAAAGAAAACTCCAACATTTTGCAATTTCAGAAGCTGTTCCAAGTTGTTCAAAACGATGCTTCCGACGCTGCCCTAAAATACATTTTCCATTGGAACACCACGCGGGAAACCCTGCCCGCCTGTCACGCTGCTTCTCACCTGGCAACCGAAATAAAACGCTATGTATCAAGCGGCGGCACCTTGTACGAATCTCTTGGGTGGTTTCGTTGAATTTCAAAATCCTGCCCGGCCAAATGCCGAGCAGGATTTCTTTTTTAGTACACAGCAAAGCGCCCGCCAACCGGCGGGCGCCTTTCTGTTTTCGTTGGGAGTAGTCCCTTACTCGTTATACAGTGCCTGCAATTTGAGCAAGTGGTCATACCGCTTCATGGCCGTTTCTTCTGCCTTGGTGAACAGCATTTCTGCGCGTTCAGGGAAGGAACGGGTCAGCGAAGAATAGCGGGCTTCGTTCATGATGAACTCACGATAGCCATCGGCCGGAGCCTTGCTGTCAATGACAAACTTCTTATCCGCAGCAGGATTGAAGCGGAACATGTTCCAGTAGCCGCAATCCACAGCTTTCTTCATTTCGGCTTGGCAATTCACCATACCGCCCTTGATGCTGTGCATCTCGCAAGGCGCATAACCGATAATCAAAGACGGGCCCGGATAGGCTTCGGCTTCGGCAATCGCCTTAATGGTTTGATTCATGTCGGCGCCCATTGCAATTTGCGCAACATAAACATAGCCGTAGGACATGGCAATTTCAGCCAAGCTCTTCTTGGCAATCGCTTTACCGGCTGCGGCAAACTGTGCCACCTGGCCAATCTGCGAAGCCTTGGACGCCTGACCGCCGGTGTTGGAATACACTTCCGTGTCGAACACCATGATGTTGACATCCTCGCCGGAAGCCAACACATGATCCACGCCGCCGAAGCCGATATCGTAGGCCCAGCCGTCGCCACCGAAAATCCAAACGGATTTCTTGGAGAGGTACTCTTTGCTTTCCAAAACCGCTTTGGCCGTGGGGCACCCTTCGGAAGCAGCCTTCTCCAATTCGGCAACCAACGCTTTTGTGGCTTTGGTGTTCTCGGCACCGTTGTTCACCGTGTTCAAATAGGCTTCGGCCGCCGCCTTGAATTCGGCAGACGCCTTGTCGGATTCGGCCATCTCTTTCACCTGATCAATCAGGCGCGCACGAATAGCTTTTTGGCCCAAATACATACCGAAGCCGTGCTCGGCGTTGTCTTCAAACAGGGAGTTTGCCCATGCCGGGCCGTGGCCCTCTTTGTTCACCGTGTAGGGCGAAGTTGCCGCAGGGCCGCCCCAAATGGAGGAACAACCGGTGGCGTTCGAAATGTACATGCGATCACCGAACAACTGCGTGATCAAACGCGCATAGGCGGTTTCGGCGCAACCGGCACAAGAACCGGAGAACTCCAACAACGGCTGCTTGTATTGGCTGCCGATAACGGTGTTGCTTTGCACTTCCGGCTTGTCCGAAACTTCGGCCACGCAGTAGTCAAACACCTTCTGCTGATCTTCCTGCGACTCGCGGGAAACCATTTTCAGCGAATGAGTCGGGCAAACGCCAACGCAAACACCGCAACCCATGCAATCCATGGGCGAAATGGCAAGCGTGTAGGTGTAGTTGGTTTTGACAACCGGCTTGGGAGCCTTCTTCATGTTGTCGGGGGCCGCAGCCACTTCGGCCTCGCTCAAAGCAAACGGACGAATGGTGGCATGCGGGCAAACGAAGGCGCACTTGTTGCACTTGGCACAAGTGGTTGCTTCCCATTCGGGAACCATCACAGCCACACCGCGCTTCTCATACGCAGCCGCGCCCTGTTCGAAAGTACCGTCGGCATGGTCCACAAACGCAGACACCGGCAACGAATCGCCGTTCATCTTGCCAACCGGCTTCATGATGGTGTCCACCATCTTCACCAGCTTGGCGGGCCCGTTTTCCACCACGGTTTCCGTTTCGTCGGCGGCATCGGCCCACGCAGCCGGAACATCGATTTTCACAAACGCCGTAGCACCGGCATCGATGGCCTTGTGGTTCATTTCCACAACATCCATACCCTTTTTGGAGTAGGACTTGGTGGCCGCATCTTTCATGTACTGAATGGCCTCTTCTTGCGGCATCACCTTGGCCAGCGTGAAGAACGCCGATTGAAGAATCGTGTTGGTGCGCTTGCCCATACCAATCTGCATGGCCAAATCGATGGCGTTGATGGTGTACAACTGAATGTTGTTTTTGGCAATATAACGCTTGGCCTCGGCCGGCAAATGGCGCTCCAATTCTTCCGGAGTCCACTGGCAGTTAATCATAAACACACCACCGGGCTTCACATCGTTCACCATCTTGTAGCCCTTAATAACATACGACGGGTTGTGGCAAGCCACAAAGTCGGCCTTGTTGATGTAGTAGGGACTCTTGATGGGCTTATCGCCAAAACGCAGGTGCGAAATGGTGATACCGCCGGTTTTCTTTGAGTCGTATTGGAAATACGCCTGCACATATTTGTCGGTGTGGTCGCCGATGATTTTGATGGAGTTCTTGTTGGCACCAACCGTACCGTCACCGCCCAAACCCCAGAACTTGCACTCGATGGTGCCGGCTGCTGCCGTGTTGGGTGCTTCTTCTTCTTCCAAAGAAAGGTTGGTCACATCGTCGGTGATGCCAATGGTGAACTGATGCTTCGGTTCGGCCTTGGCCAGTTCCTTGTACACGGCAAACACGCTGGAAGGCGGTGTGTCTTTGGAACCCAAGCCATAACGGCCGCCGATCACGCGAATGTCGGAACGGCCCTGCGATGCCAAAGCGGCCACCACATCCAAGTACAGCGGCTCGCCCAAAGCACCCGGCTCCTTGGTGCGATCCAGCACCGCAATCGTTTTCACGGTTTCGGGAATCGCCGCCGCCAAATGCTTGGCCGAGAACGGTACAGGCGAACCTTCACCAACCCCACCTTCCCGCCGGCAGCCGTTAAGTAATCAATCACTTCTTCGGCCACATCGCAGAAAGAGCCCATGGCCACAATGATGCGCTCGGCATCCGGCGCACCGTAATAGTTGAACAGCTGATAATCCGTGCCCAGCTTTTCGTTAACCTTGCCCATGTATTCTTCCACAATACCGGGAACCGCATCGTAGTACTTGTTGCAAGCTTCGCGGTGCTGGAAGAAAATGTCGCCGTTTTCGTGGGAACCGCGCATCACCGGATGCTCCGGATTCAAAGCGCGCTTGCGGAATGCTGCCACGGCATCCATGTCGCACATTTCAGCCAAATCTTTGTAGTCCCACACCTGAATTTTTTGGATTTCGTGCGAGGTGCGGAAACCGTCGAAGAAGTTGATGAACGGCACGCGGCTCTTGATGGTAGCCAAGTGCGCCACAGCACCCAAGTCCATAACTTCCTGCGTGTTGGTTTCTGCCAGCATGGCAAAACCGGTTTGGCGGCAGGCGTACACATCGGAATGATCGCCGAAAATGTTCAGCGCATGCGATGCCACACAGCGTGCCGACACATGGAACACGGAGGGCAACAACTCACCGGCGATTTTGTACATGTTGGGAATCATCAGCAGCAAGCCCTGAGATGCCGTGTAGGTTGTGGTGAGCGCACCGGCAGCCAATGAGCCGTGCACCGTACCGGCGGCGCCGGCTTCGGACTGCATTTCCGACACCTTAACCGTGGTACCGAAAATGTTTTTCTGCCCGGCAGCAGCCCACTGATCCACATAGTCCGCCATGGGGCTGGACGGCGTGATCGGGTAGATGCCCGCCACTTCGGTGAACGCATAAGATACATGCGCCGCCGCGTTGTTACCGTCCATGGTTTTGAACTTTCTTGCCATAGAGATATGTCCTCCTTTTAGGATAATAAAAACAA
>CAYMDU010000005.1:0-39390 GCA_964389495.1 uncultured Eubacteriales bacterium
ACCGAAGAAATGGACGCGGTCTACGGCTTGCCCTACATGCGAAACTACCACCCCTCCTACGAAGCCGCCGGCGGCGTTCCCGGCATCGAAGAAGTAAAATTTTCCATTGTTCACAACCGCGGCTGCATCGGCGCCTGCAATTTTTGCGCCCTCGCCTATCACCAAGGCCGCATCATCACCAGCCGCAGTCACGACTCCGTGGTGGCCGAAGCCCAAAAGCTCACACAAATGCCGGATTTCAAAGGCTACATTCACGATGTCGGCGGCCCCACCGCCAACTTCCGCTTTCCCGCTTGCGACAAGCAGCTAACGCACGGCGCCTGTCCCAACAAAAAATGCCTGGCCCCCGAAAAATGCCCCGCCGTGCGCGTGGACCACAGCGACTATTTGGCCTTGCTTCGCCGCTTGCGCGCCCTGCCCAAGGTGAAAAAGGTGTTCATCCGTTCCGGCATCCGTTTTGATTACCTTGTCTACGACAAAGACGAACGCTTTTTCCGTGAGCTGGTGGAACATCATGTCAGCGGGCAATTAAAGGTGGCACCGGAACACTGCTCCGATGCCGTTCTGTCCTGCATGGGAAAACCGTCTTTCCGCCTATACGAGCAATTCAAAAAGCGGTTCTACGAACTCACCCGCGCCGCCGGCAAGCAACAGTTTCTGGTGCCCTATCTCATGTCATCGCACCCCGGAAGCACCCTGTCCGATGCCATCGAGCTGGCGTTGTTCCTCAAACGCGAAAAACTGCATCCCGAACAGGTACAAGATTTCTATCCCACCCCCGGCACCGTATCCACCTGCATGTTCTACACCGGCCTCGACCCCAACACCATGCAACCGGTGTATGTCCCCCGCACCCCGCGTGAAAAGGCACAGCAACGAACGCTGTTGCAATACTACCGGCCGGAAAACCGTGCCCTGGTGTTGGAAGCGCTGCGCCAAGCCGGGCGCACCGACCTCATCGGCAACGGCAAGCATTGTCTGGTGCCGGCTCCCGCCGCTCCGGCCAAGCCCCGTGCCGCCAAGCCGTTCAACTCCTCGGCGCCGCGGCGCCGTCGCCGGTAACTCCCGCCGGGTATCCGTCAAAACAGGCATCCGCTTTGTGCGGATGCCTATTTGCTTTATGTGGGCGTAAACACGGTTTCAATCACCTTGCGGCATCCGTTTGGCGAATACTGCCAGCGGTCAATGTGCCCTTCGGTGATAAAATACTTCAACGGCGGCGGAACTTCCGCCGAATCCTGCGAATCAATCAGCACCAACTTCAATTTCATCTTTTCCGCCAAAATGTTTTTAATATACACCCCCGCATACTGCCCCACATGCACGCCTTCCCGCGGTTCCGCCAAGCCGGCCAAATTCGGCGTGAGTTCAATAAACACGCCGTAGTCCTCCACCGAGCGAACAATTCCGGCCACCGTTTCGCCCTGCGTAAACAGTGCGGCGTTTTCCTCCCAGGTTCCCAGCAGCTCCCGCTGCGACAGGCAAATGCGGTTGCCCTCCACCGAGCTGATCACGCAATGAATATCCATGCCCACAAACAGCCGGTCGGCGGGGTGAGAAATACGGCTCACCGAAATACTCGCAATCGGAAGCAAGGCCGGAATACCGCAACCGATATCGCAAAAAGCACCAAAGCTTTCCAGCCGTGTCACCCGTGCGGCAATCACATCACCCGGACAACAATATTGCAAATACTCCTCGCGGCATTTTTGCTGGGCCAAGCGGCGCGAACAAATCGCGCGTTTTTCTCCGTTCGGCGCATATTCAAACCCCGTAACCACAAAGCTCACCGGCTTGCTCACCCGTGAAATCAACGCAATGTCCCGCGTGGTTCCTTCGGCAATTCCCAGCGCCCCTTCTTCGCGCGGAATCACCCCCGTCATGCACGGAAGCTCCACATACAAATTGTGGTCGTTGTCGCACAGCACCGCCCGTGCCTCCACCACCTCTTCCGCAGCTGCCGCTTCCGCCAACGCCCCCACCGTTTCCGTTCGACGGCGATTAGCCGCGGTGTTCCATAAAACGCCTTCGGGATAAAAGTCACACATTTGAACAGTCATTCCTTTCAACAAATAGTTTTTCTGACACATCTATACGCTCCAACGCCACCGACAATGCAAAAAATAACGAAAAGTGCAAATTTTAAAACCTATTAGTCCTTTTGTTTTGTTGGGCGAACTGATATAGTTAAATTATACTATAAGAGAAAGGGTGTCTTTTGTAGAATGAATGTATGTGGATTGGAAGTTTCCGTAAAAAATTTGCCGGTTTTGGATCCCGGGTTCATCCCCATGGCCGCGTTTTGCCGCGATTTTGAAAAATCCGCGGCAAACGGCAAAGAAATCGCCGTTGCCGTCGAACGCAACCAGGGGCAAACCGCCGTTCGCCGGTTCCGTATTCACGGCACGCCGGCCATGCAGGCAGCCGATGCCCTGTATGTCGATCGCACCGTCAAAATGCTCTTGTGGGCCTACGGCGGCTACAAAGTCATGATTTGCGGCGACGATGCCATTGCCGCCACCATTGCCGCCGCATACAGCAAGGGCGGCTCCCGCGAGTTCGACAAAGATTTCATGGCCCGCGTTTATGAACATCCCTTCGAGGTGGTGGCCCTGCCGCTGTCCGAAGTTCCCGCCGAAAAATCCACGGCGCAATCCGTCGGCCGCAATCTCGACGGTTGCCGCATCGGGTTCGACGCCGGCGGAAGCGACCGCAAAGTATCCGCCGTGGTCGACGGTGTTTCCGTGTATTCCGAAGAAGTGGTCTGGTTCCCCAAAACCAACGCCGATCCCACCTATCACTACGAAGGCATTGTGGATGCGTTCCGTTCGGCCGCTTCCAAAATGCCGCGCGTAGATGCCATCGGCATTTCCTCGGCCGGCGTGTATGTCGACAACCGCGCCATGGTGGCTTCGCTGTTCATCAAGGTTCCCGAAGACCGCTACGAAAAAGAAGTCAAAGACATCTACATTCGCGCCGCCAAAGAAATCGGCGATGTGCCGATTGAAGTCGCCAACGACGGCGATGTCACCGCCTTGGCCGGCGCCATGAGCCTCAACAAAAACAACATTTTGGGCATCGCCATGGGCACCTCCGAAGCTGTCGGCTATGTCGACGGCGACGGCAACATCACCGGTTGGCTCAACGAACTGGCCTTTGCACCGGTGGATTTGCAGGAAGACGCCATGGTCGATGAATGGTCCGGCGACAAGGGCTGCGGTGTTAAATATTTCTCGCAAGACAGCGTCATCAAGCTGGCACCGCGTGCCGGCATTCAGTTGGACGAAACGCTCTCTCCGGCCGAAAAGCTGAAAGTGGTTCAGCTGGAAATGAACAAAGGAAACGACGAAGTGCGCAACATCTACCGCTCCATCGGCACCTATCTGGGCCACACGCTCGCCTACTACGCCATGTACTACACCATCGGCGATGTTCTTCTCCTCGGTCGCGTCATGTCCGGCGAAGGCGGCGACCTCATTTTGGCCGAAGCCACCCGCGTGATGCAAGAAGAATACCCGGATTGCGCCGCCATGGAACTGCACCTGCCGGACGAAAAAATCCGCCGTGTGGGGCAGTCGGTCGCCGCCGCCAGCCTTCCGAAAATCGGTTGATTTTCCGCAAATCTTCCAGGCTCTCTGCTTTTTCAATAGCCAAAGGGGAACTGCCACGGCAGTTCCCCTTTTTGTGTTGTTGTTTTGTCGGCCGGCACACCGCCTCATTTTCCAAAAAAACGGTTTCCCAAGCACGCAGACTGTTTTCAACGGTTTCCACCGCCGATTTTGCTTCGCTGTTGCCGTCAAAATAGGCCAGCATCATTTCGCCCGATGCCGCACACAGCCTGTCGTGAAGCGGAAAATAGGTATCCAGCAAAAACAGAGCATATTTGGTAAGGCAAAAACTTCCGTACACCCGCGGGTGCTCCCCGCGCAGGCTCTCCACCGCCACACTCCAAAGGCCGGTAATCGCCGCCGCTGCCCCTTCGGCACGTTCCGCAAGCACCAGCGTTTGCGCCCTGCCACACCCCGATTCGCCTTTTTGGTGCGTGCAATGGCAGTCGGTTGACCCCACAATCGGTATCCGCACACCCTCGGCCCGCAAATCGTTATACAGCGCCACCGCCAAATTGTTTTCTTCCGGTGTGCATCCGCCCAACATCTCATACGCATCAAAAAAGCCTCTGGCCAGCACTTCTCTGGTGATGGCCGTGGGACAGTTATAGGTGTGATAGGCCGTCCAATACGGGTGCGCATAAATAGCCATTCCCCCCACCGCGTGTATCTCGTCGGTGAGCCATTTATACCACGCCACTTCCTCGGCCTCTCGGCGCGGCAGAGCATCAAACCCGTCGGCAATCGCCCTCACCGCCGCTTTACAGCCCTGTGGGTCGGCCAATATTTTTCGGTTCACACTGGCCTTCCCGCCGAAATTCACCACATGAAACCGGCCCCGTATTTTGTTGTGTACTTCTTCGCCGGCCACGGCCGTAAATCCGGTTTTCAGTTCTTTCAATTTCTCCGCGGCCAACACCGAGGAATCGTAATAATGATGGTCGGTGATAGCGCAAAAATCATACCCGTGCCGGCGCAGGTTGGCCACAACGGTTTCGGGATTTTCGCCACCGTCGGAATAATGCGAATGAACATGCAAATCCCCTCTGAACACCCGCCGGTGATACAAATCGGCTTCCAGCGAATACACGCCAAAGCACTTTCCCCGTTCCATTTCGTCCTGCAACCAATCCAGCGGATATTGCCGCCGCAAGGCGTTCAGGTGCTGCTTTTGCCGCGTATGGTTATCTCGCTGATTTCATTGGCCCGCACCACGCGCGGCGACACCTCAAAATCCCAAAGTTCTTTTTTCAAAGTCAACGCCTCCCGACATATCATTCAGCATCGGCAATCCTGCCGTTTTATCCTCGGCACCCTGTTTTCGGTCGGCGGCAACCGCAACCGAAACCGTGGCATATTCCCTTTCACCGCTCCATATAGTGTAAAGAACACGATACACGAGGTGATGGTGATGAAAGGAGCCGTTGAAGAACGCGCCACGCAACTGGGAGAATACATATTGGAAAACAAAACAACCGTGAGAGCCGCGGCCAAAAAGTTCCATATTTCCAAATCCACCGTTCACAAGGATGTGTCCGACCGTTTGCAACTCGTTAATCCGCAACTGTACAGCGAAGTGCGGCACATTCTCGACATCAACAAAGCGCAACGCCACATACGCGGCGGAAACGCCACCCGGCGCAAATACCGAAAAACCGAAGATTGAAACAAGAGCGTTGGATTCCAACGCTCTTGTTTTTATCACAGAGCAAGAAGCCCGTTGTCCAGCATTTTTTGGGCTGCCAGCAGCACACCCACACGGCCGGACGAAAAATTCAAGCCCCCCTGCATATACACGGCAAACGGCTCCCGCAACGGTGCATCGGCCGACAGCTCAATCGACGACCCCATAGTGAACGCACCGGCAGCCATAATCACCTGATTGTCATACCCCGGCATATCCCAGGGTTCCGGTGTCACAAACGCATCCACCGGTGCCCCGCTTTGAATTCCTTGGCAAAAAGCAATCAGTGCCTGCGGGTCTTTCAACTGAATGGCCTGGATAATATCGGCGCGGTCTTCGGCCGCCGTCGGCGTGCAACGGTATCCCAGCCGTTCAAACAACGCCGCCGCAAACACAGCCGTTTTCATTGCCTCGCCAACCACATGAGGTGCCTGGAACAACCCCATCAGCATGGTGCGGTTGTGCCCCAGCGAAGCTCCCACCTCTTTGCCCAAGCCGGGCGTTGTCAGGCGATAGGCACATTGCTCCACCAAGTCACGCCGCCCGCAAATGTAGCCGCCGTTTTCCGCAATACCGCCGCCCGGATTTTTAATCAGCGAACCGGCCATCAAATCGGCCCCCACCGCGGTTGGCTCTTCTTTTTCGGCAAACTCACCGTAGCAGTTGTCCACAAACACCACCACATCGGAGCGCACCGAACGAATGGCCCGAATCAGCTCACCGATACGGTGAACCGACAGCGACGGCCGCAGATTGTACCCGCGTGAACGCTGAATATGCACCATCCGAACCGCCGGATTGTCTTGCAATGCCCGGCACACAGCCCGGCAGTCGGGCAGCCCGTCCGGGCCAAGTGGCACTTCGGCATACCCAATACCGTAATCGGCCAACGATCCGTCGCTGTGTTTGCCGACACCGATAACGCCCAGCAATGTATCATACGGCGTGCCGGTGGCAGCCAACAACACATCGCCCGGGCGCAACACGCCGAACAGCGCCACCGTAATGGCGTGTGTACCGCACAAAATGCTGTGCCGCACCAGCGCGTCTTCCGCTCCGAACACCTCGGCAAACACCTGTTCCAGCACCTCGCGCCCGCGGTCACCGTACCCGTAGCCGGTGGTCGGCACAAAATGCGCTTCGCTCACCCGGTTGTTAATAAACGCGGCCAGCACCTTTTGCTGGTTATAATCCGCAATCTCCTCAATGCGTGAAACCGCCGCCGCTGTTTGCAGCTGCGCGTCCTGCGCCAGCGCGTTCAATCGCGCATCGATTTTAAAAAAAGGGGATTCCATGGCCTAATTCCTTTCTATCGTTGCCACACGGCCGCACACTGCAAACCCGTTGGTTTCGTAAAGATGCTGTGCCTTGTCGTGCTTGGGGCAAATATACACTTCTCGGTTTTCGTCGCGCAGGCGTGCCGTCAGCGACCGCACGCACAGCCCCGCCAACCCGCGTTGCCGATACACCGGTGTGGTGGCCACACCGCCGATTTGCGCGCCGCCGCTCCATTCGGCCACGGTCATCGCGCAGGAAACGGGAATGCCCGCTTCGCACAGGGCCACATTGCGGCAAAACCCGTGCCGTTCCCGATACGAAACATCGGCATACCACACCTCAAACGGGGCCAGGTGCGGAAAAATCGGTTGCAAAAACGAATACAGGGCTTTCGCCGGCACCGGTTCCAACCGCGAATGGGTCACCCACGCCCGCTCATACCGCATAATCGGATAATCGCAAACGTTCGCTTGTATGTGCGCGGCAATCAACGCCGCTGTGGCAGGGTCGGTCAGCACCGAAGTAATGTCCGGCTGCATGGCAATAAACAGCGCCGCTTCTTCCCGTTCTGCTTCCACGGCATACACAATCGCCTGCCCGTCCAGCATGGCCAGGGCACTTCCGCTGTCGCCCCGATAGAACCGAACAAACGGAACCCGACCGTAACATTCCCACAAGGCCAGCACGCGGTACCACAATAACCCCTCGCCCGCCGGCAACGGCGAAAAGTCTTCCACCCAGCGTATCATTGTGTGGACCCACCCGCCGGAAGCACATCCATCATGGCCGCCAACAGCCGATAGGTGGCGTCCACATCCTGCTCATCCAGCACACACGCCGGCGAATGCAAATAGCGGCACGGCAACGACACCGCCGCCACACGGGTTCCGGCTCCGGCCGATTGCATGGAACCGGCATCGTTTCCGCCGGCAATCACCGTTTTGGTTTGCACGGCAATACCGCGCTCGTCGGCCAATCGCATCACTTTGTCAAACAACGGTTTGTCATACACCGTTGCCCGGTCCATAAACGACACCACCGCGCCGCCGCCCAGGCGGCACACCTGCTTTTCCGGTGCCACGCCGCACACATCGGCGGCGGTGGTGGCATCCACGGCCACCGCGATATCCGGTTGCACGGCGAACGCCGCACACCCGGCACCGCGCAGTCCCACTTCTTCTTGCACGGTAAAGGCCAAACACACATCGTATTCCGGCTGTGTCTGTGCCAGGGCCAACAGCAACGCACACCCGGCCCGGTCGTCCAGCGCTTTGCCAGCAAACCGACGGTGCTGCAACACAGCCGCGTTTTCCGCAAACACCACCGCATCGCCCACCGAAACCGCTTGTTCGGCCTGTTCGCGGGTTTCGGCACCAATGTCAATCAACATAGCTTCCACCGACGGCACCTTTTTCTTTTCGTCGCCGCCGCACTGGTGAATGGCCTTGGCACCAATCACGCCGCCGTGCCCGTTCACCGTCACGCGGTGGGCAAACAGCACCTCCGGTGCCACACCGCCCACACAGGAAAACCGCACATAGCCGTCTTCCGTGATACCGGTTACCATACCGCCCACTTCGTCCATATGCGCCGCAAACAACACGCGGCACGCCGCCCGCTGTTTGCCGCGCAACTCGGCCAACACATTTCCCATGCCGTCCACGCGCACATGTTCAACGCCGAGAGCACGGTTCAATTCATCCACAATATACCGACGCACCGCCTGCTCTCGCCCGGAAATACCCGGCAAAGCACTCAACGCCATCACCGCCTCACGCATGGTTCGGCACCGTCCCTTCTTCTGCAAATGCCGCCATCAGGCCGGCAACGGATTCCACATCCGCCAGCGAAATCACTTCAACCGGAGTGTGCATATACCGCAACGGAATGGACAGCAACGCCGTCGGCACCCCGCCACGGGCCACACTGATTTTATCGGCATCCGTTCCGGTGGTGCCGCCCATCACTTCCCATTGAAAAGGAATCGCGCGGGCCACCGCCTGCCGATGCAACTGTTCGGTGAGCGATGCATTCAGCACAGGCGACACCCCCAGCATCGCACCGTTTCCCAGCACGCCGCACTCCGCACGGTTGGCATCCGGTGTAAAGGCAAAACTCACATCCACCGCAATCGCCGCTTGCGGTTGCAGGCCGAATGCGGCCGGCCCCGCGCTGCGTGTTCCCACTTCTTCCTGTGTGCAAAACAGCGCTGTCACATTCCACGGCAACGCTTTCCCACACAACAATTCCAACGCACGCAACACCGCTGCGCAACCGGCACGGTTGTCCAGTGCTTTGGACGACACCCGATCGCCCAGCAAACTTTCAAACCGCGGTGCAAACACTGCCCGCGTGCCAATCGGCACCCGCTGTTTGGCTTCGTCAGCAGGCAAACCAATGTCAATCCCCCGCTGTTCGCCTGTCGGCAAGGTGCTTTCCGTGCCGGACAAATGCGGCGGCGTGGAGCAAAACACACCCGTTATCGGCGGTTCGCACAACACAGTCACCTGCGCCGCCGCCAAGGTGCGTTCGTCAATTCCGCCGCAGGAAGCAACACGCAAAAAGCCGTCGTCGGTGATCCCCGTCACCACAAACCCGATTTCGTCCATGTGCGCTTCCAGCAGCAGCGTGGGTGCCTGCGGGTCAGCAGCCGGCACCGTGCCCCACACATTGCCCAGGGCATCCGTGTGCACCGTGGAAACATACGCTTCCAAATGCGTTTTCACCACTTGCGCCACCTGCGAAACGCCGTTCACACCGGGCGCGGCGCACAGTTCTTTGAGTAGCTGTTTCATGATTACAACTCCTGTACCAAGCGTTTAAAATGATTTCCGCGTTCTTCAAAATTCCGATACATATCAAAACTGGCACTGGCCGGCGACAAAAACACAATATCGCCGTTTTGGGCCAATCCGTCGGCCGCCGCCACCGCTTCTTCCATGGACTGCACGCGGGTGATCGGCACTTCGGCGGCATCCCGCCGCAACACCGTTTCAATGGCCGGTGCCGTGGCTCCCAGCAAAACCGCATGCTTCACCGTGTCGGCCGCCACCGGCCCCAACGGGTCATACGGAATGTGTTTGTCATACCCGCCGGCAATCAAAATCACCCGCCGGTCAAACGCGCGCAAACCGGCAATCGTGCGCGAAGGGCTGCTGCCGATGGAATCGTTATACCAGCGCACCCCGTTTCGCTCCCGCACCAACTCGCAACGGTGCGGCACCCCGCCGAAAGTGCGGGCAAACTCTGCCATCACCGCCACGGGGACCGTGCCGTAGGTGGCGGCAAACGCCGCCAAGTAGTTTTCAATGTTATGAACGCCGGGAATGCGAATGTCGGCCGCCGGCAGCACCGCTTCGGTGCGGTTGCCGTCGGTAACATACAGCACCCCGTCGCTTCCCAAATAGGCACCGCGGTCCACCGCATGCCGCCGCGAAAACCACCACACCTTGCCGGGACAATCGGCCGCAAACGCCGCCGTGTACTCGTTATCCGCATTCAGCACCGCGCGGTCGCCCGCTTGCTGATATTTCACCAGGTTGCGCTTGGCCTCCACATATTCCTGCATGTCGGTGTGCCAATCCAAGTGATTCGGCGCCACATTGGTAACCACCGCCACTTGCGGGCTTTGTGTCATGCGGGTGAGCTGAAAACTGGACAGCTCCACCACCGCCGCGTCGTCATCGGCCACTTCGGCAATCAGCGGCAACATGGGATTGCCGATGTTCCCGCCCAAATGCACGGTGCGACCCGCTTGGCGCAGCAACCCGGCAATCACCGTGGTGGTGGTGGTTTTGCCGTCGGACCCGGTCACCGCAAATATGGGCGCACGGCACAGTTCAAAAAACAGTTCCATTTCGGAAGTCACCGTGCTTCCCGCGGCACGCGCGGCCTCAAACGGCGGCAAATAGGGCTTCATGCCCGGCGTGCGCAAAATCAGCGTGGCTTCATTCAGCCGTTCCAAATAGCGTTCGCCCAAGCACAGCTGCGCACCGGCCGCTTCCAGTTCGTCGGCCGTATCTCCCAGTTGCTCACGCGTGCGTTTGTCGCACGCCAGCACCAAAGCTCCTTGCGCCAACAACTGATGAATCACCGACAGATTGTTGTGGCCAATACCGCACACCGCCACCGTTCGGCCGGCAAGAGAACGGAAAAACTCTTGATAATTCACACTGTATACCCCCAGCAGTATAAACGCACCGACGGAGAACCTCCGTCGGTGTGTGTTTTAAATCTCGTCGTCGGAAAAGCGCGACAAATACAAAATACCGACAATACCGGCCGCCAAGGTAACCGCCGAAACCAGCGCGGTAACAACCCAATAGCCCACCGACTGCGAAACCTGCAACGCCGGCCACACAATATCGCCCGCAATGTCGGCCAACGAACCAATCACAAAGCCCATGATAATACAATAGGTTTGATGCGGGAATTTATGCATGGTCCATTCCAGCGGCCGTGTAATCAGCAACACCCACAGCAGTGTGGAAACCACCAGCAGAAGCAAAAACGAAACCGCTTCGCCCGTTCCTTCCACCGGAGCCGCCGCCGTGCCGAACCAGCCCTGCACGGTGGCTTTCAACCACAAAATCACCGTTTCAATGGATTTCGACATGGTGCCGTACAGCCCCAGCACCAACAGCATGTGCGAGGTGCTGATACCCGGCAAAATCAGTGCCAGCGAAACCACAAACCCGGCCAGCAGCCAAATGAGCAGCCCGGTTGCCGAAAAATCCGCTTTGGTCGGCATCATGCCCTGCGGCAACAGCCCGATGCCCAGCACAATGGCTACGCCCAGCAAAATGTACAGTGCCGACGACACCGAAAAGCGCGAAGCCCGCGTTTGACGGTACAACGCGGGAATGCCGCCGATTATCGCGCCCAAAAACAAAAACGAAACCGGAATGGGAAACCGCTCCAACAAATGCCCGATGGTGGAAGCCAGCGCGCAAAAGCCCACCACCGAACCCAGGCAGAATTTCAGCAAAAACAAAAGATTCTGCTTCGGGTCTTTAAAAAAGTGGCTGATAGAGGCAATCAGCCGGTCATACAGGCCCAAAACAATCGCCATGGTACCGCCGCTGACGCCGGGGACCGTCATGGACGACCCCACCAAAAAGCCTTTCAGCGGTATCAGCAAAGACTTGATTATTTTCATGCAAAAAACCTCCTTTGGATTTACTCCTTCATTATACACCCGCTCTTTCCGTTTGTCACCCCATTTTTGCGGTTTTCTGTTGCAGATTTTTCAAAAAAGCGGTATACTGGATAATGATAAGAAAGGAGTCGACTGTTCATGACTGCAAAAGACCGCTTTATTGACCTATACAACCGCTACATTCAGCGGGAAGGCGCCGATAAATTCTTGGAGTATCTCTGCTCCAAATCCAGCGATTTTTTCACCGCCCCCGCCAGCACCCGCTTTCACGGTTCCCACGAAGGCGGCTTGGTGGAACACAGCCTGAATGTGTTCGACTGCCTGTGGCACTATCTCGACCGTCCCCGCATGAAAGAAACCTACGGCCTGGATTACAGCGAAGAAAGCATTGCCATTGTTTCGTTGCTGCACGATGTGTGCAAAATCAACTGCTACAAACCCGGCACGCGCAATGTCAAAGACGAAAACGGCAAATGGCAAACCGTACCCACCTTTGAATACGACGATCGCCTGCCCTACGGCCACGGCGAAAAATCCGTCTACATTCTGTCGGGCTACATGCGTCTCACGCGCGAAGAAGCCTTTGCCATTCGCTATCACATGGGCTTTGCCGGCACCGAAGACAGCCGCAATGTCGGCAACGCATTCGAAATGTTCCCGCTCTCCTTTGCCCTGTCCGTGGCCGATATGGAAGCCACCTACTATGTGGAGGGAAAAGAATGAGCACCGCCTCTCTGCCGCGCTGTCCCCTCTCCCGCAAATGCGGCGGCTGTCAGCTTCAACAAATGCCCTATGCCCATCAGCTGCAATACAAACAGCAAAAAGTAATCTCCCTGTTGGGCCGTTATCATCGGGTGTCACCCATTCTCGGCATGGACAATCCCTATCACTATCGCAATAAAGTGCAAGCCGCTTTCGGCCTCACGCGCCGCAAAGAAATCATTTCCGGCGTGTACCAATCCAGCACGCATCACATTGTCAAAGTGGACTCCTGCCAAATCGAAGACCAGCAGGCCGACCGCATCATTGTCAGCATCCGCAACCTGCTTCCCGACTTTCAAATTCTTCCCTACAACGAAGACAGCGGCCACGGCTTTTTGCGCCATGTGCTGGTGCGCCGCGGCTTTGCCAGCAACCAAATCATGGTGGTACTGGTGGGCGCTTCGCCGGTGTTTCCCATGAAAAAGAAGTTCACCGCCGCGTTGTTGCAACAGCATCCCGAAATCACCACCGTGGTGCTGAACATCAACAGCAAACACACCAGCATGCTGCTGGGTGAGCGCGAAGAGGTCCTTCACGGTCGCGGCTACATCGAAGACACCCTGTGCGGTTGCACCTTCCGCATTTCACCGCGGTCGTTCTACCAAATCAACCCCGTGCAAACCGAAAGGCTCTACCGCGCCGCCCTGAACATGGCGCACATTCAAAAAACCGACCGTGTACTCGATGCCTATTGCGGTGTCGGCACCATCGGCATTGTGGCCGCCAAGCAGGCCCGGCAGGTGGTCGGCGTGGAACTCAACCGCGATGCCGTGCACGACGCCCGCATCAACGCCCGCTGCAACGGCCTGGCCAACATTTCTTTTGTGCAGGGCGATGCCGGCGAATACATGGTGGAACTGGCCGCCCAGGGCGAACATGTCGATGTGGTGCTCATGGACCCGCCCCGCGCCGGCAGCGACAAAGCGTTTTTGCAATCACTGCTCACCCTGGCGCCGTCCCGCGTGGTGTACATTTCCTGCAACCCCGAAACACAAGCGCGCGACCTGCGTCTGCTCACCCAAGGCGGCTATCGCGTCACCGCCATTCAGCCGGTGGACATGTTCCCCCACACGGCGCACACAGAATGTATCTGTTCTCTCACGAGAATAAAGCCATAATTCAAAGGTCCCTGCCGATTATAAGCAGCTCCTCCGGAAAACCAATATGCAAAGGAGCACAAAATGGATACAACCAAAATAAAGCTAGTTGCCTTCGACCTCGACGGAACATTAACACAGCACAAAACACCGCTGTGCGAAGAACACCGGCAGGTATTGGATAAGCTGGCCGAAAAGTACAAACTTCTCATGGTAGGTGCCGGTATGTGCCATCGGATTTTCACCCAGATGAACCGGTATCCGATTGACATATTGGGAAACTACGGCTTGCAATATGCAGAATACAACCCGGAAACGAAGGATATTGAAATCAAGAAAAACATTGTAAAACCGTGCAACCGGAACAGCGTGGAAAAACGCGTAACACAATTAAGAGAAAAATACGGATACCGGGAGTTCACGGGCGACAACGTGGAATTTCATGCTTCCGGCTGTGTAACCATTCCGCTTCTCGGGACCAAAGCCAACGCCGAAGACAAGCTTGCTTTTGACCCGGACCGTTCCAAACGCAGAGCAATTTACCAAGAAGTAAAAGACCTGTTCAGCGACTATATTGTATTTGTCGGCGGGACTTCGTCGTTCGATATGACGCCGGCTCCCTACAACAAAGCCTATGCCATCGCACAGTACTGCCAAGAGCGCGGAATTGCTCATGAGGAAGTGGTCTATGTGGGCGACGATTACGGCCCCGGCGGAAACGATGAATCCGTTTACCTTTCGGATTTTCATTATCTCCCCATCGACGATTACAGAGAATTTCCAAAGGTAGTCGAAGCATTGCTATAAAGAAAACAACCCTTCACATCGCCAAAACGCCCCGCCATACAAGCAGCAAGGCACATTCCCCGAAAAGGGGCGTGCGCCTTGCTGCTTTCATTTGCGCGGCTGTCGGTTTGCCTCAACGCCGTCTTTTTTCACTTTGCCCGCCGGGAGCGCCGCAAAAGTATTGACATTTTTCGCAATACCCATTAGAATGAAAATAGGGTTTTTTGACGATTCGGCACCGCGTGCCTTCATCATATACTCACACGCCGGCCGCTGCCGTCTTGGGGCACCGGTCATCACCGAAAACAAAAAGAAGTATCAAGAAAGGATGAACAGATTGGGAAGTTTTGATATTTTCAACATTCTGTCGTTGGTCGGGGGGCTGTCCCTGTTTTTGTTCGGCATGACTCTCATGGGCCAAGCCCTGGAACGCCGTGCCGGCAACAACTTGCGCACCGTTCTCGGCAAGCTCACCACCAACCGCGCCGCGGGATTTCTCACCGGTCTCAGCTTCACCGCCATCATTCAAAGCTCCTCGGCCACCACCGTGATGGTCATGGGGTTTGTCAACTCCGGTCTGTTGCTGCTCAGTCAGGCCATCAGTGTGGTTATGGGTGCCAACATCGGCACCACCGTCACCGCCTGGTTGCTCAGTTTAAGCGGCATCGAAGGCGAAAATTTCTTCATTCAGCTGTTAAAGCCCACTTCGTTCACCCCGATTTTGGCCTTGGTGGGCATCATCTGCTTCATGTTCTGCAAGAAGAACAAAGTCAAAGACACCGGCCTGATTTTGCTGGCCTTTGCCACCCTGATGTTCGGCATGGACGCCATGTCCGATTCGGTGTCCGGCCTCAAAGACATTCCCGGTTTTCAGCAACTGTTCATCACCTTTGAAAACCCGCTGCTGGGCATGCTGGTCGGCACGCTTCTCACCGCCGTCATCCAATCCAGCTCGGCCTCTGTCGGCATCTTGCAGGCATTGGCCACCACCGGCCAGGTGTCCTACGGCATTGCCATTCCCATCATCATGGGGCAAAACATCGGCGCTTGCATCACCGCCCTGCTGTCTGCCATCGGCACCAACAAAAACGCCAAACGCACCGCGTTGGTTCACCTGCTGTTCAATGTCATCGGCACCGTTGTGTGGCTTTCGGCCTTTTGGATTATCGATTTGGTGTGGCACCCGCCGTTCATGGATGCCTCCGCTTCACTCACCGGCATCGCCATTGCCCACACCATGTTCAATGTGCTAACCACCGCTCTTCTCCTCCCACTGTCCGGCTTGCTGGAAAAGTTGGTAACCCACCTCATTCCCGACGATAAAGCCCCCGAACAGCCGTCCGAATTGGACGACCGCCTGCTCAACACCCCCAGCATCGCGCTGGAACGCTGCCACACCGTGGCCGCCGAAATGGCCCAGCACGCCGTACAAACCCTGTACGATGCGCTGAACTGCATCACCGGCTATTCCTCCGAACTGGCCAAATCGGTGCGCACCAACGAAGAAGCCTCCGACCACTACGAAGACATTTTGGGCTCCTATCTGGTCAAACTCAGTTCCCAGTCGCTCAGCGACAGCAACACGGCCGAAGCCGCCATGTTGCTCAAAGCCATCGGTGATTTTGAACGCATTTCCGATCACGGCGTGAACATTTTGGAATCGGTGGAAGAACTGAAAAGCAAAGGCTTGTCGTTCTCCGCTTACGCCCAAACCGAATTGCAGGTTTTAATGGCGGCCGTGCGTGAAATTTTGGAGCTAACCGTCACTGCCTTTTCCACCGGCGATGCCCAAGCCATTTCCGCCATTTCGCCGTTGGAAGAAGTTATCGACGACCTGAAAGAACATCTCCGCACCGCCCACATTCTGCGCTTGCAGCAAGGCGATTGCACCATCGATGTCGGCTTCATCTGGGCCGATCTGCTCACCGATTTGGAACGGGTTTCCGATCACTGCTCCAACATTGCCATCGGCATGTTGGATTTGGTGCAGCACGATATGAACATTCACGAAAACCTGCGCGCCATCAAAACCGACGACAGCGCCTTCCGTCTTGCCTACGAGCAATACACCCAAAAATATCAGTTGTCCTGATTTCCGTTCGGCCCTTCCGGCGGCTTTGGCACCATGCCAAAGCCGCTTTTTTCTGTCCCTGTGCCAAACATGATACAATGTACCTCAACGGCAGGAGGGAATGCTATGAAAAAAAGCTACGGCTATGTACGGGTATCCAGTACCGACCAAAACGAAGAACGACAACTTTCGGCAATGCAAACGCTGAAAATCCCCAAAAATAACATCTACATGGACAAGCAATCCGGCAAAGATTTTAACCGCCCGCAATATCAAAAACTCATCCGCGCATTGCGACCGGGTGACTTGCTGTACATTCTCAGCATCGACCGATTGGGAAGAAACTACGAAGAAATACAAAACCAATGGCGCCTGCTCACCAAAGATATGGGCATTGAGATTTGTGTGATTGAAATGCCGCTCCTCGACACCGGCGGAGATCGCGACTTGCTAAACACCTTCATCGCCGATTTGGCATTGCAAATTCTATCGTTTGTGGCACAAAATGAGCGAGAGAATATCCGCCAACGGCAATCGCAGGGGATCGCCGCCGCCAAGGCAAAGGGCGTGAAATTCGGGCGGCCTCGGTCTCCCCTGCCGCCCGATTTTTCGGACTATGTTCGGCAATGGGAGGAAAAGCGGCTAACGGTGGGCGAAGTAACCGCCCTCTGCCACATCAGCGAAGCCACATTCTACCGAAAGCTGAAAGAATACCGGCAGCAAAAATAAACAGCAGCTATCAAAAAGTGTACTTTTTGATAGCTGCTAAATTTGTAATTTTACTATACCACAATGTGCCAAATTTTTCAACTGTTTTTTACTATTCCGTCTTTCCTTTTGCCTTTTTCCATGCAATGCGCCGCTTTTTTCACTCCGTCCTGTCCAAAACCGCATTCTCAAAAAGTACACTTTTTGAGGGTTGTGTGATGGAGGCGTATTTTATGAAAAAAGCAGTTGTCAAAAGAGCAGTTGCAGCAGTGGTTGCCATCGGCCTTATCGCCGGTTCCGCCGTCGGCTGCGGAAAGGAGGCAACACCAAGCAGTACTTCAAAAATCGAAAACGGATTATCTGCTTATGAGCTGGCCGTTCAATACGGATACGAGGGAACCGTTCAGGAATGGATTGCTTCACTAAGCGGAAAATCCGCCTATCAGATTGCCTTGGAAAACGGCTATTCCGGAACCGAAACGGAGTGGCTGGCTTCTCTCCATGCCACAAGCAGCAAGGCTGTCGGCATTCGAACGGCCGTTTTTAATCAAAGCGGCGAACTAATCGTCACACTCACCGACGGAACAAATATTAACCTTGGCGTTGCTGTCGGCACCAACGGCAAAGACGGCAAAGACGGCAAAAACGGCACTGATGGTAAAGACGGTGCCAACGGCAAGGACGGCACCGACGGCAAAGACGGCGTGGGTATCACCAAAGCATCCGTCAACGCCAACGGAGAACTCGTTTTAGAATTCAGCAACGGCAAAAGTGTAAATTTGGATACGGTTGTCGGAACAAACGGCACTGCCGGAGTCGGCATTGAAAAAACCGAAATCAACAAAAACGGCGAATTGGTCATCACCTACACCAACGGCCAATCTGCCAACTTGGGTCTGGTTATCGGTGCCAAAGGCGACAAGGGCGATAAAGGCGACACCGGCAGCACCGGTGCGGCCGGTCGTGACGGTATCGACACCATTCTCTCCACCGTCATCAACCAACACGGTGAATTGGTGATCACCTATTCCGACGGAACCGAAGACAACCTGGGCGTCATCGTCGGTCGCGACGGCACCGATGGACAAAACGGCACCGACGGTATCAGCGTGATTTCATCCGAAATCAACACCAACGGTGAACTGGTGATTGTCTATTCCAACGGTCAGCGTTCCAACCTCGGTGTTGTTGTCGGTGCCAACGGTCAAGACGGTACTGACGGTATCGACGGCCAAAACGGTACCGACGGCATTGGTATCACCAAAACCGAAATCAACGCCAAAGGCGAACTGGTCATCACCTATTCCGATAATCGCGTGGTCAATCTTGGGGCCGTAGTCGGCGCCGCCGGCAAAGACGGTGCCGACGGTCAAAACGGTACCGACGGCATCAGCGTAACATCCGCCGAAATCAACGCCCAGGGCGAATTGGTGATTTTCTATTCCAACGGCCGGCATACCAACCTCGGTGTCGTGGTCGGCACCGACGGTAAAGACGGCACCAACGGCCAAGACGGTGCAAACGGCCAAGACGGAGCCAACGGGCAAGACGGTGTGAGCATCACCGATGCGGTGATTAACGGGTCCGGCGAGTTGGTGTTGTCCTTCTCGAATAGCACCCAAAAGAACCTCGGCGTTATTGTGGGCAAAAACGGACAAACCGGAAGTGCCGGTCGCGGCATTCAATCCACCGAAATCAATGCTCTCGGCGAATTGGTCATCACCTACACCGACGGCACCACCGCCAACCTTGGCGTAATCATCAGCGACAGCGGAAGCGCAGGCACCGCCGCGGTTGCGCCGCGCGTGCGCATCAACAGCACCACCAACGAATGGGAAATTTCCACCGACGGCGGAAAAATCTACACTTCCACCGGCGTGAAAGCAACCGGTGAAAACGGGAAAGACGGGCAAAACGGGAAAGACGGCGAAAACGGCGTGAGCATCACCGATGCCTCTCTCAACGCCTCAAATGAATTGGTATTGACTTTCTCGAATGGCACACAAAAGAATTTGGGTGTTATCGTCGGTGCCGACGGCAAAGACGGGCAAAACGGCCAAAATGGTCAAGACGGCCAGGATGGTCAAAACGGGCAAGACGGCAAAACGCCCTATATCAAAGGCGGCAACTGGTGGATTGGCGACACCGACACCGGAATCAAAGCAGCCGGCCAAGACGGTAAAGACGGTACCAACGGTAAAGACGGCACCAACGGCCAAGACGGCCAAAACGGCACCAACGGTCAGAACGGCACCAACGGCAAAGACGGCGTGAGCGTTGTCAACAGCTATGTTGATGAGGATTTGCATCTGTGGATTGTCCTCTCCGACGGCAACAAAATCGATGCCGGCTATGTGGGCGTAACTTCTTCCGCCCCCACTTCTCAAAAATACACAGTAACATTTAAAGATTATGACGGCAAAACACTGAAAACCGAAGACGTGGAATCCGGCAAAGCGGCAACCGCGCCGGACGATCCTTCCAGAGACGGTTACACATTTACCGGATGGGATAAAAAATTCAGCAACATCACAGCAAGCACCGTGATCACGGCAACCTATACTCAAATCACCACTCCCACGCTGGTGGTGAAAGGCGGAAAAGCCGCAGCCGGCAGCACGATACAAGTCACGGTTTCCACCGTCAACAACCCCGGCATCACAACATTGATGCCCAAACTATCGTTTGACGAGTCCGTATTAACGCTTTCCTCCATCCAATACAATTCTGCATTCGGCGGTGTGGGCACACAGCCTCAAACCATGAGCAGCCCCATAAACATTGTGTGGGATAACAGCGAAAACACCAGCACCAACGGCGTTTTGGTCACTTTAACCTTCACGGTGAAATCCACCGCCACTGCGGGAACCAAAACCGACATCACCCTTTCGTATAGCAAAGGCGAAATTTGCAACTTCGACGAAGCGGATGTTGATTTTGACATCGTAAACGGCAAAGTAACCGTTGGGTAATCAAAAGCAGTAATAAGTAATAAGGGAAAGAAGATGGCTTTATGAAATCAAGAACGCAAACGGTCAAAACTTCCGTGGCGATTCTGCTGTCTGTTGTTTTGCTTTTCACCTATTTAACACCTCTGGCCTCTGTTGCAGCTGCAAGTACAACAACGCCGACAATCACACTCAAAGACACCAAAGCACAACCGGGACAAAGTGTGAATGTGGACATCGCAGTAACCAACAACCCCGGTATTTCGGCACTGATTGCCAAAGTCACCTTTGACGAATCGGTGTTAACCCTCAATTCCATTACCTACAACACCGATTTCGGCGGAACAGGCACACTTCCTCAATCCTACAAAAGCCCCGCCAACATTGTGTGGGACGACAGTACCAACAATGCCTCGAATGGCACATTGGCCACGCTGAATTTCACCATCAGTGAAGCGGCAACATCCGGCTCTTCCGCCCAAATCAATCTCTCCTATAATAAAGGTGAAATTTGCGACATTGAAGAAAACGATATTGATTTTTCCGTAACCAATGCCACCGTATCCGTTATCAAGGGGATTCCCGGCGATATCAATTCGGACCAAGTGGTAAATGCCAAAGACCTAACCAGAATGCGCAAATACTTTGCCGGCTGGGATGTGGAAGTAGACACACTCGCCCTTGACACCAACGGAGACGGCAACATCAACGCCAAAGATTTAACCAGACTGCGCAAATACTTTGCCGGTTGGGATGTGGAAATCTTTTACGGCGATGTTTCGTCCAAACAATGCACCCATTCCCTGACAGCCACCCCCGCCAAAGAGCCCACCTGCACCGAAAACGGAAACAGCGCTTATTGGTATTGCTCCTTGTGCAAAAAGTATTTCAGCGATGCAGCCGGTGCCAAAGAGATTTCCTTGGAAAGCACCGTCATAAAGGCCGCCCACAACAGAATCGTTGTAGATGCCATTCCCGCCACATCCACATCGAAAGGCTACACCGAAGGCGTGTGGTGTGACAAATGCAACACTTGGCTCAGCGGCCACGAAGAAATAGCGCCCATTACTCCGAACACAAAACGGATCGAATACCACATCATCAACGAAGCAAAGCATCCGTATTTGTTGACCGTGGATATTGACAAGAGTGCCTTAGAAAATTCCTATACTCCAGGCGAAGCAAAGGTGCTGAAAAATCTTGACCTAGGGAAATACGGATACACATTCGATGGCTGGTATGACAGTTTTGGCGACAATGCCACACAAATTAAAGAAATTCCCGCAACAGCCAATGAAGACTACGAATTGTATGCGCATGTAACGGAAGCCGTTTACGATATCACCTATAATATGTACCAAACTCCGGTTTCCTCAACGCCGTCCGAAAGTCAATTGCACTACACCGTCAGTAAAGGGAATTCAAACCTATACAATCCCGAAATCAACAACTATAAATTCCTCGGCTGGTATGATGACAACGGCGTTGAATACAAAACCATTCCGGTGGGAACCACCGGGCCCATCACGCTGAATGCCTATTACACCAGCTTGCGCAATTTGGCCGTGAGCAAAGAAGACAGCAACCCCATCATTCTCGAAGACCAAAATGCCAATGTTGTTTACTTCACCTATGAAATCGGTGAAATCCGCAACATCCCGTTGAACGGGGATGACCCGTTTTGGGAAATTCAAAGTGTTGCCGGATTATCACAAGATCGAGAAAAATCATACACAGACGCTATTACAGACACCGCGGCCGAAAGCATCTCCAACACCATTTCCGATATCACCACCAACTCCAACACATGGTCGCTTTCCGAAAGTTGGAACGATGTCACAACCGTGAACGAAAGTTGGGCAGAATCCATCGGAAAGACAACAGAACAATGCCGAACCGATGCCACAACCACCTCCAACACGCTAAGTGTTTCGGCACAAAACGGAGGATCCAGTTATCATAAAACCGAAGACGGAACCACCGTGTACGATTACGATTCCAAAACAACAACCAACGAAAAAGGGCACGAGTTCAATGCCAGCTTGAGCGGCACATACACAAACAAAATGGAAGCCAACCTGGGCGCCTCCACCGAGTACGGAACAACAAAATCCTCCGGCTACACCAAAAAATCCAAAAATCAAACAGCTTCCAGTTCGGACAAAGATGTTTTGTCTTCCGGGCTGAAATACGAAAACGGATTCGAGGTGAACGCCGGGCTGAGTTATGGGTATCATAACAACACCAACACCGTCACCAAAACCGGTACCGACAAAGTATCAACCAACTCCCAAATCGACGAAAACACCAGCAGTTGGAACTGTTCCAGCGGATTTTCTTCAACACAGCAGTACAGTTCCAGCCAGTCTATCCGGAACACCTTATCGGATATTGTTACCACCACCAAGGGATACGGCAGCAGTTATTCCAAAGGCGGAACCGACTCGCAAACCCAGGGGTTCAGCTCCACGGCAAGCAACACCACCGGCACCACCTCCTCTGTTACATACAGCAAGCTGAAAAGCACAGTAACCGCATCAAAATACAGTGTCGACGGCAAAATCGAAGGAAAATACCGCAGCATCTTGGTTGGCAAAGCCCATGTCTTTGCCGTTGTCGGGTATGACTATGCCACCAAGTCCTTCTTCACCTACACATTCAGCGTGATGGATGACAAAGTGGAAGAGTTCTTGGATTACACCCCCAAGGGCGGAGCATTTGACGACTGCGAATACAGCTGTTTGCCTTTTGAAGTACCGTATTCTGTTTTTGAGTATGTCACCGAAAAAACATCAAAAACAACCGGACTTGTGTACACCACCAACTCGCAAACCGGCACCGCCAAAATCACCGGCTACACCGGCACCTCTGCGGATGTTATTATTCCGTCTTATATTTCCGACGGAAAACAGGCCTACAAAGTAACCGAAATTTCGGCCAAAGCATTTGCCAGCAAGGCTGTCCGTTCTGTTGTTTTGGGCGAATTTATCACGGCGATTCCGGACGGCGCTTTCAAAAATTGTCTTGCACTGGAAGAAGTAATCGGAAGCTTCACCGCAATCGGCAACGAAGCATTTGCCGGATGCAGCAAACTCACCAACATGAACATTCCGTCCAATGTGGTGAAAATCGGCACCGATGCCTTCCAGGGCGTAGCAAGCATAAAAGTCAGAGCCATCAACTCGCTGGCATCCTACACCGAAGCCGCAAATCAGCTACCGAACGGTACCGAAGAACAGTTGCAGGCAAAGCAAAAAGAAATCACACAAGAATTCATCAAGAGCATCCTTGAATGTGGCGCCGAAAACATTGTTCTTGACCTTTCGTATATTGCAAGCGGCACGCCGCTCTCCCTCACCGTTTCCGCAATAGATTCCATTGAAATTACCGGCGGAGCAAAAACCTATTCGGAATTTTATCTGGATTCTTCCGCTAAGAACACCTCACTCCGCGAGATGACAATTGTCAGCGAACACGGGATTCCGTTGAAAATTAATTCCGACAAGCTGATATTGCACAAGGTATTTGTAACCGGTACTTCCAACACACTGATTCTCAAAAAGGATGGCGCCGTCTTATCGCTTTCCCAAGACAGTGCCATTACAACAACTTCCGATTACGCCATACTCGGAAAGAATACCGTCATTGAGTCGCAGGTGTCAAAAGATGGCGCATCGGGTTCTTTGAATGTCACAGGCAATGTGGGATATGTCAACTCCATCGGCGGCGAAGAGTATATCAGCATTTCAACCGGTGAACTGATAAAAATCTCCGAAGAAGAGTTCGAAAAGTACCTGCTGGGACAATTCACCGTAACTTTGGATGCCAACGGCGGTCAGGTAGATACAAAAGAAATCTCCGTTTTCCTCGGTTCGGCATTTGGCACGCTTCCCACCCCCACCCGCGACTACTACACCTTTGAAGGGTGGTACACCGGCGAAGGAACCGAAGTAACAGCCGATACAAAAATGGCAAGTGCCAATGACATCATGCTGACTGCTCACTGGTCTCCCATTCCCTACACCGTCACATGGAGCAACGGCGATCACCACACGGTGTCGGTTGAAAGAACCGCTTCGCCGAACGCCGGTGCTGCTACCGGCATTTTGAGCAACGGTGCCACGGTGTACTACGGCGACACCTTGGCAATCACCTACACCGCTGCCACCGGGTATTCCATCGACACCCACGGCATCACCTCGGTTACCGTTGCCGGGAATCTCACCGCATCCGATGTGTATGCTTCCACTGTGGCCAATCGCTACACCTACACAGCGGTGTACAAATCAAGCAACGGCACCGTGTTGGGTACTTGCGGCACCACCTATGCCTACGGTACCACCAACACGGTATATCCTGAGATATTTGCCGGATATGTCACTCCCGCTCATCAAGTGGTAACTTGGGACAGCACCACGCCCAAAACCATCACCTTTGTGTACGCGCCGTCGTCCGTAGCAACAACACAATCGGTAGCAAGCGGTACCTGGTGGTATTGCGACGGTGCAGCACGGCTCACCTATGCTGCCAATATCGAATATCGTAACCGCACCGCGAATAGCGTGCAAGTGCGTGTGGCATGGAAAAACACCATGGCTGCTGGTTACTACTATGGTTTCCAGCAAAAATTCAATGCCACCATCGGCGGCGTCAGTGCCGGAACCGTCACCATTGCTTCTGCCAGCAAATGGGCTTCCAGCAGCACCAGCGCACGCTCTACCACGGCATACACCGATTGGGTCACCGTGCCGCTGAACACCACCAATCAAACCACCGTTTCTTTGAGCGGTCAGTATTGGGCCAACGAAGGCAAGCACAATTGGTCCGGTTCCTTCACCGTCCCCGCCTATTAACAGGCATGCAAAACTCCCCGCATCGGCCCCAGCCGATGCGGGGAGTTCCTGTTTGTGCTGTTATTGCTTCACATAATCAAGCGGGTCCACCAATTTTCCGTTTTTGATCACTTCAAAATGCAGATGCGCACCAAACGAATACCCGGTGTTGCCCACATTGGCAATGTATTCGCCCTGCGCCACCTTTTGTCCCACCGTTACTTTGAGAGCACTGCAATGAGCATAGCGCGTTTTAAAACCGTTGCCGTGGTCGATCAGCACATAGTTGCCATAGCTGCTGTGGCTTCCGGCTTCAATCACGGTGCCGCCGTCGGAAGCGATAATCGGCTTGCCGTAGGTGCTGCCGTTGGCAATATCAATCGCACCGTGGAACGACCCCCAGCGAGAAGCAAACGGCGAAGACACCACATGGGTGTACGGCACCGGCCAAATGAAGGTGCCGGTGGCCACGCCGTCGCCGGCGGTGGCGTTTTCGGTGTAGGTTTGCGCTCCCACCGCTATCACTTGGGTGGTGGGGGCTTCCAGCACCAAGGTGGAAGTCACAGAACGGTACCGCTCCTTGCCGTCCACCGTGACCACTTCTTCGGTAACGCGCTGCTTGCCGGTTTTTCCGCGGGTGATAATCAGTTGGTATCCCAGCGGCTGGTCGGCCATTTCGCGTGTTTCCGTGGTATAGGCCAACGATTCGGTGTGCGTTTCATACCGCACGCTCTTAATCGGCACCGTTTCCAAATACGCCCGCATGTGCTCGGCGGTAACAACCGACGATACCGGATACCATCCGTCCACAATTTTCATGTTCGGGAAGAAATCCACATGGTCGGCGGTATCGTCCTGATGCTGTTCCAGCACGGCGTTCATCAGTTGTTCGATATCTTCGTGCGGCAGCGCCCCGCGAAACACCGTGTCCACATACAGGCCGGCGGTTCGGGTTAGGGAATCGCCAACCGATTCCAAAATCGAATCGCGCACCGCCTGTTCGTCCAGCATTTGTTCCGACTGTGCCACCGTCACCGTTAATTTCGGCGTGTAGGTCAGTTGAAACGAGTCTTCGGTGTCCATCACCATGTTTTCCACCAACAGCACCGCATCGGTGTAGGTGCTTTCGTTGGCAATGCAACCCAGTTCTTCGCCTTGGTATTCCAGTGCCAGCGCATAGTTGGCCTGTTGCCAGTAGGACACGGTGTGCCAAAGCACGGCCACCGCCGCCAGCGGCGCTGCCACATTCAGGAGCGTGCGAAACACGGCGCGGTGCCTTCGCACGGCCAACACCGGCAACGACAGCCACCGTGTGAGCACACCGGCTTGCGAATTGCGCACACGCGTGCCCGCCGCGGAAAAATCCTGTTGCAAAGCGCGCCATTCGCCGGAAAGGCGGCGGCTGTTTTGCCACAGCCACGCGCCCAAGCGGCGCACGGCATGAGCAACGGGGTACCACACCATGCGGGTGAACCGCACCAGCGCATGCATGCACCGAACCGAACGCACACCGACAATGTAGCACACGGCATAGGCCTTGCGGTACAAACGTTTTCCGTTTTCGCAAAATACCTGCCACCGGTTTGCCCACTGCCCGCTTGGCGGTTTTCGATTGGAAGGGTTCATTCGCTCCCTCCTTTCATCCTTGCCTATTATAACGGCTTTTTTCAAAAAAAGCAAGTCGCGCCCGCTTTTGCCGTCAAGGGCACAAAACAGGCGCACTCTTTTTCTCTGTTTTTACTCGGATATTGTCACGCGGGATACACCAGTTGCTCGGCTGTCCACCCCTGCAACACCGCCAACTGGCGGGCGGCGCAGGCGCGTGCGGCGGGCAAATCGTGTTCACGGTAATTGCCGCACTCGGCGCGCGTGGCACCCGGAATGGGACCGGTGTAATCGGCCACAAAAGCCAGCGTTTCGCGCGTTAATGCAATCACCTCATTCTCGCTCATGCCGCGCGTTAAAAAGTAGAATCCGGTGCGACACCCCATGGGGCCGAAATACACAATCTGCTGTTCAAACGCGCTGTTGCGCACATAGGTGGCAAACAAATGCTCCAAGGTGTGCATGGCCGGCACTTCCAAAAACGGCGGCGTGTTCGGGCGAACAAACCGCAAATCATAGGTGGTAACATCGCCGTCCACGCGCGAAATGTACAGCCCCGGCATCAGGGTGTCGTGATTGATACAAAAGCTTTGAATGGTTTTCATGGTTTTTCCTCCAATCGGTGTGCCCGCAGGCATGCACGCATATCGTCGGGCAACGGGCTGTGCAATTCAATGGATTGCGCGGTTAAGGGATGTGTGAACCGCATGGCGGCACAATGCAGCGCGTGGCGCGCCATCACCGTTTCGTCGGTGCCGTACATGGTGTCCCCCGCCAGCGGATGCCCCAACCACGCCATATGCACGCGAATTTGGTGGGTGCGCCCGGTTTCCAACCGCAAGCGCACCAGCGACACCGCGCCGTCTGTGGCCAAGGCTTCGTAGTGGGTGATGCTGGGCTTGCCGCCCTCACCCACCTCCCGCGTGATGCAACATCCGTCTTTCACGCGAATCGGTTGGTTCACGGTGCCGGTGCCGGTTACTTTCCCCAGCACAATCGCCAAATACTCCTTTTCCGCTTTGCGGGCCAACGCATAGGCCACATGGGGATTTTTGGCCGCCAGCAACAACCCGCTGGTGTTGCGGTCGAGCCGGTTCACCGGGCGAAAAGCGTGCACCTGCCCCGTGCGCTGATAGTACCCCACCACGGCGTTGGCCAGGGTGGGCTCCGGCTTTCCTGCCGAAGGATGCACTGCCAAATAGGGCGGCTTATCCACCACCAGCACCGACTCGTCTTCGTAGGCAATCGCCAGCGGCAGTTCGGCCGGCTCCACGCGAACGGTATCTTCCGGAAATTGCAAACAAAGCTGTTCGCCGGCATTCACGCGGTCGATGCTGCGCCGCAGCACCCCGTTCACGGTGATACCGCCGTCGGTGTGCTTCAACCGCACCACCGTGCGCCACGAAAAACCGCACCCCTGACGCAGAAAAGTTTGCACCGAGGCGCCGTCGTATTCGGTTGGAATTGTAAAAATCATCGGTTCCATGATTCCATTATACGGACTTTCGGGAGAAATTGCAAGTTCCCCTTGTTTTTTTATGAAAATCTGTTACAATAGAGGTACTACCGTTTAAGGAGGATTCCGGGATTTATGGAAAAGAAAAAGTTTTATCTCACCACTGCCATCGCTTACACATCGCGCAAACCGCACATCGGCAATGCCTACGACATTGTCCTGGCCGACATGATTGCGCGCTACAAGCGAATGCAGGGGTACGATGTTCACTTTTTGACCGGGTCCGACGAACACGGCCAAAAAATTCAGCAATACGCCGAAGAACAGGGCATTTCTCCCAAAGACTATGTTGACGGCGTATCCCGGCAAATCAAAGAGGTGTGGAACAAACTCAACACCTCCTACGACCGCTTCATTCGCACCACCGATGCCGACCACGAAGCGGCTGTGCAGGCCATCTTCACCAAACTGTACGAACAGGGCGATATCTACAAAGGCAAGTACGAAGGCAAATACTGCATTCCGTGCGAATCCTTTTTCACCCCTTCGCAGCTCAAAGACGGCAAATGCCCCGACTGCGGGCGTGAAGTGGTAGATGCCAGCGAAGAAGCCTATTTCCTGCGCCTTTCCAAATACCAAGACCGTCTGTTGCGCTATTTTGAAGACCACCCCGACTTTATCCAGCCGGAATCGCGCCGCAACGAAATGATCAACAACTTTCTCAAACCGGGCCTGTCCGATTTGTGCATTTCCCGTTCGTCATTTTCTTGGGGCATTCCGGTTCCGGTCGATCCCAAACATGTGATTTATGTGTGGCTGGATGCTCTGTCCAACTACATCACCGGCATCGGCTACCACCCCCACGGCAGCAGCGACTTGTTTGGCAAAAACTGGCCGGCCGATTTGCATGTAATCGGCAAAGACATTGTGCGTTTCCACACCATCTATTGGCCCATCATTCTCATGGCGCTGGATTTGCCGCTGCCCAAGCAGGTGCTGGGGCACCCGTGGTTGCTGTCCGGCGAAGATAAAATGAGCAAGTCGCGTGGCAATGTGCTGTACGCCGACGAACTGGCCGACCGTTTCGGAACCGATGCCGTTCGCTACTACCTGCTATCACAAATTCCCTTTGCGCAAGACGGCAACATCACGCTGGAAAGTTTCCTAAACTTATATAACGCCGACTTGGCCAACACACTGGGCAACCTGGTTAACCGCAGCATTGCCATGACCAACAAATACTTCGGCGGCACGGTGCACAAAAACGGCACCGCCGGCGGCAACACCGACAGCGAGCTGTTGGCCGCTGCGGAACAAGCCCTGGCAACCTATCGCGACAAAATGGACAGCTATCACAACGCCGAAGCCATGAACGCCGTGATGGCCCTGGCCAAGCGTTGCAACAAATACATCGACGAAACCGCTCCGTGGTCCTTGGCCAAAAACGAAGCCGCCCGTGCGCAGTTGGAAACCGTGCTGTACAACCTGTTGGAATGTATCCGTCTGCTGGCCGCTTGCCTGCAACCGGCCTTGCCGGAAACCGCCGAGCGCATGGCCACGCAGCTGGCACTGTCCACCGGCAGTTTGGCGCTGGATGCCCTGCACTTCGGTGCCGTGGAAAGCTACACCGTGGGCACACCCGAACCCTTGTTTGCACGCCTGGATACAGACAAGATTTTGGCCGAAGAAGCGGCGCAGGCAGCTGCCGAGCCGGAACCTGCCCCCGAAGCGGTGGCCTTCCTGTCGGAAATCGGCATTGACGACTTTGCCAAAGTGGATTTGCGCGTGGCCCGTGTCACGGCTTGCGAACCGGTGAAAAAATCCAAAAAGCTGCTCAAACTCACGCTGGACGACGGCAGCGGCATCCCCCGCACGGTGGCATCCGGTATTTCACAGTGGTACACACCCGATGACCTCATCGGCCATTCGGTGATTGTGGTTGCCAACCTCAAACCCGCCAAACTGTGCGGCGTGGAAAGCAACGGCATGATTTTGGCCGCCGACAACGGCAACGACGCCCGCGTGATTTTTGTGGACGGTCTGGCTCCCGGTAGTTGTATTCACTAACTTCACAACCCCATTTTCACGCGGCAGGCACTCGCCTGTCGCGTTATGTATCAGGAGGTTTTCATGCCCATCTTTGATTCCCACGCCCACTATTTGGACGCCCGCTTCGACACCGACCGCGACACCGTGCTTTCGTCGCTTCTCGGCACCGAGGTGTGCGGTATCATCGAAAACGGCACCACGGCAGCCACCTCCCGCCGTGCCGTGGAATTGGCGCACCGCTACCCCACGGTGTGGGCCGCCGTGGGTATTCATCCCGAAGAAGCCGCCGCGGCCACAGTTGCGGATTTGTCGGTGATCGAGCAGTTGGCCGGCGACTCACAAGCCGTGGCCATCGGCGAAATCGGCTTGGATTACCACTACGAGGAGTTTTGCCCGCGTGCGGTGCAAAAGCAGTGGTTCGAAAACCAGCTGGCTTTGGCCAACCGCCTGTCGCTTCCCGTTGTCGTTCACGACCGCGAAGCCCACGAAGATACGCTGCGCCTGTTGCAGACCCATCAGCCGCGCGGCATGGTGCATTGTTTTTCCGGCAGCGTGGAAATGGCCCGCGACTTGCTGAACCTGGGGCTCTACATCGGCATTGGCGGTGTGGTCACCTTCAAAAACGCCCGCAAAACCGTGGAGGTTGCCGCCATGCTTCCCCTCGACCGCCTGCTGCTGGAAACCGATGCCCCCTACTTGGCCCCTGTCCCGCACCGCGGCGAGCGGTGCACCTCGGCCCTCATTCGCCACACGGCCGAAACCGTTGCCGCCATTCGCGGTATGTCCGCCGACGAGCTGCTGTCCATCACCGCCGACAACACCCGGCGCCTGTTTTCATTACGAACCGCGTGACCTGTCACCGGTTCTTTTCTTTTTTCAGCCGAAAAATTGTTGGCAAAATTGTAAATTGGGTGTTGACAAACGCCATCAGCCGTGGTATGCTCTAAGTGTACTAGCAATGATAGTACACTTAGAGCATAGAAAGGGGGAACGGCATGTTTCGTATCGACCCGCTGTCACGGCAACCGGTGTATGAGCAACTCATCGACCAGTTGGAACGGCTGGTACTCACCGGTCTCTATCCGCCGGAAACGCAGTTGCCGTCGGTTCGCAGTCTGTCGTTGGAATTGTCCATCAATCCCAACACCATTCAAAAGGCCTATTCCGCATTGGATGCCCGCGGCATCACCTATTCGGTTCCGGGCATCGGCTGTTTTGTTTCGCCGCAAGCGGTGGAACGGCTGCAAGAACACACGCGCGGCAAGCTGGCAACACTTCGCACCCTGGCAGGCGAGCTGGCACTCGGCGGCGTGAATAAAGAAGAACTGTTTTCCTGTATCAACGAAGTATACCAAGAAAGAGGGTTATCGAATGATTAGCGCACAAAACCTCACCAAACGCTTCGGCGATTTTGCCGCGTTAGACAACATCAGCTGCACCATTCCGCAAGGCTGCATCTACGGCATGGTTGGCTCCAACGGCGCCGGAAAATCCACCTTTTTGCGTGTGATCACCGGTGTCTACCGCCCCGATGCCGGCAACGTCACCATCGACGGTCAGCCCATTTACGAAAATCCGGCCAAAAAAGCGGAAATTGCCTATGTACCCGACACACTCTACTTTTTAAACGGGGCCACCATGAACCGCATGGCCGAACTGTATCGGGCCATTCACCCCGATTTCGACCGGGAAAAATTTCGTCGGTTAACCGCCATGTTCGAACTGAATCCCGACAAGTCCATCAACACCTTTTCAAAGGGCATGAAACGGCAAGCCGCCACCATTTTGGCACTTTCCTCTCGCCCGCAATACATTTTCTTTGACGAAACCTTCGACGGCCTGGATCCGATTATGCGCAGCCGTGTAAAACGGCTCATTTGCGAAGATGTCATGGAACGCAACGCCACGGCCATCATCACCTCCCATTCGTTGCGCGAATTGGAAGACACCTGCGACCAACTGGCCCTGCTTCACAAGGGCGGCCTGGTGCTGGAAAGCGATGTTCAAAACCTGAAAACTTCGCTGTTCAAAGTACAGATTGCGTTTTCGCACGACTTCGACAGTGACAGTTTTGAAGGAATCGAAATTTTGAATTTTATCAAGCGCGGTTCGGTGGCCAACCTGATCGTACGCGGCGATCGCGAAAAAACCGTGGTGCAACTGCAAGCACTGTGCCCGGTGCTGCTGGACATTTTGCCGCTGTCTTTGGAAGAAGTATTCACTTATGAAATGGAAGCGCTCGGCTACACAGCCGGCGACATATGGGAGGGTTGAGTTATGAAACAACGCATTTTCAGTGCCCGCTTGTATTGGGAAGGAATGCGCCAGCTGCGACTGATGGGCATTTTGTTTTCGATTGCCGTTGCCCTGATCGGTGTCTTTTCGCCGGTGGCAACCTACATTAACTATCTAAACAACGATGTTCTGTTCAACGAAATCACACCCGAAACGGTTTCCGGCTTCATTGCGAACCCGCTGATTGTGCTGGCATTCTGCATTGTTGCCCCGTTTCTCACCCTAAACCTCTTTTCGTTTCTGAACAAACGGGAATCCAGCGACTTCTACCACAACATTCCCGCCACGCGCACCTGCTTGTTTTTCAGCTTTTTTGCGGCGGTTATTTCGTGGTTGCTCATTTTTGTTGTCAGCACCTCCGTGCTGACCACTGTGGCCTATGCCCTGTTCCCAAAACTGTACATCGTCAACTATTTGAGCGTGTTGGAAATCAGCCTGTCCTGCTTTGTGGCCGGCTTTTTGGTGGCCGCCGCCGTGGCGATATCCATGTCCATCACCGGCACCATGCTCATGAATATTTTGCTGGCACTGATTCTCATTTTCCTGCCTCGCATTTTGATTGCACTGGTTATCGAATCCGTCACTTCCCTGTTCCCGTTGGTAGCCGGGCTGGATTTTCTGCCCTTTCTCAGTGCCCGATTCAACATTGCCTCCGGGTTTGTCATCACCACCCTCACCGAAGGATTCTCCACCGCCGTCGGCATGTTCACTTCGTTTGCCAGCATGCTCTACACCTTTGTGTTGGGCTTGATCTACACCGCTTTGGCCTGGTTGCTGTTTTGCAAGCGTCGCAGCGAAGCGGCAGGGCACTCCGCGCCCACCGCGCGCCTGCAAGCCCTGTTCCGTTTTCTCGTCGGCTTCACCGTCAGCTCCATCATCACCCTGGCCCTGTATTTAACGGTGCTCGAAGGAACGGCCAGCTCTTACGACATCTTCACCTTTTTCTTCCTTTACCTCATCACCGTGCTCATTGTGGCGGTGTTTGAAATCTTGTGCACCCGCCGCTGGAAAGGATTATTCCGCCGTTGCGGCACCACCGTGCTGCTGCTGGTGGCTACCAACCTGGCATTGATTGGCGGCATGAGCGGCACCAACTATTACCTCACTTCCTATGCCCCCGCCGCCGACGACATTTCTTCGGTGAAACTCATTGGCTTTAACAGTTACAGCCACAGCTACGACGAAGACACCGTGGACTATTTCAACAGCAAAGCCGAAAAAATTGAACTCACCGACAGTACCATCCGCGAAATCATATCACGGCAACTGAGCGATACGCTGGACACACTGAGCCTGTCCGCCAATCACTACTACGACCGCCTGTATCAAAACGCCTCGCTGGTCGTATCCGTTCGCAGCAACGGTGTTTCGCACCTGCGCCGCATCATCGTCACCTCCGAGGACATTCAGGCTCTCACCCAAGCCCTAACGGAAAACAACGATTTCCAACAACTCTACATGAAGCTGCCGGAAAATTACAGCCACATTCTGGTAAACGGCAATATCTTCCGTCGCGGCGAAGGAGCCGAAGACCTGTTTGATGCCTTGCAAAGCGAAGTGCGCGACATGGGATTTGCCAACTGGTTCTCTCTGCTCAACGATTCGGCAGCCAATATCAGCTACACAACCGTTTACAAAGACGGAACCGTGAACAGTGTTTACTCCGGCACCGACTCCGAAAGCAGCGATGTAGCCGAACCTTCCGCCCCCGCACAGCAGGTGTTGCAAACCCTGTCGGTGTACATTCCCGACGGGTCCGGCTGGGCCAGCTTCAATGTGCCGATCTATCCGCTGGCCTTGCCGAAAACCGCCAGGTGCTACTTGGAACTGTACGAAAAGCAACAAGGCAACAGCTACACCGAGTTCCTCAACGCCCTAAACGGCGACAGCGAACAAATCTTCGACATCCAATTTTCTCTGTATAATTGCGATCCGATCAACGAAGAAAGCGTGCTGTGGTATGGCCGGGAAGACATCGAAAAGCAGCCCGAAGCGTTTGCCGATTTAGGCAACCAGCTGCGCCGCGCTTCCATCGGTTCGGTCAATCCCACCGCCGCCTTTGTGGAAGTGGAATGCGGCTACCTGGGGCAAGATGTAAAAGGCGATAGCGAATACCACTACATGCGCGGTTATTTCACCTTGAACCAAGAAGCCTATAACATTTTAAGCACACTGGAATAATCGGAAAGGATGTGCATTTCATGTCCCGGCAACCACGCAAACCCACGGCACGGCAATTTCTGCTGTTCACACTGTTGGCCGCTCTGCTTTCGGCGGCATGGCATTGCACACACAAGCGGAAATACATGAAAGCCACCCCCGCCACCCCGGAATCGAAAAGGAGCGAATAACATGCCTGTTCACACCCCCACACCGCCTCGCACCGCGGTTCCCGCACGCCGTCGAAAGCGGCGCCAAAAGCACCCGATTTTCACCTGTGCGGTAATCGTCCTCGCGGTGACCGCGCTGGGCTTTGGCTTGGCGCGGGTGTGGCCGCAAAGCAACGGCACCGACCTGGGCAACATCACCGTGCCCGACTGGGTGGAGCAAGACATCATTCGCATGGGGCGCCCCTCGCGGGACGGCACCAAGCTCACGGCGTTTAACGATGTGGTGGTGCACTATGTCGGCAACCCCGGCACCACCGCCAAGCAAAACCGAAATTGGTTTGACAATCCGGAATCGTCCGTGAGTGCGCACTTTGTCATCGGATTGGACGGCGAAATCATCCAGTGCCTGCCGCTGGACGAACAATCTGCCGCCAGCAACCACCGCAACGGCGACACCGTTTCCATCGAAGTGTGCCACCCCGACGAAAGCGGTAAATTCACCGATGCCACCTACCAATCGTTGGTTCGGCTGGTGTCCTGGCTGCTGGATGCCGGCAACCTGTCCGACGATCGCGTTATTCGTCACTACGACATCACCGGCAAAGAATGTCCCCGCTATTTTGTGCGTTCCCCCGAAGCGTGGCAAACCTTTCTCGGCGATGTGGCACTCTATCGCCGCCAAACCGCTTGAATACTCCCCGCCCCGTCCGATGAGCCAGCGGACGGGGCTTTTTTGTGAAACCCGTCGAAACAAAAGGCACGGCTTTGCTTGCAATTTGCGGGACAGTTTGGTATACTGATATTACAATGTGAGAAAGGGCTGAATTGCTATGACCGTTACCGAAAAATACACATTGTGGGTATCCCACGCTACCGACGACCCCGATTTGATTGCTGAACTGCGCAACATCGCCGGCAACGACAACGAAATCTACGAACGCTTCTACCGCGAGCTGGAATTCGGCACCGCGGGCTTGCGCGGCGTACTGGGTGCCGGCGACAACCGCATGAACATCTACACCGTGCGCAAAGCCACACAAGGCCTTGCCGACTATCTAAACACCCGCTATCCCGCTTCGCGCGTGGCCATTTGCTTCGATTCGCGCATCAAATCCGATGTGTTTGCCCGCGAAGCCGCTTGCGTGCTGGCCGGCAACGGCATTGCCGTTTGCCTGTTCAGCGAACTGAACCCCGTGCCGGTGCTTTCCTTTGCAGTGCGCGAACTGCACTGCCAAGCCGGCATCATGATCACCGCCAGCCACAATCCCGCTAAATACAACGGCTACAAATGCTACGGCAGCGAAGGCTTCCAAATGACCGACGAAGACGCCAACGCCGTCACCGACTGCATCCGCCGCGTGGATATGTTCACCGGCATCCGCCGGCTTTCCTATGAAGAAGCGGTGGCCGGCGGCCACATCGAATTTGTCGGCGACGAACTGGTGCAACGCTATTTGGACCGCGTGGCCGAACAGCAAGTCAACCCCGGCATCGGCGCCAAAAGCAACCTGAAAGTCATCTACACCCCCCTCAACGGCGCCGGCAACAAACCGGTGCGCGCCATTCTGAACCGCATCGGCCTGTCGCAGTTCACCGTGGTGCCGGAACAGGAACAACCCAACGGGCAGTTCCCCACCGCCCCCTATCCCAACCCGGAAATCCGCCAGGCATTCAACTGCGCGCTGGCATTGGCCGAAACCGTCAAACCCGATTTGCTTTTGGCCACCGACCCCGATTGCGACCGTGTGGGCATTGCCGTGCGCCGGGAAAACGACTATGTGCTGCTCACCGGCAACGAAACCGGTTGCCTGTTGCTCAACTACATTCTCTCCTGCCGCCGGGCCAACGGCACACTTCCGGCCCACCCGGTGGTGGTGAAAACCATTGTCACTTCCGATTTGGCCACCCGCATTGCCGAAAAATACGGGTGTGAAATGCGCGAAGTGCTCACCGGCTTCAAGTACATCGGAGAACAAATCGGCGCCTTGGAAGCGGCCGGTCACCCCGAACGCTACATTCTGGGCTTTGAAGAAAGCTACGGCTATTTGGCCGGCACCCACGCGCGCGACAAAGACGCCGTGGTAGCTTCCATGCTCATTTGCGAAATGGCCGCCTACTATGCCGCGCAAGGGCAATCGTTGCTGGATGTACTTCATACGCTGTACCAAGAACACGGCATGTATCTGCACCGGTTGGTCAATGTGCAGTTCGAAGGCGCGCAGGGCATGGTGGCCATGGAACAACTCATGAACCGCCTGCGCACCGATATTCCCGCGGAAATTGCCGGGCTGAAAGTCATCGGCACCGCCGATTACCTCACCTCGCGGCGGCACACGGCCGGCGGCACCACCGAAGAAATCCGGTTGCCGAAATCCAATGTGCTGGCCTTTGAACTGGAAAATCACGCCGGGTTCATCGTGCGCCCGTCCGGCACCGAACCGAAAGTAAAAGGATACATCACCGCCACCGGCACCACCGCCGACGAAGCCGCCGAAGTGGCTTCCCGCTTGCAAGCCGCCGCCGAAGAGATCCTTTCCGCCAAATAATCGCCAACAAACACAAAGCAGGCAGTATAGAAAGCCTATACTGTCTGCTTCTTATATCTGTCCATTCGTTGTCAATAGCAAAACCCGTTGACTACTTCTTAAAAACGAATAAATACTCGTGTGCTATCAACAAAAAATTGTATTTCACACTGTTTGTTTTCCAATATCCAGTAGCCTTGCAATTATGTTGCTCTTTAATGATCACCTCTTTCAACTTAAAGCCCACATCTTCAAAGATACGCATAACTTCAAATGACATTGGTATCATATGTCCTTTTTGTCTTGTATCGCCCATAAGGATGGCGCAAAACTTGTCCGACTTTAATACACGATAGCTTTCGGACACAACCTTTTTCATTTCTTCAAGAAAATCTTTCACTTTAAGCTGTGACAAATCCCCATCTATTCCGTCACTGTACTTGATAATATCCGCATATGGTGGGTGTGTGCATATCAAATCTATACTTTCATCGGGAACAAAGTCAAGGTTTCGTGCATCGCCTTTTTTGATATACACCTTACCCTTTGCCGGCTCATATTCAAAATCGGTCTTTTTTCGGCATCTTTCAAGTGCAACATCATTTATGTCAACACCGATTATATCACGGTTTAAAAGCTTTGCTTCAACAAGAGTTGTACCTCCTCCGACGAACTGATCAAGAACCAAATCTCCTTCTTTTGAGTATCGGAGCATAATATTTCGTGGAATATACGGAGACCAGTTTCCGCGCCATTTTGCATCGTGTGTTGCCCAATCGCCACGCTTTGGAAACGACCAATGTGTCGTCATTTCCAACTCGAAATCTTCGGGCTCCCATTTCTTGATTTTCTTTTCTGCCATTATTTATTCCTCATATTATATTGCATATAAAATATTTCAATAAATCCTCTATATAACCGATATTTTCAGTAGTCGATATGTTTATTTGCGAATTACCATTCCCGTGATGACCTATATTTGTTACATCTTTAATAATTTTTTTAGGGTCGTTCAACATATTGGGTTCTGTATTTAACCATAAAACCAAAGACCTTTTTTGTAATTTTATAGAAACCACACTTTTTCTTCCTCGATTAAACCCAATATAAATCTTTGTGGGTTTTAAGGTAATATTATCATCTAACCCCAAAATATATTCTTTTAATTCGTTATATATATCAACTATACAATCATCTGCAACATCAATTAATTCTCTTTCAGAATAAGTTTTTGTTTCTTTTGACACTTCCTGTTTTGCATCTGTATCCAACACAGGTGCTATTTGTTTAATGCTCTCATCTGAATTCACAGATACTATCTGTTCAAATGATACAGTGCTATTTTGATACTTTTTTATTTTCCATAATTCTATCGGTAAATCCTTGAAATTGATAGAATTAATTTGATATTTTGTAAAATTAGGGCTTATAAATATAACTTTGGATTGTGACCAATCAAAATCATTCAAATCCTTATTGTCTTGGAATTTTATATTATACCTTAATACAAAATCCGCCTTATGATTAAACATAGTCGAAAGATATGTATAGCCCTGATCGATTACACTTACATTTCTTTGATTCTTGTATTCGATTATAACAAAAGCATTTGCTTCACTATCAAACGCAACTGTATCAAGCCTAAAATCTGCTACCGAAAATTCCGTATCAATGAATTGCAAATTTACAAACTTATCCAAATTTTTCTCACAAAGTGTTTGTAGTTCTTTTTCCGACTTGAAAGACAATTCCTTTACCTCTTGAACAATATCCTCTTTAACATTAAATAGCATATTCCTTTATTCCTCACTTCATTATTTTTTCAATTATCCCATTTTCCATATCATTGATATTATAAATGTGTTCCATAACATCAAATGTTTCTTCAAGGTTATGTCTTGCACTTGTCCAACCTTTTCCGTCCGTAAACCATACAAAAGTAAATCCGTCAATTTCTTCAGTTTCCCACGCAAGTGTTTTGTAACTGCGTGCGGTTTCGTTAAGCTTTGAGCCACCGCTACCGTAAAAATTGGTTTCAATTCCGTAAATCATATTGTCCGTTTTAACCACATAATCAAATCGTTTTTCCATCTTGCCTTGATTTGAAATTGCCGATAAATCAATACCCCATTTTTCTGTAATTTGATGAATATACATCTCTTTAAAGTATGTTTCGTCTTTCACAAATCCCGCTTTTT
>CAYMDU010000006.1:0-15760 GCA_964389495.1 uncultured Eubacteriales bacterium
TCGCATCATTGTCGGTGTTCCGGTGCGCAATGCACGGTTGCGCCATGCTGCCGAAACTTTTGTTGGGCTTCTGTGCGAGGGCGCACGCAAGGAAAATATCGAAGTGCGGTATATGAATCCCACCGAAGCCGAAGCGGTTAAGCTGTTTGCTAACACCTACTTGGCGTTGCGCGTGTCTTTCTTTAATGAGTTGGATACCTATGCGGCCATTCGCGGGTTGGATACCCGTTCTATCATCGAAGGTGTCGGTCTCGATCCGCGCATTGGTTCGCACTACAACAACCCGTCTTTCGGTTACGGCGGCTATTGCCTCCCCAAGGACACCAAGCAGCTTTTGGCCAACTATAACGACATTCCGCAAAATATTATTTCGGCCATTGTGGCCTCCAATGCCACACGCAAGGATTTTATTGCCGATCAAATCATTGCCAAAAAGCCGAAAACCGTGGGAATCTATCGTCTCACCATGAAAGCCGGCAGCGACAATTTCCGTCAAAGCTCTATTCAAGGAGTGATGAAGCGGATCAAGGCCAACGGCATTGAGGTGATTATTTACGAACCCACCATGCGGGAAAATTCCTTTTTTAACAGTCGCGTTGTGCGCGACTTGGAGGAATTCAAGCAATCCGCCGATGTGATTTTGGCCAACCGTTACAACGACGATATTGCCGATGTATTGGATAAGGTCTATACGCGTGATTTGTATTTCCGCGATTGAGCAAAAGAACAAAGCTCGTCTGTCAGTTGTTTGACAGGCGAGCTTTTTGCGTGTTGCCGATTATTGTCCCTGCTTCCATTCCAGATACTCGTCGTAGGTGGTGGAACGGTCGATAATGGTGCCATCGGCTTTAAATTCGATTATGCGGTTGGCAACCGTTTGAATGAACTGGTGATCGTAGGACGAAAACAGAATGTTGCCTTTGAATTCGATTAAACCATCGTTCACAGCGGTGATGGATTCCAAATCCAAGTGGTTGGTGGGCTGGTCGAGAAGTAGCACATTGGCGCCGAACATCATCATGCGTGACAGCATGCACCGCACCTTTTCACCACCGGAAAGCACTTTAACGGGTTTAAGAACATCATCGCCGGAAAACAGCATTTTCCCCAAGAACCCGCGTAAATAGGTTTCGGTGTTGTCGGCGGAATATTGATTTAACCATTGAATCAAGTTCAGGTCGCAATCGTCGAAAAAGGCGGAATTGTCTTTGGGAAAATACGATTGCGAGGTGGTGCCGCCCCATTTGTATGTGCCGGAGTCGGGAGCAATTTCGCCCATCAACACACGGAACAAGGCGGTGATGGCCAGCTCGTTTTCACCCACAAAGGCAATTTTATCGCCTTTGTTCACGCGGAACGAAACGCGGTCGAGTATTTTGGAACCGTCTTGTGTTAGGGTGAGATCTTCCACTGCCAGGATTTCTTTGCCGGCTTCGCGGTCCATGGTGAATCCGACAAACGGATACCGTCGTGACGAAGCGGGCATTTCTTCCACCGATAATTTTTCAATCAGCTTTTTACGGGAAGTAGCCTGCCGCGATTTGGATTTGTTGGCAGAAAAGCGCTGGATAAAATTTTGCAGTTCGCGAATTTTGTCTTCGGCTTTTTTGTTTTGTTCGCGCATGAGACGTTGCATCAGTTGGCTGGAATCGTACCAGAAATCGTAGTTACCCACATAAATTTTGATTTTGTTATAGTCCACATCCACGATGTGAGTGCACACATTGTTGAGAAAATGACGGTCGTGCGATACCACAATTACGGTGCCGATATAGTCCATCAAAAAGTCTTCCAGCCAAGCAATGGAAGCAATGTCCAGGTGGTTGGTCGGTTCGTCCAGCAGAATAATATCCGGTTGGCCAAACAGGGCCTGTGCCAACAGCACTTTCACTTTTTCTTTGTCGGCCAAGGCCGTCATCGGTTGATACAGCAGATCGGCCGAAAGCCCCAGTCCCTGCAAAATCTGCCCGGCTTCGGTTTCGGCTTCCCAACCGTTGAGCTCTGCAAATTCACCTTCCAATTCCGAGGCCAAAACGCCGTCTTCTTCGGTGAATTCCTCTTTGGCATACAGTGCATCTTTTTGCTGAATGATTTCATACAAACGGGGATTGCCTTGCAAAATGGTATCCAGCACGGTGAAAGCATCGTATGCATAGTGGTCTTGTTTCAACACCGACATGCGGTTTCCCTTGTCGATAATCACTTCGCCTGCCGACGGTTCCAACTCGCCGGACAGAATACGAAGAAAAGTGGATTTGCCGGCGCCGTTGGCGCCGATAACGCCATAGCAATTTCCCGGTGTAAACAGCAAATTTACATGGGTGAACAGGTTTTGCCCGCTGAAATTAATTCCAAGATCTGATACGGTAATCATGTGCTCCTCCGGAAATTCAAGAATTACCTGCCTATTCTACCACACTTTTTCTGATGTTGCAAGACATGAAAGGAATTCTTTGCCGGATTTCCCTGTAAAAGCCGATGTAGGGCAGACGCTTTGGCAATGTGAAAGCGAACGGAAATCCCAAGCCACGGAAGCACCAACAGACAGGCGAGAAGTTGCGCAGCATAAGAAATGTGTAGCTGTATCAGTGCATTCAAGTGTCCTTTCGACAGACGCCGCGAAGTGGTAATCGCTCCTGCAAGACCGTTGGGGTAGGATAAAAGATAGGGGACAAACGATAGCCTAAGCAGATGAATTTCCACCGCCAGCAAAATGCCGGCTGTGAGTAACACACTTAAAACGATAACCGCCTGCGATGCGAATTGCTCATCGCGGGTGAGCGCGTGCGTCAGGCGCCACTTGCCATAAGAAAACAAAAACAGCGTTGGTGCGCAGCCAAACGTACTCCACAGCAAACGCTCTCCCCACAAGTAGGCGCGCCATCCGATGGTTTTTTCATAGCCGTGACGATAATAACGAAACAACAACGGTATCGTGGCCGCTTCGCTGTCGGCAACGAGTGTTTCAAAGAATAAAGCGCGTCCTGCTTTCAGTGGTGAAAACAACAGCCAGTCAACCAGAAGCATGCAGAACAGCACAGTGGGAGAGAAGGTCAAAAAGAAACAGGTTCCCCAAAGCAGCAGTTCACCGGCCGCAATGCTTCCTTGCACTAACAGGACAGCGGTTCGATTTTTGTGTGGAGCGGTTGTATTCATTGTTGATATCACCGGTTTTAGTATGTTCCAAATCCCGCAGTTTAAAGCGTTCCTTTTCGGCGAAATAACCGCAAACTGACTTTTCGCGCCAAATCAAACGGAATAACCAATGCGGCCATGCCGACAACCCGTATCAACTCTCCGCTTGTTAAGCCGGCGGTGCGAAATAGGGAACCACCGTAGTAGATTAAACCGATTTGCACGGCCACAATCAGCGTCATCACCAGTACAAAAGCGGGGTTCCGATGCAAATGTGACAGCAAGTTCAAACGGGGAGTACGGGCATTAAAGCAGTTGAAAATGCCGCAAAAAATAAACAGAGCAAAAAAGGCGGTCATCCAATAGACAGGGCGAATATCGTAGCGAAACCATGTGCGTAACGGTTCCCATGTTAAAAATACGGTACACAGTGCAATGGTGAACAACCCGGTACCGAGAATTTGGTGCAGCATGTAACGGTTCAGCACCGGTTCTTCCCGCTTCTTCGGCGGTTCTTCCATGTATTCCGGAAGCGGCGGCTCTCCTGCAAACGCCAGCCCTGCTAATGTGTCCATAATTATGTTAATCCATAGCATTTGCATCACAGTTACCGGAGTTTCCAAGCCGAGGAACGGCCCAATAACCGAAATTCCCACGGCGCAAAGATTCATGGTTAATTGAAAAATGATGAATTTCCGAATGCTTTTGAATATGGTACGCCCATACAAAATTGCACGGGCAATCGAAGCAAAATTGTCGTTCAAAATTACCACATCACCGGCCTGCTTGGCCACCTCGGTGCCGCTGCCCATGGCAAACCCCACATCGGCTTTTTTCAGCGCCGGTGCATCATTCACACCGTCGCCGGTCATGCCGGCTACCAGGTTGCATTCCTGTGCCAAACGCACCAAACGGCTTTTGTCCGACGGTAGCGCCCGCGCAATCACACGCAAAGCGGGAAGCTGTCGTTTGATTTCTTCATCGCTCATAGCGGCCAGCTCACGGCTGGTTATCATGGCCGAACGCGGACTTCGGTCGGATAATAGGCCGGCTGCACGGGCAACAGCGGTTGCAGTTTCCGGCCCGTCGCCGGTCATCATCACCACCTGGATGCCGGCTTTTTGCACAGTGCGAACCGCTTGCCGAACTTCGGGGCGCAGCTCATCACGCAATCCGGCAAACCCCACAAACAGCAAATCGGTTGGCGTGTTGCTCAGTGCGGTGTCGCTAACAGCCAAGGCAATCAGACGCATGGAATTTCGCTCCAACGATTGGCGCAGAACTGCCAGCAAGCGGCTGTCGTCAAGCAAACGCACCGTCCCGTCGGCCGCCACATAGTGATGGCACCGTGCCAAAATCCATTCCGGTGCCCCTTTGTACAGCGACAGCCGTTCGGGGATATTGCCGTTCAGTAATGGCAACGAACCGGCCAGCTCCACACCGGACCACTTTTTGGCACTGTCAAATGGGATTTTGGAAAGAACGGTGCAGTCGGTACACAAAGGTCGGCGCCCCATCACAAAGCGAAGCAGGGCGCGGTCGGTGGCATTGCCACCCAAAATTTCGCGTCCGTTAGGGGTGCACTCGGTGTTATAAAAGCCGGAAAGCTGCCACAGGTTTCGCAGAACTTTGGGTACTTGCATTTCTTGATGGTACAAATGCCCCTCGCCGTCGGCTACCAGCGATACCGTTGGATGCCCTTGCGTTAATGTGCCGGTTTTATCTGTGAACAAAATATTCAAACTGCCCGATGTTTCAATGCCAACCAGTTTGCGCACCAGCACATGGTCTTTCAACATTCTTCGCATGTTGGAAGACAGCACCACCGTGATCATCATAGGAAGCCCCTCGGGAACAGCCACAACCACAACCGATAATGCCAATGTGAGAGCGTGTAACAACACGCTAATCAGTTGGGAAGGATGCGTGAACATGGCCGCTATGGCGGTGAACTGATAGTGATTTTCCATCACCATGGCATGGAACATATCGGCCAGTGCTACCATGCCGGCGGCTGCAAATCCCAAACGACTCAATGTTTTGGCCAATTTTTCCAACCGTATTCGCAAAGGGCTTTCGCGGGTTTCCTCTTGGATTTCCGCCGCCAACGCCCCGTAAACGGTATGGGCGCCCACTTGACAAACGCGCATGAGTCCGTTGCCGGCACAAACAACCGTTCCACGCAACAAAGCTGCCGGTGCCGTGGGGGAAAAGGTATCTTCGGCACCCCCGGCTGTTTTCTCGGCTTCTCCGCTTTCTCCGTTGAGTGCTGATTGGTCGATGCGCAAGGTTCCTTCTGTTAACAGACCGTCTGCCGGTACGCGCTCACCGCTTTGCAACAGCACCGCATCACCCACCACCAACTCGTCCGGTGATACGGCTGTCACATGCCCGTTTCGATACACGCGGCATCGCACGGCAGCGGCTTCTTCTTGCAATTTTTCAAACGCCGATTCACTGCCGTATTCCGACAGCGTTGAAACAAAAGTGGCCAAAAACACGGCAATAGCCACCCCGGCCGATTCGTACCAATCGTGATTGCGAAACAAAAACACCACATTGATTGCCAGTACGGTTAGCAACACTTTAATAATGGGGTCGCCAAAGCTGTCAAGGTATTGTCGAAAAAAACCGCGCCGCTTTTGCCGTGTTAACCGATTGTCTCCGTACTTCATCCGTGAGGTGGTTACTTCTCGGTCGGTCAGTCCTCTCGATCGCTGTTCCTGCATTGCCACATCCTCCTTTATGCTTACAGGATATTCACAGCCTGTACCAAATAGACCGTCGGCTTTTTTTGCCACAAATCGTGAAAACATTGGTTGTTTTGCCTACGCTATACGACAGAAACAGCAGGGGACAAGCCGTATAATGAATGCATCAAGATATGGTGGTGAGGGAATATGAAACACACAAGTTATAGCGGTCGGGCAGCAAAATGGCAGCACAGTATTCCGGAAGGTATGCGGCGCCAATTACTTCACATGACAGTGGGGGTTGCACTTGGCTTTTTGCTGCCTCACGCTACGGTGTATGGCAATATGGCTCCTTTTGGCGTTGGCTTGGCGGCAGCAGCCGGTGGGCCGGGGACTGTGTTGATATATTTGGCGGTGTCGGCAGGGTATCTTGTGCAGGGAATGTCACTGTCCTTGCGCTATCTAGCAGCACTAATTACGGTGGCCGGTATTCGATGGTCGGTCAGTGGGTTTCCGCAAATTGTCCGTACACGCATTTTTTCATCGGTTGTTGCGTTTTTGGGTACGGTTATTACCGGAAGCGCTTTGCTGCTGAATGCTTCACCAACGGCGATTGCGGCGCTGACCGTCTTGTCCGAAGGGTTGTTGGCAGGTGGGTTTGCCTTCTTTGCCGCAACGGTTCGGCGTGATGTGACCGGTGCTTCCGAAGAGCCACTGTCTGCTGAAGCCGAAGTGAGTTTGATTGTAATAGCTTCGGTGGTCATGATGGCCTTGCTGACGGTGGAATGTGGCGGAATTGCGCCGGCACGTATTTTGTCGTTGTTGTTGATTTTGTTGGCGGCCCGTAACGGAAAATGGGTGGGAGGCAGCGCTGTTGGAATATTGTTAGGTACGGCTTTGCTGCTTGCCACACCGTCATACACCTATTTGGCACCGGCCTATGCTTTGGGCGGCTTTTTGGCAGGCTTGTTTTCCGAAAAAGGCAAATGGCTGTCGGCCATTATGCTGTTGGCAGCGCACGGTATTGTGGTGGTTCAGGGAGCGGAAGAAACGGCCGTGATTATTTCACTGTACGAAGTGATAGCGGCCGGTGCCCTCTTTTTGCTGGTTCCCGCTGTGGCCGAAAGTGCGGTGGAGCGCCTGCTTCGTACCACGCGGCAATTACCGGAAGTGCGTTCGGCGCAACGCGCTGCTGCGTTGAAAATGGAACAAGCGGCGCGTGCCATGCAAGAAGTAGCGGGTACCGTGGATGCTGTGTCGGCGCAGTTGGCAGAATTGAGTGTACCGGAGGTGGGAACATTATACCGCACGGTGTCCGACGAGGTGTGTCGTTCTTGCCGTTCACGACTGGATTGTTGGAAAGAACATTATACCGATACCATGGACGAGTTTAATCACCTAACGGCGGTATTGCAAGAGCACGAGGCTATCACCGAAGAAGATTTCACGGGGAGACTCAAAACCGCTTGTCGCCGCCGTCGCGAATTGAGTGTGCGCATCAATGCCGGTTATCGGGAATACCTGGTGCGGGAAAGTGCTTTTCGACGTTTGAATGAGCTACGCCGTATTGTTACCGACCAATTTTCATCCACCGCACAAATGCTGGAAGAATTTTCTGAATCATTTTCCAAACCGGAATGGATGGATACCGATACGGCTACTCGTTTGGAGGAAGCGATGAAGCGGCAACGGATTCGCCTGCGTCAAGTGGTTTGCCGTATAAACGAAAGAGGACGCATGGAAGTGGAAATGCTGTTGGACGGCAAATATCAAACACAAAATCGCGAATCCTTTTGCCGACGAATTGGTGAACTGTGCGGGCGATCGTTTTCGTTGCCTGTGATTGACTATGCCGACTGTGTCACGCGCATTGCCTTCACCGAACGCCACTCTTACAGTGTTGCCGTTGGTACGGCACAGCTTCGCTGCGAGGGTGAACAGTTGTGCGGAGATGCGTTCGAATGCTTCCAAGACGGTACCGGACGCCAAATTGTTGTGCTGAGCGACGGCATGGGAAGTGGAGGACGGGCCGCTGTTGACGGCGCTATGGCGGCCGGTCTGGCAACGCGCCTTCTTAAAGCGGGCTTTGGCACCGAAAGTTTGCTTCGCCTGGTGAACACGGCGCTGATGGCCAAATCCGAAGATGAAAGTTTGGCAACTTTGGATATTGCCATTATCAATTTGTTCACGGGGGACATGGAATTGCTCAAAGCAGGTGCCGGTGTGTCTTTGCTGTATAGCAAAGGGCGCGTTAGTCGCCTAAACGAATCGTCACTTCCTTTGGGAATTTTGCGGGAACTGACTTTCGCACGCACCAAAGACCGCTTGGTAGATGGGGATATTTTGGTTCTTATGAGCGACGGCGTGAGCAACGACGGCGTGGACTGGGTAGAAGATTTGTTGCGTGATTACGACTGCGATACCGGCGGTATGCAGGGGCTGGCACAACTGATTGCCGATACCGCGCGTGATCGTCAGCATGATGAACACGGTGACGATGTCACCGTGATTGCCCTGGGTGTTCACCGCTTGCGATAGAACCGCTACCGGGTAACAAAGGCAGTACGCAAAAAGCCTCCGGCTAACAGCCGGAGGCTTTGTCACTTTCAGCAATCCACACGGTTGCGCTGTTCACCATGCAAAAAAGCCCGAATATTTTGTGCTACCTCATTCAGACAGCGCACCCTGGCTTCGTAGGCTCCCCACGCCATGTGCGGAGTGAGACACACATTGTCCAATCCACGTAGTTTTTGAAACGGATGGGAAGCGGGCAACGGTTCGGTGGAGTACACATCCACGCCCAGCCCGCCTAATCGGCCGTTCAAAATGGCATCGGCCAAGGCTCCTTCATCTGTCACAGCTCCCCGTGCCACATTGATGAGAATAGCATCGGATTTCATCAGCGCCAGCCGTTCTCGGCTGAGAATACCGGTTGTGTTTGGCGTTAGCGGTACATGCACCGATAAAATATCCGACTGACGGCACAACGTGTCGATATCGGTGATGGTGCGATGCGGTACCGGTGTTCGCTTGTGAATAAGCACACGGCACCCCAACGCTTCGGCTACCGTAGCAACGCGAGAACCGATGCTGCCATAGCCGAGAATGCCCCAAGTCATGCCGCACAATTCGTGAAACGCCGGCGTTAAATGGTTGGGCATACCGCCGGCGGTATACGCGCCGCTGTTCACAAACTGCCGAAAGGTGGGCAAATGAGTGACCAATGACAGTGCCATGGCTACTGTGAGTTGTGCCACCGAATCGGTGGAATACCCACACACATTGCACACAGCGATGCCGCGCGCACGGCAATAGTCCAAATCCACATTATCCACACCGGTAGCAGTCACGCAAATCAAACGTACACGGCCGGTGTCAGGAAAGGTGGTGGCGTTGATTTTCACTTTGTTCAGTATTAGAATATCACACCCGGCACTGTGAGCCGCCAAGTCTTCGGGTGTTTCTGTCAAGGCATAGCGTTGCAGTGCCCCAAACTCTTCCAGCGGCGACAAATCGATATCATCGTTCAGTGTGGCGGCATCTAAAATGGCCAGTGTCATCTCAGCGTACCTTGTCGGCTACTTCTTTCAACGCTTTGGCAATAAAAGCGTCTGGTGTCATGGTGCCGATATCGCCGTCTTTTCGAGAACGAACCGATACCAAACCCGCTTCGGCCTCGCGTTCGCCGATAATCAGCATATACGGTACCTTTTGCATTTGTGCTTCGCGAATTTTATATCCGATTTTTTCGTTCCGCATATCGGTTTCGGCACGCAAACCGTATTTTTTCAGTTCTTCGGTTAGGGCGGTGGCTTTGTCCATCATTTTTTCGGAAAGTGGTAACACACGCACCTGTTCCGGTGCCAACCACAACGGGAAAGCGCCGGCATACTTTTCAATCAGATAGGCGAGGGTACGCTCGTAGCAACCCAACGAGGTGCGGTGAATAATATAGGGACGCACTTTTTGCCCGTTTTGGTCAATGTAGGACATGTCAAATTGCTCGGCAAGCAGTTGGTCTACCTGAATGGTGACAATGGTATCTTCTTTCCCAAACACATTCTTGTATTGGATATCCAGCTTCGGTCCATAGAAAGCGGCTTCGTCGATTCCAATGGTGTATTCCACACCCAAATCGTCCAGGATTTTTCCCATAATGTTTTGTGCTTCGTCCCATTGTTCCGGTGTTCCAATGTACTTTTCGCGGTTGTTGGGATCCCATTGTGAAAACCGGAAAGTGCAATCTTCCAACATCCCCACGGTATCCAAAACATATTTTGCCAGTTCCAAGCAGCCCTTAAATTCTTCTTCCAACTGGTCGGGACGCAAAATCAAATGGCCTTCGGATATGGTAAACTGACGCACGCGAATGAGCCCGTGCATTTCGCCGCTGTCCTCGTTGCGGAACAGGGTGGAGGTTTCTCCCAACCGCATGGGCAAATCGCGGTAGGAACGCATGCGGTTAAGGAACACTTGATATTGGAAAGGACAGGTCATCGGGCGCAATGCAAAACATTCCTTGGTTTCGTCGTTCGGATCGCCCAACACAAACATGCCGTCCAAATAGTGGTCCCAGTGACCGGAAATTTTATACAGGTCGCTTTTGGCCATGAGCGGCGTTTTGGTCAAAAGATATCCGCGCTTTTGTTCTTCGTCCTCAATCCAGCGTTGCAGCAGTTGCACAATGCGAGCTCCTTTGGGTAGCAACACAGGCAGCCCTTGCCCGATCACATCCACAGTGGTGAATAATTCCAGTTCGCGCCCGAGCTTGTTGTGGTCACGCCGACGGGCTTCTTCCAACTGTGCCAAATGGGCTTCCAGCTCCGAGGCTTTGGGAAAAGCAATGCCATATACCCGCTGTAACATTTTGTTGTTGGAATCACCGCGCCAATACGCGCCGGTGGCACTCAGCAATTTTACCGCTTTCAGGCGACCGGTATCCGGCAAATGCGGGCCGGCACACAGATCAACAAACTCTCCCTGACGGTAGAACGAAATTTCCGCATTGTCCGGCAAGGCGTTGATCAGTTCCACTTTATACGGCTCGTTTTTTATTTGTTCAAGCGCTTCTTCACGCGAGAGGGTGAACCGTTCCAGTGGCAACGCTTCCTTGATGATTTTCTTCATTTCCGCTTCGATAGCGATTAAATCCTCGGCAGAAAATCCGTTGGGGTGATCGAAATCATAATAAAATCCGGTGTCGATCGAAGGCCCGATGGTGAGCAGCGTATCCGGCCACAGCCGTTTTACGGCTTGTGCCATCACATGGGAGGCGGTGTGCCAATATGCCTTTTTTCCGTCTGCATCATCAAAGGTGAGGATTTCCAAAGTGCAGTTGTTGGTTAATGCGGTGCGCAAATCCACCACTTCGCCGTTCATTCGTGCGGCGCAAGCAGCCCGATACAAACCCATGGACAATTCACGGCAAAAAGCATCAATGGTGGTTGCTTCGGTTTCCCGAACCGACCCGTCTTTCAAAGTGATGTGCAACATATTATCTTCTCCTTTCAAAATAAAAACAGCCCCGTCCCGTAAAAGGGACGAGGCATCATTACCACGTGGTTCCACCCTGATTTCTGTGACACCCGTGAAGCGGGATCACACTTTTGGCTGCCGATAACGGGGCACACCGTCTTCCTTTTGTCTGCGACGCCCGGAAGCGCTCCGAGGTGGTAGCAATTTGCCGGTACTTGCACCCTTCTCAGCAACCGGGTGCTCTCTGAAAGTATCTTGCGGCAAACGCTGTCCTCATCAATGCTTTGCAAAAATATCCTAACACCAAAGTCGGAGTTTGTCAAGTGAAAAAAACTCTTTTCATTTTTGGGAAAATGGTCTATACTATATAGTTAAGAAAGGAAGGATACCGATGAAGGATGGTTTTTTGCGGGTCGCGGCCCATACACCGCCGCTTCGTGTGGCCGATTGCCACTATAACGCACAACAGATTGTCGAGGCTGTTCGGCAGGGTGATGCCGGCACCGCGTTGTTTGTGTTTCCGGAATTGTGCCTAACAGGGTACACCTGCGGTGACTTATTCCGTCACCCGGCATTGCTGAACGGCGCCGAGGAAGCGCTGCGGGAGTTGCTTTCCCAAACCGCCGATACCGAAGCGGTTGTTGTGGTGGGTCTCCCTGTTGCCGTTGGTGCTGCATTGTATAATTGTGCCGCTGTTTGCTACCGTGGGCAGTTGTTGGGACTGGTTCCCAAACGGCATCTCACGGCAACGGATGCGCGGTGCTTCACTTCCGGTGCCGATGTGTGCTGTCAGGTGACTGTGGCCGGGCAGGAGGTTTGTCTGTGTGCCGATGTCCTGTTCACCTGCACCAACATGCCTTCCTTCGTTTTGGGCGTTGAGCTGTGTGAGGATATGTGGGTGGCCGGTCAGCCGGGAATTCAGTTGGCAGCAGCCGGCGCCACCGTGATTGCCAATTTGTCGGCTTCTCACGATTTGGCAGGCAAAGCCCGCTATCGCCGCTCATTGGCGGAAACGGCTTCCAAACGTTTGTGTTGTACCTATGTGCTGGCTAACGCCGGCGAGGGAGAGTCTTGTGCCGATTTGGTTTTTTCCGGCGGCAGCCTGATTGCCGAAAACGGTACCGTGGTTGCGCAAACGCAACCGTTCACCGTTGGTGCGGCCGTGGCCGATGTGGATTTGGAACATCTGTTACACGACCGCCGCGCCGCGTTTTTCCCTCAAAGAGCCTTGGACTCTGTGCCGTTTTCTTTGGCTTTGCGCACGCTGTCAATCACGGGGGTCGATCCACATCCGTTTGTACCGGACGATGCCGCAAAGCGCGCCGAATATTGTGAAGAAGTACTAACACTCCAAGCGGCCGCACTGGCACATCGCTTGTCACATACCGCTTCCGAAGCGGTGGTTGGCCTGTCGGGAGGGCTGGATTCCGCCTTGGCCTTGCTGGTGATTGTGCGTGCCTATCAAAAACTGGGGCGTGATGACGCTGGAATTACCGCCGTCACTATGCCGTGCTTTGGCACTACCGGCCGAACCTATCGCAACGCCTGTACCTTGGCCACCGCTTGCGGTGCCACGCTACGCGAGGTGAACATTGCCCAAGCGGTTACCCAGCACTTTCAGGATATCGGTCACGGCGGTGACTACGATGTTACCTTTGAAAATGCGCAGGCACGCGAACGCACACAGGTGTTGATGGACATGGCTAACCAAAGCGGCGGGCTGGTGGTTGGCACCGGCGATTTGTCTGAACTGGTGCTGGGATGGGCCACCTACAACGGCGATCACATGTCAATGTACGGCGTCAACGGGGGCGTTCCCAAAACGCTGGTTCGTGCTTTGGTGGCATACGAAGCACAGCGCCTGGTGGCAAACAGCCAACTATCGGCAACCCTTCGCGATATTTTAGATACACCGGTCAGCCCGGAATTGTTGCCGCCCGAAAACGGCGATATTGCCCAAAAGACAGAGCAACTGGTGGGGAACTATGAGCTGCACGACTTTTTCCTGTATCATATGCTGCGTTACGGCAGCAATCCGGCACGCATTTTCCGGTTGGCTTGCACGGCGTTTGCCGGCACATTCTCGCCGGCAGAAATCAAGCAATGGCTTGGCGTGTTTTTGCGCCGCTTTTTTGCGCAACAGTTCAAACGGAATTGCTTGCCGGACGGCCCGAAGGTCGGTGAGGTGGGCGTTTCTCCGCGGGGCGATTGGCAAATGCCCTCCGATGCAACGGCGGCACTTTGGCTGCGCGAACTGGATGCACTGTAAATCGTGGGATTGACATTTTTGACGGAAAGGTATATACTTTTGGCAACCGAATACCGAGACTGTCAGGTGCGTCACCGTCAGGGGTGACCCGAACAAGGAAGAGGGGTGCAAATCCCCCGCGAACCCGTCGCTGTATTCAGGTATCTGCCGCTTCATAATGTCACTGAGCAATCGGGAAGGCGAAGCGGCGCGACCTGTGAGCCAGAAGACTTGCCTGATTTTGTCGTGCAGAGAGCCACGAGTGTTGGCGATGGCACAAGCAAAAGCCGCTTTCCTACAAAGGCTTTGTTTTGCTATTCTTTCTTTGCCGATAAGTACTTGTGTATGTCGGAAAGAAAGGATGTTTTGTATGGAAAAAACGCAAAAGAAAAATCGAGTTCTCCTTATCGGTGCCATTGTGTTGGCGGTTTTGGTTGTGGCAGCTTCGCTGGTCTACTTCATAAACCGGCCGGAAACAACACAAGGCGACAAAGAAATCACCGTGCAAATTCTCTACGATTCCGTTAGCAAAACCGTGGAAATTCAAACCGATGCCGAATATTTGCGCGGGGCTTTGGAAGAGAAAAATTTAATTCAAGGCGACGAATCCGAATATGGCCTGTTTGTTAAAACCGTTGATGGGCGCACCGTTGACGACAGCAAGCAGGAGTGGTGGTGCTTTACCAAAGACGGCGAAATGCTGATGACCGGCGTTGATACCACACCCATTGCCGACGGCGAAGCCTACGAGGTGACATTAACTGAAGGCTATTAACAATTCTGCCCCTGTGTCGCATAATCGCTTGCCTGAGATCGTATTTTTTGGGTTTTTGGGTGCTTTGCTTTTTGCTGTGCAAGTGGCATTTGCCTGGCTGCCCAACATCGAATTGGTTTCGGTACTGCTGTTGATATACACACGCGTATACGGTTGGAAAGCGCTGTATCCGCTTTATATCTTTGTGCTGTTGGAAGGGATTTACTACGGATTCGGCACTTGGTTTTTCAACTACCTGTATGTTTGGTTGCCGCTGATCCTTATAACCATGGCGTTTCGAAAACAAACCTCGCCGGTGTTTTGGGCCATTGTCAACGCCACATTCGGCTTGATGTTTGGTGCTCTTTGTGCACTCCTCTATTTCTTTATCGGTGGAGTTCCTTCCGTATTGGCCTATTGGATTTCCGGAATCGGGTTTGATTTGTTGCACTGTGGCGGAAATTTTATTACGGCGTTGGCTTTGTCCAAACCGATGTTTCGTTTGCTATCAAAACTAAGTAGCCAATGCAATTAGTTGCGCTGTATCATTTGATTTTCGAAGGAATAACGATGTCGGTAGTGGTGAAAAGTTATTGCCGGGTAGAAGGGACTTTTAAAAGGCAGGGCCACATATGGTATCGGTGTTCCAGATGCGGGCAAGAACATTGGAAAGAGTATTTACTTTTGAGCGAGCAGTCGGAATCGTATCCTCAGCACGAGAACAGCGCAGAACGGCAACAGAAAGCCAAATTGAAAATGGCTATAAGAGCAATTCGAGAAATTGATGCTCAGGACACTGCACTTATTGAATCGGTGAATTTTCACCGTGATTACGAAGCGGTTACCCAAGAGGTGTTTTGTCCGCGCTGCCAGCAACTACAACCGTGGTCAAAAATCCCTTGCCGATGGAGAAAAGTAAAGCACCACACGCTGTGGGTTGTTGGATTGGTGTTTGCTGTATTCTACACTTTGTTGGGCATCGGAATGGCATCGGACGATGTGAGTTTGTTGCCTGTGTTTGCGGTTGCCTGTTCATGTCTGATGTTCCTGATTTTGCTGCCGATTTTGCGCAATTTCAAACGGAACAAGGCGTTGAAAAAAGCACGTACCGCCGATTTTGTACCGCCTGTTTATTATAGCTATCAAACAGATAAGACGGATGCTAATGAACTAGACACAAATTCTATGCAACAGCTTAAAAACGGTGTGGTAGCAGGATATTGTGAACAGTGTGGCAGAAGCTACTTCTTTCCGAAAGATAAAAAACCAATCTGTCCTGAGTGTGGTGCGGTGTTGCTGCAAACGGACGACAAATCAAGAGCGTAAAAAGAACAAAACAAGCGCCTCCAACAGCATGTTGCTGTTGGAGGCGCTTTGCGTGAAAAGTTATAAAGTCCGGTTGTGAAAAGCATCGGCAAACCAAACAGACGGCAACACAAATTCTTTGTTGTTGAG
>CAYMDU010000006.1:15770-35493 GCA_964389495.1 uncultured Eubacteriales bacterium
AATTTCAAGCGGTAGGAACACAGTGCCTGCTTGTTAAAGCCGGTACCTTTGTTAAGAGCGTTGGTACCGTATTTTCCGTCGCCCAGTAAGGGATGACCGATGGAGGCCAAATGGGCGCGGATTTGATGAGTGCGGCCGGTAAGCAGTTCAATTTCCAGCAGCGACAGACCGTCGTGTTCTTCCAACACGCGATAGCGGGTGGCAATGGTGCGTGAACCGCGTTCCGGCTGCTTGGATACATACACACGGTTTTGTGCCTCATTTTTGGCTAAAAAGCCGTGCAATGTGTCTTCGGCTTTTTCCAAGTGCCCGTGTACCAAGCAAAGATAGTACTTTTCAATTTCGCGGCGGCGCAGTTTTTCGTTGAGAATGCGCAAGGCGACAGCCGTTTTGGCAGCTATCACAATGCCGCAGGTGTTGCGGTCGATGCGATTGACCAAAGCCGGCGCAAAACTGGCTTCGCGTTCCGGATGGTATTCACCTTTTTCGTACAGATAGCGTTGCACACGAAAAATGAGGGTGTCGCGGTATTCGGTTTCATCGGGATGTACCAACAGCCCCACCGGTTTATTGAGTAACAGAATATGATTGTCTTCGTAAACAATATCCAGTTTGGTGCCGGCATACATAAACTCATATACGGGGTCTGTTTGCTCCAAAAATTCATCCGGTGCATACACGGTGAGAATGTCTCCTTCTTCCAACCGTTGGGAGATGAGACAACGCTTGCGGTTGACCTTGATGTCTTTTTGACGAATATACTTGTACATCATGGAAACCGGCAATTTCGGAAAAGCTTTGGTTAAAAACTTGTCAACCCGTTGACCGGCATCGTTTTTGGTGATGATGAGTTGCTTCATGATACCCTCCTGCGAAGAAAAAGAAAAGCGGGAGAGAACGTGCTCTCCCGCGCGGTGTTACCCGTTGGTTTCCTGCTCAACAATTTTGCGGCCCATCAGTACGCCCATAACAGAGGCCATCATTAAGCCGCGAGTCCAGCCGCTGGAGTCGCCCAAGCAGTGCAATCCCTGCACATTGGTGTTTAAATCGGTGTCCATGCGCACACGGTTACTGTAAAATTTCAGTTCGGGGGAATATAGCAAGGTTTCATAGGCAGCAAAGCCGGGTACAACATGGTCGACTGCTTGAATGAAATTGATAATGTTAATCATGGCGCGATAGGGCATGGCGGCAGTGATGTCGCCTGCCACAGCATCGGGAAGGGTGGGCTTTAAATTGGATTGCGACAGCTCTTTTTGCCACGTGCGCTTGCCGTCGAGAATATCACCGAAGCGTTGCACCAAAATGTGGCCGGCCCCAAGCATGTTGGTGAGTTCGCCCACTTTTTGTGCATAGGCAATGGGCTGGTTGAACGGTTCACTGAAATTGTGCGAACACAAAATGGCCAAGTTGGTGTTGTTGGATTTCAGTTCCTTGTAAGAATGGCCGTTCACCACTGCCAAATCGTCGTCGTAGTTTTCCTGGCTCACAAAGCCGCCGGGGTTTTGGCAAAAAGTGCGCACCTTGTTTTTGAAAGGTTGCGGATAGCCGATGAGTTTGGATTCATACAGCGTTTTGTTCACCTTTTCCATAACTTCGTTGCGAACTTCAACGCGCACGCCGATGTCCACCGTGCCCGGTTGATGAGCAATGTTGTGCTCGGCACAGATTTTTTCCAGCCAATCTGCACCGCGCCGCCCGGTGGCGATCACCGTGTGCTTGGCGTGAATATCCATGTCCTGTTTGCCGTCGGTAACGGTGACACCCAAGCAGCTTTGCCCTTGCAACAGCAGGTTGGTACATTCGTAGCCAAACAGCATTTCCACGCCGTGTTCCTGCAAATATTGTTCAATGGACAGATAGATTCCCTGGGCTTTTTCGGTGCCCATGTGACGGATGGGGCAATCCACCAATTTCAGGCCGGCTTGAATGGCACGCTTGCGAATTTCTTTCACTTCTTCGCTGTTACCAAGGCCTTCCACATGGGTGTCGGCGCCGAATTCCAAATAGATGCTGTCGGCGTAGTGGATGGTTTCCTGAACTAAGTCTTCGCCTACCAGTGACGGGAGATCGCCGCCCACTTCGTAGCTGAGGGAAAGCTTGCCGTCGGAAAAGGCGCCCGCGCCGGAAAAGCCGGTGGTGATGTGGCAATAGGGTTTGCAACCGACACAATAGCCGGTTTTGGATTTCGGGCAACGGCGCTTTTCGATGGGTTGCCCTTTTTCAATCAACGCAATGCGCTGATGGCTGCCGCGGCGCAGCATTTCCAGTGCAGTGAAGATACCGGCCGGGCCGGCTCCGACAATAACAACATCTTTTTCCATGGGAGTACCTCCTGGATTCTAATATCCTTACCAACACAACAGTATACCGAAAATCGCTCTTTTTGTCAACGGGTAACCGACGGATAATCCAAGCTTTTTCACCGAACGCCAAAACTCTCCCTTGCGGAATGGCCGGCAGTGTGATATACTGAATGGGTACTGCAAAGGGGGCGGCAGCGTGGATATTCATGTGGGGGATGTGCTGGCAATGAAAAAGGCACATCCGTGTGGTGGAAATCGGTTTCGTGTGCTGCGCATCGGCATGGATTTTCGCCTTCGCTGTGAATCGTGTGGGCACGAGATGATGATTTCCCGTGTTCGTGCCGAACGGGGGATCCGCTTTGTGGAAACCGCGAATGACCAACAAGGCAACAAAGAGTAGCGCTTCTGCCGAATTTTAACGAGGGAAGGAGAGGCACCTGGTGTTAGACCGTTTAAAAGAAGTAGAAAAGCGATACGAAGAAGTCATGGCCATGCTGTGTGATCCGCAAGTGGTGTCGCAGGCAGATCGCTATCGCGAATTGATGAAAGAAAGCAGCGAATTGCAACCATTGGTGGAAACCTACCGTGCCTATGCCCAAGCGCAATGCAGGGAAGCGGAAGCACGGGAACTGGCAGAAGCCAGCGGTACCGATCGCGATATGCGTGAGCTGGCCGAAGAAGACATGGCAATCAATCACGCGGCAGCAGAAGATTATGCCGAAAGGCTGAAAGTGTTGCTGTTACCCAAAGATCCCAACGACGATCGCAATGTGATTTTGGAAATTCGTGCCGGTGCCGGTGGTGAAGAATCGGCTTTGTTTGCCGGCAGCCTGTTGCGTATGTACACCTTGTACGCGCAGTCACGTGGGTATCAACTGGATATTGTGAATGCCAATCCCACGGAATTGGGCGGATATAAAGAAATCAGTTGCATGGTTATCGGGCAGGGGGCATACAGCCGTTTTAAATTTGAAAGTGGTGTGCATCGGGTACAGCGTGTTCCGGAAACCGAGGCCGGAGGTCGAATTCACACTTCCACGGCAACGGTGGCAGTATTGCCGGAGGCCGACGAAGTGGAACTGACAATCGCACCGACCGATCTGCAAATTGATACTTTCCGTTCCAGTGGAGCGGGCGGGCAACATATCAACAAAACAGAATCCGCCATTCGTATCACCCATTTGCCCACCGGCATGGTGGTGGAATGTCAAGACGAACGCAGCCAATACAAAAACAAAGAAAAAGCCATGCGCGTGTTGCGATCGCGCTTGTATGAACAAATGCAGGAGCAACAGCAATCGGCTATTGCTGCCGACCGCCGTGCCCAAGTGGGAACCGGCGATCGCAGCGAGCGTATCCGCACCTATAACTTTCCGCAAGGGCGGGTAACCGATCACCGTATCGGATTAACACTGTACAAGTTGGAAGCAGTTTTAAACGGTGCGTTAGATGAATTGATTGACGCCTTAATTACGGCGGAACGCACCGAAAAATTGCAAAGAGGGCAAGAACATGCAAACGAAGCATTTAACAGACAGTGAAGAGGATTTGGCTTTGGCGGCCTCTTTGCTGCGCCAAGGAGAATTGGTGGCAATTCCCACAGAAACCGTATATGGGCTGGCAGCCGATGCCCGTAACGGTGCGGCGGTGGCTTCCATTTTCAAAGCCAAAGGCCGGCCGGCCGACAATCCGCTGATTGTTCACATTGCCCGCATGGAGGATTTAGAGAAGCTGGTTCAGGAAATTCCGCCGGTGGCCAAAGCGCTGGCGGAGGCGTATTGGCCGGGACCGTTGACCATGATTTTTAAAAAAGCAAACGGTGTTCCCGATGAGGTAACGGCCGGTTTGCCCACCGTGGCGGTGCGCATGCCGTCTCATCCTATTGCACGCCGATTGATAACCCTGTCGGGATGCCCGCTGGCGGCGCCGTCGGCCAACCGTTCGGGTATTCCCAGTCCCACAGAGGCTCATCGCGTGGCCGAGGATATGGATGGCCGCATTGCCGCAATTGTTGATGGCGGCAGCTGTGCGGTCGGTGTGGAGTCAACGGTGATCACCGTGGCCGACAGCCGTGTGCGGCTGTTGCGCCCCGGCGCAATAACGGTAGCGATGTTGCAGGCGGTGGCAGGTACTGTGGAAGTGGACGACGCGGTCACGGCACCGTTGCAAGCCGGTGCAACAGCGGCTTCACCGGGAATGAAATACAAACACTATGCACCGGCGGCTCGTGTGGTATTGGTGCGCGGAACACCGGAAGCCTATCGCCATTATGTGAATTCTCATGCCGACAAAGGTGTGATGGCGCTGTGCTTCGACGGCGAAGAATCGGGATTGGCCGTTCCGTTTTTAACATACGGGCATCGCGACGATTCGATGGCCCAGGCACAGAAACTCTTTGAAATGCTGCGGCAATTGGATGAACAGCATGCCACAGTGGCCTACACCGCCTGCCCGTCACCGGACGGAATCGGGCTGGCGGTGTACAACCGTTTGTTGCGTGCCGCGGGATTCGAGGTGATCACGCTTGAATAGTACCTTCGTTTTGGGGCTAACCGGCCAAACCGGTTCGGGGAAGAGCACGGTTGCCCGCGAATTGGCAAAACGGGGCGCCTATGTTGTGAATGCCGACGAAATCGCGCGTCGAGTAACAGAACCGGGAACGCCGGCGTTGCAGGAATTGGTGCGGCAATTTTCAACAGCTATTCTTCATCCAAACGGCACACTTAATCGCGCCGCGTTGGCGGCCGCGGCGTTTGCTACGCCGGAGGCAACCGCCACGCTTAATGCGATTGTACATCCGGAAGTGATTCGCAGAATCACCGACACCTGCACGGCAGCGCGGGCCAACGGCGAAAGCCTGGTGGTGCTGGATGTACCGTTGCTGTTTCAAGTGGGGCTGGATTCGTTGTGCGACACCACGGTGGCCGTTGTAGCGCCCAAAGCGGTGCGTTGCCGGCGTATTTGCGAGCGCGACGGGTTGTCACCGAAGCAAGCAAACGATCGCATGCAGGCACAGCCTACGACAGCGTACTACACCGAACGCGCCAATCGGATTGTTGTAAACGATGGGAGCGAGGAGCAACTGCAACAGGCGGTTGCGTCCCTTTACCGGGAGGTGACGGCGTGACAAAAACAGTGCGCAGAGTGCTGGCATCGTTGGCTGTTTTGCTGGTTGTCGGATTGCTGTTTCGTGTGGCCTATCAAACCTATTTGCGTGTTGCCTATCCGCGAAAATACGAAGAATTGGTAACAGCTTCGTCTGCTGCATGCGACTTGCCGCCTTCGCTTGTGTATGCGGTAATCCACACCGAAAGCCACTTTGACCCCCAGGCTGTTTCCGCGGCCGGTGCCAAAGGACTGATGCAATTGATGGATAGCACCTTTGAGTGGGTGCAAACACGCATTCCCGGTGAAGACGAATCGGTGCAACGCGTGTTTGATCCGGAAGTGAATATTCGCAGCGGATGTGAAGTGCTGAAATTTGTTTTGGCACAATTTGAACACACGGAAACAGCCTTGGCTGCCTACAATGCCGGCAGCGGCAATGTGTCCGCCTGGTTGAAAAATACGGCGTATTCCGACGACGGAATCACCTTGAAGGTGGTGCCGGTGGAAGAAACGCGCCGTTATATAACACGGGTGTTAAAAGCCCAAAAAATGTATCAAACTATTTATGGGGAGGCATAATTATGTCGGACAAAACAAAAGCAGAAGTATTGAGAGAAGAACTTAGCTACACGGCAAAACACGCATATCGGGTGATGAGTGAAGACGAAGTAGCAACCGCGTTTGCCTATTGTGAGGAATACAAAACATTCTTAAATCGCGCTAAAACAGAGCGCGAGGCTGTAACAGAAGCGGTGCGTATGGCCGAAGAACGCGGCTTTGTTCCGTTTCAGCCATCGGCTTCGCTCAAAGCGGGAGATCGGGTGTATCTGAACAACCGCGGGAAGTCGCTAATCTTGGCAGTGATCGGCGAAAAGCCGTTGGATGAGGGTGTGTCCATTGCGGCGGCGCACATCGATTCGCCGCGGCTGGATTTAAAGCCCAATCCGTTATACGAAGACCGCGAATTGGCGTATTTGGATACGCGGTACTACGGCGGTATCAAAAAATATCAGTGGACAGCGATCCCGTTGGCTTTGCACGGTGTTGTTGTGCGGCGTGACGGAACAACGGTAACGGTTTCCATTGGCGAAAATCCGGAAGATCCGGTTTTCTGCGTGACAGATTTGTTGCCGCATTTGGGTGCCAACCAAATGAAGAAACCTGCTTCCGAAGTGATCGACGGCGAAAACCTGAATGTATTGATCGGCTCGCGTCCGTTTGCCGATGATGAAGGAAGCGAATCGGTTAAATTGCAGATTTTGTCGTTGCTATCGGAAAAATACGGCATGGTGGAATCGGATTTCCTTTCGGCCGAGTTGGAAGTGGTGCCTGCGTTTGCAGCGCGCGATCTGGGATTGGACCGCAGCATGATCGGTTCCTACGGCCACGACGACCGCGTGTGCGCATATCCGGCACTCACGGCGCTGTTTGCGTTGGATAAACCGGCCTACACGGCGGTAACAGTGCTGGCCGATAAAGAGGAAATCGGATCCGACGGTAACACCGGCATGGTGTCGGCATTCTTACCGTATTTCATCGAAGACCTGGCAGCAGCTTGCGGAAAAGAGGGACGCCATGTTCTCAGCCGTTCTCTTTGCCTGTCGGCCGATGTGAATGTGGCTTTGGATCCTATTTATCCGGAAGTGATTGAGGCACACAACTGTGCCACACTGAATCGCGGAGTGGTGTTAACCAAATACACCGGTTCTCGCGGAAAAGGCGGATCCAGCGATGCGTCGGCGGAACTGATGGGCTTTTTCCGCCGCGTGATGGATAAAAACGAGGTGCTGTGGCAAGTGGGTGAATTGGGCCGCGTGGATATCGGCGGCGGCGGAACAGTTGCCAAATACATTGCCAATTTGAATGTAGATACAGTGGATTTGGGCGTGCCGGTTCTTTCCATGCATGCGCCGTTTGAAGTGGTGGCCAAACCGGATGTGTATATGGCACACAAGGCGTTCCTTGCCTTGTTGTCCCGCACAGAAACCCTGTAAATACAAGAGCGGAACCAAACAAGCCTTGACCTCATAGGATAGAACAACGCTATCCTATGGGGTCTTTTTTGTGGAGGAGGAGTACAATGAAAGCAATCGAAACCTTTGCGGTGATTGGCGGTGATTTGCGTTCCGCTTACCTGGCCGGTGCTTTGGCCGAAGACGGATGTCGGGTTATCAGTTCCGGCTTTGACGGTACCGAGTTGCCGGCATGTGTTACAGCGTGCACCAATCCCGTGCAGGCTATTGCGCTGGCTGATTGTGTTATTTTGCCGTTGCCCGTTACAGTTGACGGTGTTCATGTGAATGCCCCGTTTTCCAGAGTGCCCATTGCGCTGGATACGGTAATTCAAACGGTGCGTGAAGATCAACTGTTGTTCGGCGGACAAATCGGTGAGCCGTTACAACGCGCCGTGAATTTGCACGGCCTTTCCGTTGCCGATTATTTCAGCCGTGAGGAATTGGCGGTGATGAATGCTGTCCCCACAGCGGAAGGTGCCGTGCAGTTGGCCATGGAGGAGTTGCCCATCACCTTGGCAGGTGCTCGATGCCTGATCACCGGATACGGACGCTGTGGCCGTGCATTGGCGCAGTTGCTTCGCGCGATGAATGCGCGGGTAACGGTAGCGGCACGCCGCTGTTCCGACCGTGCCTGGGCACAAGCACAGGGGAATACAATCGCGGAATTGTCGGTTCTCACCTCTGGAGAACTCTTTGATGTGATATTTAATACCGTGCCGCACAAATTGTTCACCCGTGAAGTGCTGGAAAAGCTGGACAGTAACACACTGATTATTGATTTGGCATCACGCCCCGGCGGTGTGGATTTTCATGCGGCGGCCGAGTTGCGGATAAAAACGATTTGGGCCCTGTCGTTGCCGGGACGGGTGGCACCGAAGACAGCCGGCGTGATTATCAAACAAACCATTCAAAATATGATTCGGGAGGTGCCGGAATGGAACTCAAAATAGGATTTGCGGTGTGCGGCTCTTTTTGCACATTCCACCGCGCCTTGGAGCAAATGGAAGCACTTGTGAAAGAAGAAATGTCGGTGACACCCATTCTGTCGGTTTGTGCGGCAACCACAGACACCCGTTTTGGCGCGGCAGACGAGTGGCAAAAGCGATTTGCCATGGCCACCGGTCATCGACCGCTGTTAACGCTTCCGGAGGTGGAACCGATTGGCCCCAAAGGTTATTTTGATGTGCTGGTGGTAGCACCGTGCACCGGTAGCACCCTGGGACGATTGGCCAACGGCATCAGTGAAACGCCGGTAACTTTGGCTGTGAAATCGCAGTTGCGGCGCGGACGGCCGGTTGTGATTGCCGTGTCTACCAACGATGCTTTGGGTTTTTCCATGCAAAACATAGCGTTGCTGAAAAACAGCAAAAACATTTACTTTGTGCCGATGTCGCAAGACGATGCGGCTGGGAAACCCAATTCGCTGGTGGCGGATTTTTCCAAGTTGTCGGCAGCAATTCATGCGGCGCAAATGGGAATACAGTTGCAGCCGCTGTTTGAATGAGAAGGTATGGCCGGCGGCAACGCAAACGGGGCCTTGCGTGTTTGCTGATGGCAGCGGTGTTGCTGGTTGTTGGCGTAGTCGCCGCCGACAGGCAATTACGGCCGCTGATTCAAAGCTACGGGCAAATGTCTGCCAGCCGTACGGCCATGTTGGCTGTTCACACAGGCGTGGAGCAGGTACTTGCCAACGGGGATGCCGATTATCGGCAATTTGTCACGGTGGAACGGGACGCGGCAGGGCGGGTGTTGTCGGCGGAAACCGATGTGATAGCGATTAACAGACTGAAAGCGGCTGTTTCCACTGCCGTAATGGAAGAACTGACTTCACGCGAAAAGCAAACAGTGAAAGTTCCGCTGGGCAACCTGTTGGGCGGAAGCTTCTTCACGGGGCGTGGCCCGTTTTTGCCGGTTTCGGTTCACACCAGCGGCACGGTGATTACCACACTCACGGGAGAATTTTCCGACGCCGGTATCAACCAAACCAATCACAGCTTGTATTTGGACATGAAGGTGATGATAGCGGCAGCGTTGCCGATGGAGCGTGTATCCATGGAAATCAGCACACGATTTTTGGTGTGCGAAACGGTGATAGTCGGTGAAGTGCCGGAAACTATGTTACAGGCGGATTTCGGAGAGACGTTTCGCAAGTTTTTTGGCAGCACGGATTGAAAAGCAGAAAATTTTTTGGTATACTAATTATAAAGGATGTGGGGATATGGATTTTGAAACAGCACGAGAGCGGATCGCTCAGTTGCAAAAGGAAATTGAATATCATAGCCGCCGCTATTACGACGAAGATGCACCGGAAATCGAAGATGACGAGTTCGATGCATTAACCCGTGAACTAAGGCGCTTGGAAGATACTTATCCTCAGCTTGTCACGGCAGATTCCTACACGCAAAAAGTACACGGTGAGGTGTCGCGTCAGTTCACGCCGGTGGAGCACGAGGTGCCTTTGGGTAGCTTGCAAGATGTGTTTTCATTGGAAGAACTGCGCGAGTTTGATGCGCGTGTGCGCGAAGAAATTCCGCATCCTGTATATGTGGTAGAACCGAAAATCGACGGATTGTCTATTGCGTTGGAATATAAAAACGGGGTGTTTGTGCGTGGTGCCACGCGAGGTGACGGCTTGGTGGGGGAAGATGTATCTGCCAATTTGCGCACGGTGGCCGATGTTCCGGCCAAACTTTCTCAAGCTGTCAGTCGTATGATTGTACGCGGAGAGGTCTACATGCAGCGCCGTCGTTTTGCCGAACTGGTGGAACAACAGGAACAAAACGGAGAAAAGCCTTTTAAAAACCCGCGCAATGCCGCGGCCGGTTCTTTGCGCCAAAAAGACCCGGTGGTCACCAAAGCACGCGGATTGTCCCTGTTTGTTTTTAATTTGCAGTTGATCGAGGGCGAAGAACTCACCGCCCATGCGGCATCACTGGAACGCATGCGGGAATTGGGGTTCTCAACCATTCCGTTCTATTGCCGAACCGACTCCATCGACAAGGTGCTGGAAGAGGTAAAACGCATTGGCGATTTGCGTGGCAGCCTGCCGTTTGATACCGATGGCGCGGTGGTTAAAGTGGATTCATTTGCCCAGAGGGAACGCTTGGGAAGCACCAGCAAATACCCGCGCTGGGCGGTGGCCTATAAATACCCGCCCGAAGAAAAGCAAACGGTGCTTCGTCAGGTGGAAATCACGGTGGGACGCACCGGCGTGCTAACCCCCACAGGCGTGTTTGACCCGGTTACCTTGGCAGGAACCACCGTGAGTCGCGCCACCTTGCACAATGCGGATTTTATCCGCGAAAAAGGCTTGGCGGTGGGGGATACGGTGGTGTTGCGCAAAGCAGGCGAAATCATCCCCGAAGTAGTGCGGGTGGTTCGGCATGCCGGGAACGCCTGCTATACCATGCCGTCCATTTGTCCTTCGTGTGGGCAGGCTGTTTCGCGAGAAGCCGACGAAGCGGCGTTGCGTTGCAGCAACCCGGATTGTCCGGCACAGCGATTGCAGCGAATGATTCATTTTGCTTCGCGGGATGCTATGGATATCGAAGGGCTTGGCCCGGCTGTTTTGGAACAGTTTGTACGTGAGGGGCGCATTGCACGCATAGATGATTTGTACACCTTGAAAAAAGGCGACATACAATCGTTGGAAGGAAAAGGACACAAATCGGCAGAAAACCTGTTGCGTTCCATCGACGCCTCCCGCAACGCCGATTTATCTCGCTTGCTGTTTGGGTTGGGCATTCGTCACATTGGGCAAAAGGCTGCCAAACTATTGGCTCAACAGTTTCAGACCATGGAAGCGGTGGCAGCGGCAACGCGGGAAGAATTGCTGGCAATCGATGGCTTTGGCGAGATTATGGCCGATAATGTACTCCGCTTTTTTGCATTGGAACCGACACGGCAGTTATTGGAACGGTTGCGTGCCTGCGGCGTGAATATGCAATGCCGATCACAGGCAGTTGACCGCCGGTTAGAAGGCATGACCTTTGTGCTAACCGGCACGCTTCCCACATTGACACGCGATCAAGCTGCCGCTTTGATTGAACAGTATGGCGGGAAAACGGCCGGTAGTGTTTCCAAGCGAACAACCATGGTGTTGGCCGGCGAAAACGCCGGAAGTAAGTTGCAAAAGGCACAGGAATTGGGCGTTCGCATTATTGACCAAGCGGAGTTTGAAGCCATGCTTCAATAGCCTAAAAGCCGGCAAGCGGTTGCTTGCCGGCTTTTACACACTTTTCAGTAACAGATACCGAACGGTATCGGTAGCAACATGGCAACGGGTCGATAAAGCATGTAACCGTTCGTGCCATGCCAAGCTGCCAACCAGTTCTTCGGTTTGGCGGTGTTGCTTTTCGGCTGCTGTCAAATGACGCAAAACAACAGTTGAATGGGGATAGGCAGGTATGGCGGCAAGCACCTCGTTTAACAACCGATACTCTTCATACACACCGGAAAGCAAATCGGTATCGTCGGTTGGCAAAGCCGCCAACCGATTGTGCCGCAACACAAGAATCAGGTCTTCGGCTGCAGACAACAGCCAATCGGCCAGTTGTCGAAGCCGAAACAATTCTTCACGATCAATGGGGGTGATAAAAGCATTTTGTAATTCTTCAAAGTAAGCACTCAGCGCGATATCGGCTGTGCGTCGCCGCAAACGAATACGCATGGCAACAGCCTCGGTTGCGGTTTCCCGCCGCCGGAGAAACTCCAAAACTTGCAGTGCCTGTTGCATACATTCGGTACTGTACCGATAAAAGGCGTGGTTCATCGTATCATCTCCCCGTACACTATACGGCGGGCATCTCGGCTTTATACTGTCAAATTGCGCGGACGAGCATACAATGAAATTGTAGAAGCTTTGAATGGCGGCGTTTAAAAGCCGTGTTTCAGGGCAAACTACCCTTGCAGAGATACCAAGGAAACAGAAAGGGTCGAGAGGTATGCACACAGTTCATCGTGGGGATATTTACTATGCGGATCTCAGTCCGGTTGTCGGTTCGGAGCAAGGGGGGATCCGTCCGGTGTTGATTGTGCAAAATGATGTCGGCAATCGGTTTAGTCCCACCGTCATCGCTGCGGCTATCACCAGTCAAAAAGACAAAGCACGGCTGCCCACACATATTCAGGTGGATTCTGCCGACAGTGGGCTGTCGCGCGATTCGGTAGTGCTACTGGAACAAATACGCACATTGGATAAACGCCGCCTAAAAGAACATATGGGGCGATTGGATGAATTTGCCATGAATCGTATCGATCAGGCGTTGCAAATCAGTTTCGGGCTTGGCGCCGAAGCGGCGCGTCCTACCTCGTATTAACAAAATTGCAGCGTTTTTCCGTGGCGCTCAAAAAAGGCGGTTGCACAGTGCAGCCGCTTTTTTTGCTGCACGGAGGCGTGCGTGGAAATGCCGTGAAAAAACTTTGCAGCGATTCTTTTTTCGACACACTTTTTCAAAACGAAGTGATATACTGGCTTTCCGACGCGCGTTTTTCTAACTTAACAAAAATGTTGAGAAATCATTGTATATATTGAACAAAAATAGCAAGTGATAGCAAAAATAGTTTTAAGAAATTAGCTAAATTTGCTTGACAGTATAGGGGGTGACTTGGTAAAATAAGGATGAGAAGTTATTGCGAGAGGACGGAAACTATGAATGCTTTTGGTAAACAGGGCGAGATATCGGTAGCCGATGCGTTTTCGCAAACACAGTTTCGCGCGTACGATATTCTTGGTTGTCATTCGTGCGAAGAAGGCTATGTGTTTCGCGTGTGGGCACCTCATGCTCGCTCGGTGGCACTGGTGGGGGACTTTAATGGATGGAACAGTACGGCGTTGCCTCTTTCCCGTGTCACAGACAACGGCATTTGGGAATGTTTCACCGATTCGGTTCAGGAATACGACATCTACAAATACTATGTGGTAGGAGCTGACGGCGTCGGTGTGATGAAATCCGATCCGTATGCCTACCACTGCGAAACACGCCCCGGCACCGCTTCGCGCGTGTACACATTGGCAGGGTACGATTGGCACGACGATGCCTGGCAAAAAGCCAAGGCAAAGCGCTCTTTGTACGATACGCCGGTAAACATCTACGAAATCCATGCCGGCTCTTGGAAACGCTATGCCGACGGCAACACCTTTTCCTACGAAAAATTGGCACAGGAATTGGTTCCGTATGTGCGCGATATGGGGTATACCCATGTTGAATTGATGCCGCTGATGGAATATCCTTTCGACGGTTCGTGGGGGTATCAGGTCACCGGGTATTATGCTCCCACCTCACGCTACGGTACCCCGCACGATTTCATGTCGTTTGTAGATTGTTGTCACCAAAACGGCATCGGTGTAATTATGGACTGGGTGCCCGGCCATTTCCCCAAAGACGAATGTGGGATATACCGTTTCGACGGAGAAGCCTGCTACGAATATGCCGATCTGCGCAAGGGCGAGCACAAAGAATGGGGAACATGTGTGTTCGACTACGGTCGTCCCGAAGTGCGTAGCTTCTTAATATCCAATGCTTTATTCTGGTTGGAAAAGTACCACATCGACGGTATTCGTGTGGACGCCGTGGCGTCGATGCTTTACCTCGACTACAATCGGCGCAACGGGGAATGGGTGCCGAATTGCTACGGCGGCCGCGAAAACCTGGAAGCCATTGCGTTTTTGAAAAATTTGAACGAAGCGGTGTTTGCGGCGTTCCCGCACACGATGATGATTGCCGAAGAATCCACAGCATGGCCGCTGGTATCGCGCCCCACCACCGAGGGCGGGTTGGGTTTCAATTTCAAATGGAACATGGGTTGGATGAATGACATGCTTCGGTATGTGTCGTTGGATCCGCTGTTCCGCAGTGGCAACCACAATGCACTCACATTTTCCTTTTTCTATGCGTTTTCCGAAAACTTTGTATTGCCGATTTCCCACGATGAAGTAGTGCACGGCAAATGTTCGCTGATTAACAAAATGCCCGGAAGCTATGAAGAAAAATTTGCGGGTGTGCGTCTGTTCCTTGCCTATATGATGGCGCATCCCGGAAAGAAACTGCTGTTCATGGGTACCGAGTTCGGCCAGTTCATCGAATGGAACTACGAACAGGAACTGGATTGGTTGTTGCTGGATTATCCCGCACATCGTACTTTGCGGCAATTCACCCGCTCGTTAAATCAATTCTACAAAGAACAGTCGCCGTTGTGGGAAAATGATTTTTCATGGGAAGGTTTTTCCTGGATAGCCAACGACGATGCCGCACAAAGCGTGATCGCTTTTCGCCGGATCGACCGCCGCGGCAACGAATTGATAGCAGTGTGCAATTTCACACCGGTGCAGCGCGAGGAGTATCGTGTGGGTGTCCCGGTGTACGGTGTATACGAAACCGTGTTCACCACCGATGCGGTTACTTTCGGCGGTAACGGTGCAGGCGCTCAAACAGTGCGTGCCGAGTTAACGCCGATGCACGGTTTGGAACAGTCGGTGGCGTTAACATTGCCGCCGCTGTCGGTGCAGTTTTTCCGTCTTAAGCGGCGATTGCCGCAATCCACAAAGAAATCAAAGACTTGAAGGGGGTCTTTTGTAAATGTTTCGTAAGCAGGAATGTGTAGCGATGTTACTGGCGGGCGGTCAGGGAAGCCGCCTATATGCGCTAACAAAAAACATCGCCAAGCCGGCGGTTCCCTATGGGGGGAAGTATCGAATCATTGATTTCCCGTTGTCCAACTGTGTCAACTCCGGTATTGAAACGGTAGGCGTGCTAACCCAGTACCAGCCGTTGGAGCTGAGCGACTACATCGGTTCCGGTCAGCCGTGGGATTTGGACCGCATGGATGCCGGTGTGCATCTGTTGCCGCCATATCAACGGAATAAAGGGGCCGATTGGTACAAAGGAACAGCCAACGCCATCTACCAAAATATGGTGTTCATCGAACGCTACGATCCGGAATATGTGTTGGTATTGTCGGGCGACCACATCTACAAAATGGATTATTCCAAGATGATTGCCGAACACAAAAAAAATCAAGCCGATTGCACCATCGCCGTGATCGAGGTGGAAATGTCGGAAGCCAGCCGGTTTGGTATTCTCAACACCAACGAAGACGGGTCGATTTATGAATTCGACGAAAAGCCGGCGGTTCCGAAAAGCAATTTGGCATCCATGGGCATCTATGTGTTTAACTGGAAAAAGTTGCGTGCCTATTTGGAAGCGGACGAGAACAACAAAAACTCGCAAAACGATTTCGGCAAAAATGTGCTTCCGGCAATGTTGGAGGCCGGCGAGCGAATGTTTGCCTACCGTTTTGAAGGGTATTGGAAAGATGTGGGCACAATCGACAGCTTGTGGGAAGCCAACATGGATTTGCTCAATCCGAATGTTCCCTTGGATTTGTCCGACGATACATGGCGCATTTATTCACGCACATCCGGGTTGCCACCGCACTACATAGGCGACACCGCCAAAGTGCAAAACAGCATGATTTCCGAAGGCGGCAACATACATGGAAATGTGGAAGCCTCGCTTGTGTTTGCCGGTGTGACAATCGAAGAAGGTGCCACAGTTCGTGATTCCATTATCATGCCCGGCGTGGTGATACAGTCCGGCGCCACAGTGCAATACGCCATTGTGGCCGAGGGTGCCTGTATCGGCAAAGGGGCTGTGGTGGGCGAGTTGCCGGAAACGGTGAACGATCCCGAATGCTGGGGAGTATCGGTAATTGCTGCCGGCGTAACGGTGGGCGAACAATGTCGTATTCCCGCCAAAGCCATGATTGATAAAGACACGGCAAAGGAGGATGCGTGATATGCGTCAAAATACCACACTGGGGTTGCTGTTTTCCAATATGCACGATGAATCTCTGCCGGAATTCACCGGCGTGCGTGCCATTGGTTCCATGCCGTTTGGCGGGCGCTATCGGTTGATTGATTTTGCACTTTCCAATTTGGTGAATGCAGGCGTATCCAAAGTGGGCGTAGTAACAAAAAGCAATTATCAATCGTTGATGGACCATTTGGGTTCCGGCAAAGCGTGGGATTTATCACGCAAAAGCGAAGGACTGTATTTTTTGCCGCCGTTTGGCACAGGGGAGGAGCAATACGACGGCCGCGTCACCTCTCTGGCCGGTGTGTTGCCGTTCTTGCGGAATTCGAAAGAGGAATTTGTGATTTTATCGGATTGCCACTTTGTGGGCAATATCGATTATCGTCGGCTGATTGATGCGCATATCGAAAGTAATGCCGAAGTCACTGTGGCATGCTGTCACGGTATGTTGCCCAAGAATATCGCTTCACCGGTAATTACCGTAGATGGTGAAAACCGCATCACAGACATGGTTATCACCGACCATAGCGACAGTGAGGTCACCTATGGATTAGGCCTATACATTTTGTCCCGTCGCTTGCTGATGCAGTGGATAGATGTGGCCATCAGCCGCAATCAACGCAGCTTTGAATGGGACATTTTGCAGCGGCATGTGGACGATCGGCGCTTGTATGCCTATATGATACCGGAATATACCATGGTGATTTCCTCTCTGGAAAGCTATGTTCGCTCCAATTTTGCCTTGTTGAATGCTACGGTGCGCGATCAGCTGTTTGTTCCGTCGCGTCCGGTATATACCAAGGTTCGTGATTGTGCGCCGGCATTATACGGATTGCATGCCGAAGTGGCCGGTTCGCTGATTGCCGACGGCTGCCAGATTGAAGGTACGGTACAAAACTCCATTTTGTTCCGCGATGTTCATGTGGCACGCGGTGCCAAGGTGAATAATTGCTTGTTGATGCAGGGCAGCATGATCGGTGCCAACAGCGATTTGGAATATGTGGTAACCGATAAATATGTTTGTGTGCGGGATAGCCGTTCCCTCAAAGGATGCTCCGATTATCCGGTGGCAATTCGTAAAAACTCGATGGTGTAAAAGGACGGTGTACTATGAAAGTATTGTATGCAACAAGTGAAGCGCGCCCCTTTGCCGCTTCCGGTGGACTGGCGGATGTTGCCGGTTCATTGCCGCGCGCTTTGCGCAATCGTTTGGTGGGATGCCGGGTGGTGTTGCCGCTGTATGAGTCGGTTCCTCAGGAGTTGAGGGATACCATGACTTTCGTTACCAGTTTTTCTGTGCCGGTAGCATGGCGCCGTCAATATTGCGGTGTGTTTGAAGCCAAATACAACGGCGTGATTTTCTATTTGCTGGACAATCAGTATTATTTCAAACGCGCCGGCTTGTACGGCCACTACGATGATGCCGAACGTTTTGCCTTTTTCTCCCGTGCTGTTTTGGAAATGCTGAAATATATTGATTTCAAGCCGGATATTATCCATGCCAACGATTGGCAATGCGCACTGGTTCCGGTGTATCACACGCTGTTCTATGCCAAAGAAGAAGCATACAGCCACATACGCACGGTGTACACCATCCATAACATTCAATACCAAGGAAAATACGGCTTGGAGATTATGGAAGATGTGTTTGGTTTGCCGCAGAGTGCCCGCGATTTCATGGAGCACGACGGATGCCTGAATTTAATGAAAGCCGGTATCGAAGCGGCCGACCGTGTAACCACAGTCAGCGGCACCTACGCCAAGGAAATTTTAGATCCGTGGTTTTCCCATGGATTGGATTCCATTTTGCGCTTGCGGGAATGGAAGCTAACGGGTATTTTGAACGGAATCGATACCGTTCAAAACGATCCGGAAACCGACCCGGCTTTGTATGCCCCTTATTCGGCAGAGCATCCGGAAGGAAAAGCCGAAAACAAGCGGGCATTGCAAGAACGGTTGCATCTTCCTGTGCGTGCCGATGTACCGCTGATTGGCATGGTTAGCCGCCTGGCTTCGCACAAAGGGTTCGATTTGGTGAAACACATTCAAGAGCGATTGTTGGCCGAAGATGTGCAAATGGTGGTGCTCGGTTCCGGCGAATGGACATACGAAAGCTTCTTCCGTGACATGCAGTCCCAATATCCGGAAAAGTTTTGCTTCTGTTCCGGGTTCGTTCCGGAGCTGGCCCAAAAAATTTATGCCGCTTCCGATTTGTTCCTCATGCCTTCGCAAAGCGAACCGTGCGGATTGTCGCAAATGCTGGCGTGCCGCTACGGCGCGGTTCCTATTGTTCGCGAAACCGGCGGCTTGAAAGATTCCATCCACGATTGCGGCGATGGGGAAGGCAACGGATTCACATTTCAAACTTACAATGCCGACGACATGCTTCATGCCATTCATCGCGGGCTTGGTGCCTATCACAACAAAACCGATTGGCCCATTTTGGTGAAGCGGGCGATGGAAAGCGATTTCAGCTGGGGGCGTTCGGCAAACGAATACATCCGTTTGTATAAATCGTTGCTGAAAGGATAAACCGTTTTGAAAGAAACGACCGCAAGGCCGTTTCTTTTTTTGTCGTGAACGGTTGAAAAACAGAAAAGAATTCGGTATAATGAAAAAGAGGTGGTAGCAAATGCAGGAGAATGCGGCAGTGGCGATTGTGATTCCGTCACTCAATCCCGATGATAAATTACTACAACTGCTGGCGGATTTGCGCGCAGCAGCCTACGAAACAATAGTGCTGGTGAACGACGGCAGTTCCGAAGAATACGATTCCTATTTTGAAACAGCGCGCACCGAATACGGGTGCACAGTCCTAACCCATGCTGTTAACCAAGGAAAGGGGCGTGCCCTAAAAACGGCTTTTTCCCATTTGCTCACAACCAAGCCGTCTTGTTCGGTTGCGGTAACAGTGGATGCCGACGGGCAGCATCGCGTGCCGGATATTGCCGCGGTGGCGCACGAAACGCAGGAACATCCGGAAGCTCTGGTAATGGGGTGCCGCGATTTTTCCCCGGCAACACAAGGGGTCCCGGCGCGTAGCCGCTTTGGAAATGTTCTCACCAGCCGGTTACTGAAATTGCTTTGCGGTATTGCTCTCTCTGATACGCAAACAGGCTTGCGTGGCTTTTCGCCGGCAACCATGCGCACTTTTTTGTCAACCAAAGGGGAGCGGTATGAATTCGAAATGAACATGATTTTGGATGCCAAAGAATACGGCATACCGCTTCGCGAAGTTCCGATTGAAACAATATATATTGAAGAAAATAAGACATCGCATTTTAATCCGTTAAAAGATTCTCTGCGGATTTATTCGGTGTTTGCCAAATTTATAGCAGCCTCGCTGTCGTCTTTTGCGTTGGATTTGGTGCTGTACACCATGTTTTGCCAACTGTTTGCCACGGTATTGGTTCCGCCGCTGGCGGTGGAACAAACGGTGATTGTTGCCGCCTATGCAGCGCGTATTTTCTCGGCACTTTTC
>CAYMDU010000007.1:0-18211 GCA_964389495.1 uncultured Eubacteriales bacterium
CAAAATTTTATACGGCGTGGAGGCCTATTACGAAAACGATGCTTCTGCGATTGTCACCGGGAACACCGATGCGGCGCTGGACGACGAAGTGATTGTTTTCGATTTGGAAACCACCGGGCTCAGTGCCGCCACCGAACGCATCACGGAAATCGGGGCGGTGCGCCTGTGCGGCGGTGAAGTGAAAGACGAATTCAACCTTTTTGTCAATCCCGAAAAACCGATTCCGCCGAAAATCACCGAACTCACAGGCATCACCGATGCCATGGTGGCCGATGCACCGAAAGAAGCCGAAGCGTTAACCCGCTTTTTTGAATTCTGCGGCGCGCAACCGGTGCTGGTGGCGCACAACGCGCGTTTCGATACCGGGTTTGTGCGTGCAGCGGCGGGTCGTTGCGGAATTTCGTGCGACTTTGCGGCCGTGGATACGGTGCCGATTTGTCGGGCATTGTATCCGCATTTAAAGAACCACAAACTGGACACGGTGGCCAAGCATTTGCAACTGGAACCGTTTAACCACCACCGTGCCTGCGACGATGCGCGGGTGCTGGCCCATATTTTTGCCAAACTCACGGCGGAATTAAAGCAGGGGCACGGGATGTCTGCCATTTCCGACATTAACACCCTTGCCGGCGGCGGGCAACACCGTTCCCGCCCGTATCATCAGATTTTATTGGCCAAAAACAAGGTGGGCCTGAAAAATCTTTACAAACTGATTTCGTTCAGTCACTTAAAGAACTTCTACAAACGCCCGCGTATCACCCGCACAAAACTCACCGAATTGCGCGAAGGCCTGATTGTGGGTAGCGCCTGCGAACAGGGCGAACTGTTTTGTGCCATTGTGGAAGGAAAGCCGTGGAACGAATTGTGCGAAATCGCCCGGTTCTACGATTTTCTGGAAGTGCAGCCCTTGGGGAACAACCGCTTCATGCTGCGAAACGGAACCGCACGCGATGAAGACCAGTTGCGCGAATGGAACCGCACGGTGTTGCGGTTGGGCGAAGAGCTGAACATTCCGGTTTGTGCCACTTGCGATGTGCATTTCATGGACCCGGAAGACGAAGTATATCGCCGTATTTTGCAGGCGGGGCAGGGGTACAGCGATGCCGATATGCAAGCGCCGCTGTATTTCCGCACCACCGACGAAATGCTCAAAGAGTTTGACTATCTTCCGCCGGAAAAAGCCTATGAGATTGTGGTGGAAAATCCCAACCGCATTGCCGACATGATAGAAGAAATCCGCCCGATTCCCGAAGGCAACTACCCGCCGCATATCGACGGGTCCGACGAAGAACTAACCGCCATCACCTGGAACCGCGCCAAAGAAGTATACGGCGATCCGGTGCCGGAAATCGTGGCGGCCCGCCTGGAAAAAGAGCTCAATTCCATCATCAAAAACGGATTTGCCGTGCTGTACATGATTGCGCAAAAGCTGGTGAAAAACTCCGTGGACAACGGCTATCTGGTCGGTTCGCGTGGGTCGGTCGGCTCGTCGTTTGTGGCCCACATGGCCGGCATTTCCGAAGTGAACCCGTTGGCCCCGCACTATGTGTGCCGCCAGTGCAAACATTCGGAATTTATCGAAGACGGGTCGGTCGGTTCCGGCTTTGACCTGCCGGAAAAAGCGTGTCCCGTTTGCGGTGCCATGATGGACCGCGACGGCCAGGAAATTCCGTTTGAAACCTTCTTGGGATTCGACGGCGATAAAACCCCCGATATCGACTTGAACTTTGCCAGCGAATACCAAACCCGCGCGCACAAGTACACCGAATCACTGTTCGGAAGCGACCATGTGTTTAAAGCCGGCACCATTTCCACAGTGGCGGAAAAAACCGCGTTCGGCTATGTGAAAAAGTATGCCGAAGAACGCGGTCTGGCCTTGTCCCCGGCGGAAATCACCCGCCTGTCCGAAGGCTGCACCGGCGTGAAACGCACCACCGGCCAGCATCCCGGCGGCATGGTGGTTGTGCCGAACGAATATGTAATCGAAGATTTTTGCCCGGCTCAACATCCCGCCGACGACCCGCATTCCGATGTTATCACCACGCACTTCGATTTCCATTCCATTCACGACACCATTTTAAAATTGGACAACCTGGGGCATGTTATTCCCACCACCTACAAATACTTGGAAGAATACACAGGCATCAGCGTGATGGATGTGCCAATGTCCGACCCGGAAGTGTACAAGCTGTTCACCTCACCGGAACCGCTCGGCGTAACAGCCGAAGAGATCGAATGTGAAACCGGCACCCTGTCGCTGCCGGAAATGGGCACGCCGTTTGTGCGGCAGATGCTGCTGGATTGCCGTCCCACCACCTTTGCCGACTTGCTGCAAATTTCCGGCTTGTCGCACGGGACTGATGTGTGGTTGGGCAATGCCCAAGAGTTGATTCGCGCGGGCACCTGCACCATTTCCGAAGTGATCGGAACGCGCGATAACATCATGACCTACCTGATGCACAAAGGCTTGCCGCCGAAAATGGCGTTTAAAATCATGGAAATTGTGCGCAAGGGCAAAGCCACCAAACTGCTCACCGAAGAGCATTTTGCCGCCATGCGCGAACACAATGTGCCGGAATGGTACATCGATTCCTGCATGAAAATCAAGTACATGTTCCCCAAAGCGCACGCAGCCGCTTATTGCACGGCGGCCTTGCGCGTGGCGTGGTACAAGGTGCATCGTCCCGCCGAATACTATGCCGCCTATTTCACCGGCCGCGGCGAAGATTTCGATGCCGAACCGGTGCAGGCCGGCAAAGAGGCCGTGAAACGGCTGATGGACACCATTCGTGCCAAAGACAAAAAAGAAGCCACTGCCAAAGAATTGGCGCAGGCAGAAACGCTGCACATTATTTACGAAGCCATGCAGCGCGGTGTGGAATTTTTGCCGGTGGATTTGTACCGCTCCCATTCCTATAAATTCATCATGGAAAACGGAAAAATTCGGTTGCCGTTCAGCTCGGTGAAAGGGTTGGGCGAAGCGGCGGCGCAATCGTTGATGGAAGCACGCGAAAGCGGCGAATTCATTTCCTGCGACGATTTGCAAAACCGTTCCGGCGTTTCCAAATCGGTCATCGAATCCCTCAGCGCGTTGGGCGCCTTGGGGTCGTTGCCGGCCACCAGCCAAATGAATTTGTTTGAGTTCGACATGTAATTGCGATAGGATGAATTGTTCATGCTAACCAAAAATCAAGTAATCCCGCTAACCATCACTGCCATGAGCGCCGAAGGAAACGGTATCGGCCGCTACACCGAAGCAAACGGTGAACGCGGCATGGCCGTGTTCGTGCCGTTCACCGCCATCGGCGACACTGTGCTTTGCCGCATTGTCAAGGTCACCAAAACCTTTGCCTACGGAAAAGTCGAATTGTTGCAAACCCCGTCGTCTCACCGCTTGCCGGCTGTGGATTGCCCTGCGTTCGGCAAATGCGGCGGCTGTACCTACCGCCATCTTCGCTACGAAGCGGAATTGCAATGCAAGTGGCAGCGGGTGGCCGATGCGTTGTCGCGTATCGGCGGCGTGGACATCGTGCCGCAACCGATTGTGGCATGCGACGAACCCGACCGCTACCGCAACAAAGCGCAATACCCGGTGGCGCAGGTGGCATTGCGGCCGATAGCGGGGCTCTACGCGGCACGCAGTCACCGCGTGATTGAACAATACGATTGCCGCTTGCAGCCGGTTGCTTTCGAAAGTGCCCTAAAAGCCGTGTTGGCATGGGCGACTGCCTGGCAAGTGCCGGTGTACGACGAAACAACCGGGCAGGGGCTGTTGCGCCATGTCTACATTCGCGAAGGCGCGGAAAGCGGCGAGCGCATGGTATGCCTGGTGTGCACCGGCGGAAAATTGCCGCACCCCGAAGACTTGGTGGAACGTTTGCGAAAAGCGGTGCCGGGATTAGCATCGGTTACCGTGAATCTTAACAAGGAAGATACCAATGTGGTGTTGGGACCCACTTGTTATGCACTGTACGGCAACCCGTATATTACCGACCGCCTGTGCGGCTTGCAATTTCGCCTGTCGCCGCTGTCGTTCTATCAGGTGAATCACGCCCAGGCCGAACGCCTGTACCGTTTGGCGGCCGATGCCGCGGCGCTAACCGGGCAGGAACGCCTGCTGGACTTGTATTGCGGCACCGGTACCATCGGGCTTTCCATGGCACACCGTGTGCGCGAACTGGTCGGCGTGGAAATTGTGCCGCAGGCGGTGGAAGATGCCGTGCGCAATGCTGCCGACAACGGCATCACCAACGCCCGCTTTTTGGCAGCGGATGCCGCTCAGGCGGCCCGGCAACTGGCCCACGAAGGGTGGGCACCGGATGTGGTGGTGCTGGACCCGCCGCGCAAAGGATGCGCCCCGTCGCTGATTGATACCGTGGTGCGCATGCAGCCGCAGCGCGTGGTCTATGTTTCCTGCGACCCGGCCACTCTGGCGCGGGATATCAAGCTGTTTTCGGCACAGGGCTACCCGGTGCAAACAGTCACACCGGTGGACATGTTCCCCCGCACACCGCATGCAGAATGCGTCTGTTTGTTAACAAGAGAATCATAAAGTTTTTATGTGAGCTTTATCGCGATGTTCAAAGGCAACGCCGTGCAAAAATGCCACGGCTTGATAGAAAAAGAAAGTAGAGAATCATCATGAAAAAGTCATCGTTGGCCTGCATTTTGGCAGCCGGTATTCTGTGGGGCACCTCCGGCATCTTTGTGAAATTGCTGTCACCCTACGGTTTCACCTCGTTGCAACTCACCGTGTTGCGCGGTATTGTGTCGCTGATGTGCATGGCGGTGTATGTGCTGTTCAAAGATCGGCGTCTGTTTTGCGCGCGGTGGTGGGAGCTGTTGCTGTTTGTGGGCATCGGCATCGGTTTGTTCGGAACCGGTGTGTGCTATTTCGAAGCCATGCAGGCCACATCCATTGCCACGGCCGTGGTGCTCATGTACACGGCGCCGGTGTATGTGATGATTTTTTCGGTGCTGTTTTTGGGCGAAAAGCTGTCGCCGCTCAAAGTGGCGGCGGTGCTGTGCATGTTGCTGGGCTGTTGTTTGGTTGCCGGCGTTGTCGGCGGCTTGGCCTGGGATGCCACCGGCATTCTCTTTGGCGTGTTGGCCGGCCTTTCCTATGCCTTGTACAACATTCTCACCAAAATCGCCATGCGGCACGGCAGCAGTCCGGTATCGGCCACGCTGTACAGCTTTTTAACGCTAACAGTGCTGTCCCTGTTTGTGTGTGAACCGCAAGCCATCGGTTCTTGCTTTGCCCGCCAACCGGCCGTCACGGTGCCGCTGGCGGTGGCCATCGGCCTGGCCACTTGCTTTTTACCGTATGTGCTGTACACATGGGGACTGAAAGAAATACCGGCCGGCACCGCGTCGTCCATGGCGATTGTGGAACCCATGGCGGCCACGGTGTTCAGCGTTTGCCTTTTCGGAGAAGCCGTCACCGTGTTTTCGGCTGCGGGCATGGTTCTCATCATGGGTTCGGTTGTTTTGCTGAACAAAGCGGAAAGTCGCGCGTTGTTGCAGCAGTCAATACATCAGCACGGTCAGTAACAAACAGTGGGAGGAAAGAACAAATGAAAGATGCAGCGATTCTTGCACGAAACAAAGATGTGGAGCACATTGTCAATGCGGCCACCTACACCGGTGTATACGGTCGCGGGGCGGCCATGCCCAAACGCTTTGGCCTGTTGGTAACCACCGATGTGCACCGTTGCGTGAAGCACATGCAAGGCGCCTTGGACTATCTGGACAGCATGGATGCCTTGGATTGCGGCATTTGCTTGGGTGATATTCAGGGCGGCAACTACATCGAAACCGATGCTTCGTGGTACTACATGGCGGTGAACGCCTGCCGCAAACCGTTCTATACGGTCATCGGCAATCACGACGGCGGCAACAGCGCCGACAAAGCCATCAGCGCCACCAAAGAACAGGTGCTGGAAAAATACATTCGCACCACGCGCGGAAAGATTGGCTTGCCGAATATTGACAAAACTTACTATGCGGTGAATTGGGATCAATACAAACTCACGCTGATTGTACTGGACAACTATATGGCACCGGAAGACCGGGACGCCGACGGCAATTTCCAATACAGCCGCGGTTTGGAATGTTTGGATCAAGAAGAAGTGGATTGGCTGGTTCACACCTTGTCCCAGGTGCCCGAAGACTATCAGGTGATTGTGGCGCGGCACGGCTTCCCGGACAGTGCCGTGAAACTCGATGCCAACGGATGGACACAAAAAGAACTGGGCGGCACCGGCACCGAGGCTTCGCCCTACGGCCAATGCGAATTGGTACCGGATGTGATTAACGCCTGGATTCACGGCGAATCGTTAACCGGCCGCTATGCACCGCTGGAAGGCTACGAAGGATTCCCGACCTTAACGGTGAACGCCGATTTTTCCCGGCGCGGCCAAGGTGTTTTTGTGGCCTACCTGATTGGCCATGTGCACGCCGACATCGTCGGAACCAGTGCCAAATATCCCAACCAGCACGCCATTTGGTTTGCGGCAACCGCCAGCGACGATTGGCAAAACTACGGCTGTTCCGATTTGCCGCGTGCGCGGGGCACCAAAGCCGAAGACTGCATAACGGTGTTCTCTGTGGACACCGAGAAACGCCGCATCCATCTGGTGCGCGTGGGCAGCAACATAACATTCGATTTGCGCGAACGCACCTACACCACGATTGCCTATTAACAACAGGGGGCACCGATGATTACATTCGAGGGAATTCAAAACAACCAAGCCATTCGTTCCTACATCACCCGTGCCGATGAATCGTTGCGGGCGCTGGGGTTCACCGAACACAGCTTTGCCCATGTCACGCATGTGGCAAAAACAGCCGCCTATCTGCTGGACACCATGGGGTATTCGGCACACGAAATCGAACTGGCCAAAATCGCGGGCTATTTGCACGACATCGGCAATTTGGTGAATCGCATCGACCATTCGCAAAGCGGGGCGATCATGGCGTTTTCCATTTTGAACGAGATGGGAATGCCGGCCGACGATGTAGCCACCGTCACCACGGCCATCGGCAATCACGACGAAGGAACCGGCGTGCCGGTGAACGAAGTGGCCGCCGCGTTGATTTTGGCCGACAAATCCGATGTGCGTCGCAGTCGGGTGCGCAACGAAGACAGCACCACGTTTGACATTCACGACCGCGTGAATTATTCGGTGCGTCGGTCCGATTTGCGTATCAACGACGAACGCACGGCGGTGAAACTGGAACTAACCATCGATACGGAATACGGTTCGATTATGGATTATTTTGAAATTTTCCTCGACCGCATGGTTTTGTGCCGCAAGGCGGCCGAACGCCTGAATTTGCGCTTCCGTTTAATTATCAACGGGCAACCGTTGTTGTAACACCAAAAGAGACGGCACCGTTGCCGTCTCTTTTTATCGGTTGCCGTCAGCTACCGGTTAAGCAGGTAGATGCCGAAGTTGAGGTATCCGGCAAACACCAGCCAAAGCAGATAGGGGAGCAGAAGCCCCCCGGCAGGGCGTGAAACAGCGCGGAACCGAACGGCGGTAACCACCACCAAAAACAGCAAAAGCAACAGCCACACAAACGAAAACAGCAGCCATTGCAAGCGAAAGAAAAACAGCGGCCACAGTGCGTTCACAAGCACTTGCAGCCAATACACCCGAAGTGCGCTTTCGCTGTCGGTATCGTGGCTGGTGGCAATCAAATAGCCGGCATAGGCCATAAGGGCATACAAAATCGTCCAGGCAATCGGAAACAGCCATGCCGGCGGAGCCAAAGGCGGCAGGCGCCATTGGGCGGTGGACAGAGGTTGCCCCAGCAGGGTGCCCAATCCGGCAGCGGCAAAGGTGAAACCGAAAAAGAAAAGCAAAGGACGCCAAGACAGAGAAATGCGTTTCATAACAAGGTGCCTCCTTTGTAGTCTGGTAGGATTAGCCTATGCCGAAAGGCAACGGAATATGACAAAAGCGCCCGCACAAAGCGGGCGCTTCCCTGCTATTTTCGGCTAAATCGGCGTGAACAAAATCAGGGCATACATAAGGAACATCAGCAACAGTTCCGGGGCAATCGCCAGGGCAAACGAAGTGCCGCCGGTGGAGCGGAAGTTGTTGGCCGGTGACAACGGTGCCGGTGCCGACGGATAGGCTTTGGCTTTTTTCAGCAGCGAACGCAAATACAGGTAGTTGCCAAACAATCCCACCGCAAGGGACAGCGCCAGTTCGGCCAGTGCACAAATGCCCACCGCCAACAAAAGCAGTCGCTCTTGCCGGTTGTTCACCGCCTCTTGCAACGGGGTGGTTGCCAACTGGCTGAAAATGTTGATGATGGTATAAAACACAAACGCCAATGTCCCCGCAAGAATATTTTTGCGATACAGCAACCAGTTGTAGGGAACCAAAAAGCCGGCCCAATTCCACGACACTTTGGATTTGTTGCGGCTCATATTGAAAAAGCGGGGGAGATAGTAGGCCGAATTGGGGCCGATGAGCTCGGCCAGACGGTCGGCCGAAACGCCTTCGATTTGGGCGTCGCGCGGAACACCGCCGTAGGGGTCGCGCAGCGGCATCGGAAACGGCGCCTGCCCAAACGGAGGTTGCCGAAACGGCGGCGTGTATTGTTGCTCGTGCGGGGCGGTGTGCCAATCGCCATGGGCCAATTCTCGGCCGCAGTGGGCACAAAATTCGGCAAATTCCGGGTTTTCGCCGCCGCAGTTGGGGCAACGCACCGAAGCCGGTTCGGAAGTGGTGGCTGTGTTGGCGGCAGGGCCGGCTTGTTGCGCCCACTGATGTGCTGTTCCGTGGTCGGCTTCAAAATGGCAATGCCCCTCTTGCTGCCAGCAGTGGCGATGGTGCGGGCAACCGCATTGCGGGCACGCCACAACATCGTCGTTGGCAGAAAAACGGTTGCCGCACACCGGGCAGGATTGTCCTTCGTAAAAAAACATACAGTCACGCTTTCTGGAAAAATAATCGGGATGAAAACACAAAGGTATTGTACCGCGATTTTGCAGGATATGCAATCACTTTTGCACAACATTCAAAAAATGTTAACGATTCGACAGCCGATCGCGCACAAGAACGAAAAGCGACAGGAGTGTGGAGAACACGCAGAGCAGCAGAATAAACAGCTTGCTCATGTCGTTGTTAATGAAATCCATCGACGGATTAAAGCGGTCAACAACCAGCAAGGTGAGAATCATCAACGACAAAACAACACAAGCGTGCGACAGCAACAAAAACCAACGCTTCACGGTTCCTCCGCCTCCCCGATAAACAAAATATCACTGATTTCGCGGCCGTCTTTGTAAGGATGGTTCACAAAGTCGCCGTTGTAGGTCATTTGGGCGCTGCGCCCGCCGTCCAGATTGTAGGCCACGGTGCAACCCAACGACTCAAACAGCGAAGAAAGTTCCGCAAGTGTCATGCCTTCGGAATAGCCTTCTTGTCGGCCGTCCACCAACACAAAGGCATAATGCCCCGGTTCGTAATAGCCAAGGGCACAGCGCGGATGCTTGGCCGTGAGTGAGCTGTTAAAGCTGGTTTTGGCATGACCGTCGCTGTCCAGCAACGACGGCCCGAAACACCAGGCCTGCCATGCGCCGTTTTCCATTTCGGTTTGCGCGGAAAAGGTGCCTTTGGCAAAGGTTTTCAGGGTGCCGTCTTGGTACAGCACGCACACATCACCGCTGCCGGCGGTGTCGCGGTACAACACACCGTTGCGAATCACCGGCCCGTAATGGCGCCCGTAGTAATCGCCGGAAATGGCAAGAAGGGCGTTGCTGTTGGCGGCCATGTCGACCATGGGTTCCGATACTCCCTTGCCAAAAGTGTCCTTGGCCATGGCGGTGCGGAAACATTGAACCGAACGCAAATAAATATCGGCCACATAGTAGGTAATGCTATGATTGCCTTCTCCCTGTGTGTATTGCTGAACGGTAAAGGCAATTTGCGGGCTGGAATAGGAAGAGTCGGTGCGAATAACCGAAGCAGTGAACTTTTCGGCAAAGTGGCTGCCCAGCGAGGTGTCCGGGTCGTCTTCCGGCTCGGTGTCGGGAACCGTGGGCGTTGTTGCCGGCGGTTCCACTGCCTGATAGGAACGCGGCAACACATGGTGAGGTAACGCAAACAGGCACAGCAACGCACCGGCCAACACCACATCCAGCAGCAGCGCCATTCCCAGCGGAAACCGACGGCGGCGATGAGGCCGGCGGGTGGGCGGCGCCGGCTTGGCCATGCCGGCACGGGATTCTTCAATCACTTTTTCAACGGTGAGCACTTCCACGCGGGACCTCTCCTTGCAAACGAAATACAAACTCATTATACAACGGAACTGTCGAAAAAGCACGAACTTTTTTTAAAATCGTGAATTGCCGAGAATTTTTCCAAGGTTATAACTTGACGAAACGGCTATATATAGTATAAAATAGAATAGACATACCACAATATTTGGAAATTTGATAGAACAAAGGATGAAAGTGAATGGCAGCAAAAAAGCCGAATTACGGTAACGAAAGCATCACCGCCTTAAAAGGCGCCGACCGTGTTCGCAAACGGCCGGCCGTGATTTTCGGCTCCGACGGACTGGAAGGATGCGAGCATGCCGTGTTTGAAATCCTCTCCAACTCGATCGACGAAGCACGCGAGGGACACGGCACGCGCATCATCACCACACGTTACGAAGACGGTTCCTTTGAAGTGCAAGACTTCGGCCGCGGCATGCCGGTGGATTTTAACGCCAAAGAAAACCGATTCAACTGGGAATTGATTTTTTGCGAATTGTATGCCGGCGGAAAATACAACACCAACGAAAGCGAAAACTATGAGTTTTCGCTGGGCCTAAACGGGCTGGGTGCCTGCGCCACCCAGTATTCTTCGGAATACATGGATGTCGAAGTGCACCGCGACGGATTTCGCTACACCCTGCATTTTGAACGCGGTGAAAATGTGGGCGGCCTGCAAAAAGAACCCTATGCCAAGCGCGACACGGGAACCACCATTCGCTGGAAGCCCGATTTGCAGGTGTTCACCGATACAGCCGTGCCCGTGGACTATTTCCGGGATATATTGCGGCGGCAGGCGATTGTGAATCCCAATTTGGTGTTTGTGTTGCGCAACCAGCAGGGACGCAGCTTTGAAACCGAAGAATTTGTCTACCAAAACGGCATTGAAGATTATGTGAAAGAATTGGTGGAAGACACCGCCTTAACCGATGTTCAGGTGTGGAGCGGCGAACGCCGCGGCCGCGACCGTGAAGACAAACCGGAATACAAAGTGAAATTCAATGTGGCGCTGTGCTGTTCCAACAAAACCAATTTGCTGGAATACTATCACAATTCCAGCTGGCTGGAACACGGTGGAGCACCGGAAAAGGCGGTGCGTTCGGCACTGGTGGCACAGATTGACGCCTACTTGCGGCAAAACAGCCGGTATTTGAAAAACGAAAGCAAAATCACCTTTCAGGATGTGCAAGACTGTTTTGTGTTGGTTTCCTCGTCGTTTTCCACCTATACTTCCTACGAAAACCAAACCAAGAAGGCCATCAACAACAAGTTTATTCAGGAAGCCATGACAGAATTCCTGCGGCACCACTTGGAAGTGTACTTTATTGAAAATAAAGCCGAAGCCGACAAAATTGCCGAACAGGTGCTGATTAACAAGCGCAGCCGCGAAAAAGCGGAAACCACGCGGCTGAATTTGAAAAAGACCTTGCAAAGCAGCAACGATTTGGCCTCGCGCGTTCCCGGCTTTGTGGATTGCCGTTCGCGCGATGTCAAGCAACGGGAACTGTTCATCGTGGAAGGCAAATCGGCCATGGGCGCGTGTATTCAGGCACGCGATTCGGAATTCCAGGCGGTTATTCCCGTGCGCGGTAAAATTCTGAATTGCCTGAAAGCGGAGTTCGACAAAATCTTCAAAAGCGAAATTATTGTCAACCTGCTCAAAGTGATGGGATGCGGCGTGGAAGTGCGCTCCAAATCCAACAAAAATTTGGCCACATTTGATTTGTCGCTGCTGCGGTTTTCCAAAATCATCATTTGCACCGATGCCGATGTGGACGGATTTCAAATTCGCACACTGATTTTGGCCATGCTCTACCGCCTCACGCCGACCCTGATCGACAAAGGCTATGTGTATATTGCCGAAACACCGCTGTACGAAATCAACACAAAAACCGACACCTACTTTGCCTACAACGACCGCGAAAAAGCCGAGGTGCTGGAAACAATCGGCGATAGCAAATACACCATTCAGCGGTCCAAAGGGTTGGGCGAAAACGAACCGGAAATGATGTCGCTCACAACGATGAATCCGGCAACGCGACGGTTGGTGAAAGTGAATCCCGCCGAAGTGGAACAAACCGCGCAACTGTTTGATGTGTTGCTGGGCGACGATTTGGACGGGCGCAAGCGCATGATTTCCGAACACGGTGCCGAATATCTCGATATGTTGGATTTGGAATAAAGGAGGGATTCACGATGGCTACCAAAAAGAAAAAACCGGCGGCGCCGACAACGGTTGGCGAGCTGCCGCCCAACGCCCACATTGCCGGTGCCGGCGAAGTGGAGCAGCAGGCAATCACCGATACACTGTGCGAAAACTACATGCCCTATGCCATGAGTGTCATCATGTCCCGTGCCATTCCGGAAATTGACGGGTTCAAGCCCTCACACCGCAAACTGCTGTACACCATGTACAAAATGGGGCTGTTAAACGGCAACCTCATCAAATCGGCCAACATTGCCGGCCAAACCATGCGCTTAAATCCGCATGGCGATGCGGCAATTTACGACACCATGGTGCGGTTGTCCCGCGGCAACGAAGCACTGTTGCATCCGTATGTGGAGTCCAAAGGCAACTTCGGTAAAGCCTATTCGTCCGACATTGAGTGTGCTGCTTCGCGGTACACCGAAGCCAAGTTGGCACCGATTGCGGCAGAACTGTTTCGGGATATCGATAAGGACACTGTGGATTTTGTCGATAACTACGACGCCACCATGCAAGAACCGTCGTTGCTGCCGGTAACCTTTCCGGCCATTTTGGTGAACAACAACCTGGGCATCGCCGTGGGCATGGCCAGCAACATTTGCTCTTTCAATTTGGCCGAAGTGTGCGAAACGGCCATTGCCCTGATGAAAGACCCCGAACACGATTTGCTGTCCACCCTGCAAGCACCGGATTTTCCCAGCGGCGGGCAGCTGATTTATCGGCGGGAAGAACTGGAAAAAATCTACAACACCGGTCGCGGCAGCGTGCGCGTGCGGGCGGTCTATGCCTACGACAAGGCCAACAACTGCATTGATGTCACGCAAATTCCCTATTCCACCACGGTGGAAGCCGTTGTGTCCAAGGTAACCGATTTGGTGAAAGCCGGTAAGTTGCGCGAAATTAACGACATTCGGAACGAAACCGATTTAAAAGGTCTCAAAATCACCATCGACTTAAAGCGCGGTGCCGACCCGGACAAGGTGATGAGCAAGCTGTATGCCGCCACCCCGTTGGAAGACTCATTCGGCTGCAATTTCAATGTGCTGATTGCCGGCGTACCGCAAGTGCTGGGTGTGCGGGCACTTCTGGAAGAGTGGACTGCTTTCCGTGTGGAATGTGTGCGGCGCCGTGTGGTGTGCGATTTAAACAAAGCCAAAGACAAACTGCATTTGCTCAAAGGCTTGCAAAAGATATTGCTGGATATCGATAAAGCGGTGCGCATTGTTCGCGAAACCGAAGAAGAAGCCGAAGTGGTTCCCAATTTGATGATTGGATTCGGTATCGACGAAATCCAGGCAGACTATGTTGCCGAAATCAAACTGCGTCATTTGAACCGCGAATACATTTTAAAACGGTTGGACGAAGTGGAGCAACTGGAAGCAGACATTGCCGACATGGAAGAAACGCTGAAAAGTTCGCGCCGCGTGAAAGGCATCATCATTGACGAACTGCGCGCTGTTGCCAAAAAATATGGGCAACCTCGCCGCACCACGCTGATTTATGCCACGGATTTGGACGAGGCCAAAGAAGCCGAAGACGATACCGTGCCGGACTATCCCTGCACGCTGTTCTTCACCGCCGAAGGCTATTTCAAAAAGATAACACCGCAATCGTTGCGAATGAGCAACGAGCACAAGCTAAAAGAAGGCGACCGGATTGTGCAAACGGTGGAAACAACCAACAAGCAGGAATTGCTGTTTTTCACCAACGCCGGCACGGTGTACAAATCCAAAGCGGCCGACTTTGCCGATACCAAAGCCAGTGTGTTGGGCGACTATGTAGGGTCCAAGCTGGGATTTGAGGCAGACGAAAGCGCCGTGTTCATGGCCACCACCGCCGATTACAGCGGCTATCTTGTCTTTTTCTTCGAAAACGGAAAAGCGGCCAAAGTGGGCCTGGATGCCTATGCTACCAAAACCAACCGTCGCAAGCTGGTGGGAGCATTCTCCGACAAATCGCCCCTGGTGGCCATGTTCCAAATTGCCGAAGATTGTGAATTTTTCCTCACGTCCACTTCCGGGCGCCGCTTGGTTGTACACACCGGTGCCGTGGCGGCGAAAACAACGCGCAACACCCAGGGTGTGCAGGTGATGACACTGAAAGGGCAACACCGCTTGGCCTCGGTGGTTCCGTTCAAGGAAGAGGCCGTGGCCAAACCGTCGCGCTACCGCACACGCTCCCTGCCGGCGGCGGGGTCCATGCTGTCGGCCGAAGATGTTGGCGAGCAACTGAGCTTGCTGTAAAAAATTTCTGCCGAGAACCCCGGCTCTCGGCAGAAATCGGCGGCAAATACGGCAAACGCAAGCGGGCATTGTATCTGCGCCATGGTTAGCGTGCCCCGTTTTTAACAAAAAGATACACAACCGAAAAAATATGCTTGCGTTTTTCGGCAGAATGTGTTATTATATTAGGCGTAACTTTTTGTGATGTAGCTTGGAGGAATTCTGGTATGACAGTTTGGGAATATGTTATTGGTGCCCTGATCATTGTATTTGCGCTGATCATCATTGCCGTGGTGCTGCTTCAAGAGGGCCGTCAATCCGATTTGGGTGCCATTGCCGGCGCAGCAGATTCATTTTTTGACAAGGGCAAAGCCCGCACATTGGATGCCATGCTCTCTCGCTGGACAAAGTGGTTGGCCATCATCTTTTTTGGGCTGGTGTTGGCCGGCATGCTGATCACAAAATTCTTGGGCGCGTAAACACAAAACACGGAATCCCAACCAAAGTCGAACAGCAGCTGCTGTTCGGCTTTGGTTTTTAAAAAAGCGCTGTGTGGGGCTTGAAAATGAAAAACAATGGTAGTATAATTTTTTGTTAAAGAGGTGAGGAGAATGAGCAGTAATTGGGTGGGCGCCCTGTTGGCCTTTGCGGTTGGTGCCGCCATTGCCACAGCGGGGTACCGGTTGTCACGGCGTGTTTTGGAAACCAAAGCCGAACGGTACACGGTGCTGCAAATGGGCAAGCAAGCGGTGCAGGTGCTGTATTTGGTTTTGCTGTTTGCAGCCGGGCCGCACACACCATGGAAGGTGTCGTGGCTGCTGGTGGGCGGTTGCTTGGGCATCACGCTGCCAATGCTCTACTTCACCTACCGTTTGGTTGCGTGGAACGATGCGCAACATCGGAAAGGGGGCGACGAATAATGGGCGAAAAATCAACCGTGTTGGTTTCCCTGTTCGGTGTGCTGGACATCACCGGGGAAGTGGTTGCCATGTGGATTGTGATGGCGTTGCTGGCTGCGGTTTCCCTGATTGTGAAGCACCGCCTGAAAGAACGCCCCGGTGTTTTCCAAAACATGGTGGAAACCGGCGTGGAATATTTGGATACTTTTTTTGCCGATTTGCTGGGCAGCAAAAAATCACGGCAGTATTTTTCCTTTTTGGCTTCGCTGTTCATTTTCATTCTGGTTTCCAACTATTCGGGGCTGTTTCCCGGCGTGGGATTAACCGACTATGTAAAAGCACCAACCGCTTCGCTTTCGGTCACGGTGGGGCTGGGCATTATTTCCTTTCTTTTCTTGCAAATATCGGGCTTGCGTTGCAGCGCCAAACGGTATTTCAAGCGCTTTGTCAGTCCCATGTTTTTCATGTTGCCGCTGTTGCTGTTGGATGAATTTATCAAACCGGCTTCCTTAGCCTTGCGACTGTTCGGCAATGTGTTCGGTGAAGAAATGGTCACCGAAGAGCTGTACAACATTTTTCCCATCGGCATCCCGGTGGTGATGATGGTACTTTCCCTTTTGTTCTGTGCGCTGCAAGCGCTTGTATTCACCATGCTAACCTCAATTTATTTGGACGAGGTTACCGAACTGGACTAATTTTAAAGGAGAGATTGTTATGACATCCGCACTTATTGCTATCGCTGCCGCTGTGGCCATTGCCATCAGCACCATTGCTCCGGCTATTGCCCAGGGCATGACGGCCAAGAGCGCCATGGAAAGCATTGCGCGCCAGCCCGATGCTGCCAAGGACATTCGTTCCACACTGATTATTTCGTTGGCACTGATGGAAGCACTAACCATTTACGGCTTGCTGATTGCCTTCATGCTGGTTTCTAAGATTTAACAGGTGTTCGTATGACAATACAGTTATCTGTTGTTGTGTGGACGGTGATCAATTTTTCACTGCTGATGGTGATATTGCACCATCTGTTGTTCAAACCGGTTCTTCGTGTGCTGGATCAGCGCAAGCAGCGAATTCAAGCAGCTCACGAAAAGAAAGCGGCCGCTGAACAGCAGGCAAGTGCGCACCGTGCCATGCTTCTCGAACAGCAAGCAACCGAACAGCGGCAGCATCAGCAGCAACTGCGTGAAACGCTGGAAGCATTTCGGGTGCAAAGCAAACATGTAATCGATACGGCGCAAGACGAACGGCTGGCGCGTGTGGAACAGTACCGCGCACAGGCGGAAATCGAACAGAACAAAATTTTGGATGCACTTGACGGCCACGCGGCGGAATTGGCATCCACATTTGCAGACAGTGTGATAAAGGGATGAAACGATGAAGATACAATATGTGATCATCAACTTTCTGATCCTGGCGGGTATTCTCGTTCTGTTCGCACGCAAAACGGTGATTCGGCTTTTCCGAACCCGCCGGCAACGAATTTTGCGTGAACTGGACGAGGCCGAAGCAATGGAAACCGCTGCTCCGGCCGTCAAAGAGGCCTTGCCTCCGTTGCCGGAAGACACGGCGGCGGCAGACGAATTGGCCAAAGAGCAGGCAAGCGTTCAGGCACGGTTGGAACAAATCGAAGCGTTCGGCCGGCGCGAGTGCAACGAAATTCATCGTCTAACGGTGGAAAAAGCACGGCGCCGCTTCTTTCAGAGCTTGGAAAACAGTGTGGCCGCCGCTTTTGAAAACGACCCCTACCGTGCCCAAATGAGAACGCGCGAAGCCGCCCTTGTCAACGATATTCTCGGCATGATTCGCATCACGCCGGGCGATATGGCCTACCTGAAACGCCACGATGTGCTGTATGTAACACTCACCTCCACCTTTCCGTTGGACGAAGCGCTGGTGAAACAGGTGGATGAGGCCACCACCCGTTTGCTGGAACCGGTGGGGGGCAAAACCTCGCTGTGGGTGCGGGAAGACCCCACCCTCATGGGCGGTTTGCGCCTGCGCATCGGCGACACCGTGTATGACGGCACGGTGCGCGAAGAACTGTATCACTTTGAAAAAAGCATCAATCGCGCTCCCGTGGCGGCCGACGAAGCCGCCGCGGAAGTGCTGGCAGATTTTCGCAACAAGGCCGCGTCCTATCGGCCGAAAATTCATGTGTATCAGTTGGGCCGTGTCATGCAAATTTCCGACGGAATTTGCTGGATGGACGGATTGGCCGACATCATGTACGGCGAAGTGGTGGAATTTGATTGCGGCGAACGCGGCATGATTTTGGACATTCAGCCCGACCGCATCGGTTGCGTTATTTTCGGTAACTACGAAAACATCGAAAGCGGCAGTCGTGTGCGCCGTGTCGGGCGCATCGCCTCGGTTCCTGTGGGCGAAGCCCTGCTGGGCCGTGTGGTGGATGCGGTGGGCAATCCCATCGACGGCAACGGCCACATCGACACCACCGAAAAGCGCCCCATCGAGTGCCGTGCACCCGGTATTTTGGATCGCGCACCGGTGAGCCGTCCGTTGCATACCGGCATCAAAGCCATCGATTCCATGGTGCCGATCGGCCGCGGCCAGCGTGAACTGATTATCGGCGACCGGCAGACCG
>CAYMDU010000007.1:18221-34789 GCA_964389495.1 uncultured Eubacteriales bacterium
AAGGGCAAAGGCACCGTGTGCATTTATGTGGCCATCGGTCAAAAGGAAACTTCCGTGGCCGAAGTGAAACAGCGCTTGGAACAGTACGGGGCCATGAGTTACACGGTGATTGTGGCCGCCAACGCGTCCGGCTCGGCCGCCACGCAATATATTGCTCCGTTTTCCGGCACCGCCATGGCCGAATATTTTATGCACAACGGCAACGATGTGCTGATTATTTACGACGATTTATCCAAACACGCCGTTGCCTACCGTGAATTGTCGTTGCTGCTTCACCGTCCGTCGGGGCGCGAGGCCTATCCGGGCGATATTTTCTATTTACATTCCCGCCTGTTGGAACGCTCGGCCCAACTGTCGCCGGCGCTGGGCGGCGGTTCCGTCACCGCGTTGCCGATTATCGAAACGCTGGCAGGGGATATTTCGGCCTACATTCCCACCAATGTCATTTCCATCACCGACGGGCAGATTTTCTTGGAAAGCGACCTGTTCCACGAAGGGCAACGCCCGGCTGTTAATGTCGGGTTGTCGGTTTCCCGCGTGGGCGGTGCTGCGCAAACCAAATTGATGAAACAAATGTCGGCCAGCTTGCGTACCCAGTTGGCGCAATATCGGGAATTGGCCGATTTCACGCAGTTGGGAACGGATATTGACGACGATACCAAACGGGTGCTGGATGCCGGAGCACGGTTGACCGAAGCATTAAAGCAAGGTCGCTATCGTCCGTTGGAAGATTGGAAACAGGTGGTGTTGCTGTTTGCTGTGTCAAACGGATACACCGATTCCATAGCGGTGGAACAAATTTCGGCCTTTGAAACGGGGCTGTATTCGTTCTTGGAAACACAATACGCACCGCTGGTGGAACGCCTGAAAACCGGTGCCAAAGCCGATGCCGACCTGTTGGAAACGATTCGCGCGGCTTTGCACGACTACGCAACGAAGGTGTAATTATGCCGGCCATACAAAGCTTAAAAAAACAGTTGCGCGGGATTGCTTCCACGCAAAAGCTAACCAAAGCCATGCGAACGGTGGCAACGGTTAAATTTTCCAAACTGAACGGTCTGCACAGTCGCTATGCGGCCTATGGGCATCAATGCGCACAGGTGTTGGAACAGTACGGCAACGAATTACTGGAAGCGCTGGGGCCGGCAAACGAATCGGCACCGGCGGCGGTGGTGGTTATGGCCTCCAACAAAGGCCTGTGCGGGAACTTTAACAGCGAGGTACTGAACTTTGCCCGCGAAAAGTTGGAACCGATGCCCTCTTTTCGGCTGATCACCTGCGGCAAAAAAGCAACAGCGTATTTCAAAGGCCGCCAAATTCTGCCGGCCGAGGAATGGGTGCCAAACGATGTTCCCACCTATCAGGAAAGTAACGACTTGCTGGATCGGTTGTTGGAATGGCGGCGATCCGGGCAGATTTCGCGTGTGTATGTGGCATATCCGCATTACGAAAGCATGGTAAGCCAAACACCGGCGTGGCACGAACTGATGAACACTGCCGCCGGTACTTCAAACCAACCGATGTGCACCGTCCCCGATCGAAAAACCCTGCTGGAAAAAACAGCCTTGCCGGTTTTTCGAGCCGCGTTTTATCAACTGCTGTTGGAAACCGCCATCGGGGCACAGGCCGCCACTTTAATGACAATGCGGTCGGCATACGATACGGCAACCGAGTATCGCGCACGGTTGGAAGGGCAAATCAACCGCATGCGTCAAAGCGCGGTTACGGCCGATGTGCTGGAAACGGCCGCCGAATGGGAGTAAGACAAAGGAGGAAGCAGTATGGCAAAAGGCTCGGTGGGTATGGTACTTCGTATCACAGGCCCGGTTGTTGATATTGCATTTGAACCGTATGACCTTCCCGATATTTTCCACGCAGTGTCCATTGAACACAACGGGGAACAGTATATTTTGGAAGTTCTTCAACACTTGGGCGATGGGGTAGTTCGCTGCATCTCCATGGATTCAACCGATGGCATGTCCCGCGGTTTGCAGGCCGTGGATACCGGTTCTCCAATTTCGGTTTGCGTCGGCGAGGAAACGCTGGGGCGTATGGTGAATGTCATCGGAAAACCGATTGACCAGGGCGCACCGATTCACACCGCCGAAAAATGGCCGATTCATCATCCGGCCCCTCGCTTTTCCGACATTGTGGCTTCCGAAGAAATCCTGGAAACCGGCATCAAAGTGATTGATTTGATGACCCCCTACATTCGCGGCGGAAAAATCGGGCTGTTCGGCGGCGCGGGCGTCGGAAAAACCGTGCTGATTATGGAGCTCATTCGCAACATTGCCTTTGAACACGACGGTTATTCGGTGTTTGCCGGCGTGGGTGAGCGTTCCCGTGAAGGCAACGACCTTTACAACGAAATGAAACAGTCGGGCGTGTTGGACAAAACGGCGCTGGTTTTCGGGCAAATGAACGAAACTGCCGGCGCACGCTTGCGGGTACCGCTGGTCGGCCTGACCATGGCGGAGTATTTTCGCGAAAATTCGCACAAAGACGCGCTGCTGTTTATTGACAATATTTTCCGCTTCACCCAGGCCGGATCCGAAGTGTCGGCACTGCTGGGGCGCATGCCCTCGGCTGTGGGCTATCAGCCGACATTGGCAAGCGAAATGGGCAAATTGCAAGAGCGGATTGTTTCCACGGGCAACGGGTCGATTACTTCGGTCCAAGCTGTGTATGTGCCGGCCGACGATTTAACCGACCCGGCGCCGGCCACCACCTTTTCACACTTAGATGCCACCACGGTGTTGTCGCGCAAAATTGTGGAATTGGGAATTTATCCGGCGGTGGACCCGCTGGAGTCTTCATCACGCATGCTCACGCAAGATGTGGTGGGTGACCGCCACTACAATGCCGCCAAAGAGGTGCAGCGTCTGTTGCAAAAATACAACGAACTGCAAGACATCATTGCCATTCTCGGCATGGAAGAATTGTCGGCCGAGGACAAAACCGTGGTGAAACGCGCCCGCCGTATTCAACGGTTTTTCAGCCAGCCGTTTCATGTGGCGGAAAGTTTCACCGGCCAAGCCGGCGCGTATGTGCCGTTGGAAAAAACCGTGGCCGGTGTGGAAGCCATTTTGGACGGCAGTTGTGACAACATTCCCGAGCACTGTTTCATGATGTGCGGCTCCATTGACGATGTGTACGCCAAGGCAAAGCAGTGAGGAACACGGTATGGAGGAATTGTTGTTAACGGTGATCACCCCCGGCGAAACCTACGGCCCGATACCGTGCGATTCGGTTCGGGTCACCATTCCCGATAATGCGGCCGGCACCGGCGGCGGTAGCTACGGAATTCGGCCGGGGCATATTTCGGCGTTGCTGGTCTTAGATGCGGGAAGTTTGCAAGCCTTTTCGGCCGGGCGGTCGGTGTTTACGGCGCAATGCGGCTGTGGCTTTGCTTCTGTGGAACACAATCGGATAACAGCGGTAACAGAAGATTGCCGCAAGGGAGAGTAACATGGGAATTTTTTCGGGCTATCTCATCGTGTCGGATATCGACGGCACCTTGTATAACACCGCGTGCTGTGTCAGCGAAGAAAACCGGCAGGCGCTGGCCTATTTCAAAAGCGAAGGCGGGTTGTTCACGCTGGCTTCCGGTCGTACCTTGCCCGATGTAACAGCCATTGATGCCACAATCGGCTTGTGCAACACCGAACTTATCGGTTCCAACGGGGCGGTGATAGGGCGCGGGGAGAGTGTGTTGCGCCGCAGTCACTTTGATGCGCAACTGGCAACCGCGGTGCAGCGCATTTTGGACAGTTGCGACTATTGCGATGCGGAATTTGTCACACCGCACGGCATTGCGGTGTTGCGGCCCAATGCGCAAACGGCGGTGCATCGTGCCTATGTCACGGATTCGTTTTCGGACATACAAACCACCGAAGACATACCGCACGACACAGTGATGACCTCGTTCTGGATGGCCGAAGACAGCATCGCCGACTTTCGTGAATTGTTGGCCCGTTTGGGCGTGGATGCCATCTATGAAACATTCCAGGGCTTTCGCCTGGACTACGAAATGGTGCCGAAAGGTGTCAACAAAGGAGCGGCGGCGCGGGAATTGTGCCGCATGAAAGGTTGTCACACGCTGATTTGCGCCGGCGACAATTACAACGATATCGCCATGTTGCGCGAGGCCGACATCTCCTTTTCGCCCCGCAACGCCGCCGAAGAAGTCCGCCGGCAGGCAACGGTGGCCTTGCAACGCACGTGCGACGAATCCATCTATCCCGAAATTTTGGAATATTTGCGCAATCACTAATATGGCACCCTTTCCTGGCATACAATAAACCAAGGAAGGGTGTGTTTTTATGGCTTGGTGGGCAACGGCTCTGCTGGCGTCAACCGGCTTGGGGCTGTCGGTTTTCTTGCTTGTTGCGTTGTTTCGCACCGGAAAACCGGTGCGCAGTTTGCTGGGCAGCACCTGGCACGGAGCCTGTGCTTTGGCGGCGGTGAATGTAACCGGGGCGCTAACCGGCGTTTCGTTGGGGCTGAATTGGCTGTCGCTGGTTGCCTGTGCGTCGTTGGGGGTCCCCGGTGTGATTGGGCTGTTGTTGCTGAAACTGATTTTTGAAATATGATTGTCAAAACAGCTGTTTTGTGATACACTACTGTTGGGTGATAAACATGATAACACTACCGCATAGCCACAGCTTGTCGGCACACAATCACAACGGTGTGGTGTATTACAGTTTTCCGGCGCTGGACGCCGTGCCTTTTGTGAGACATGGGTTTTCCACGCGCTTGGGCGGGGTTAGCACCGGCGTATACGAAAGCATGAATTTGAGTTTCACGCGGGGCGACGACCCGGTGCTTGTGCGTGAAAACTTCCGTCGGTTTTGCCGTGCCGTGGGAGTAGACAGTCACGATGCCGTGGTGTCGGCACAAGAGCATCACACGGTGGTGTACAATGCCACGGCCGCCGATTGCGGGCGCGGCGTGTGGCGCGAACGCGGTTACACCGACATCGACGGATTACTCACCGATGAACCGCATGTGGTGTTGTTCACGCAATATGCCGATTGCGTTCCGCTGTTTTTTGTCGACCCTGTCAAACGTGTGGTGGGCACAGCCCATGCCGGCTGGCGCGGAACCGCTGCCAAAATGGGAGCGGTGATGGTGGAACGCATGGTGGCCGACTACGGGTGCCGCCGGGAACAGATAGTGGCAGCGGTCGGCCCGTCCATTGGCCCGTGCTGCTTTGAGGTGGACGAGCCGGTGCGTTTGGCGTTTGCCGAAGCCATGGCGTTTGCCAAAGAGTGCACCCGCCAAAAGGGAGCGGGAAAGAGCCACATCGATTTGTGGGAAATCAATCGTCGCACTTTGCTGGAAGCGGGTGTCAAAGCAGAGCACATCACCGTAACGGATTTGTGCACACGGTGTCATCCCGATGTGTTCTGGTCACACCGGGTCACCGGGCCACAGCGTGGCAGCTTGGCAGGGTGCATCGCCATACAGGAATAAACAGCCAAAGAAAGCGGAGGAACAGACGGTGGAACGAAACAACGAAGATACCTATATCGACAAAGGAACAACCGAACAAGAAGAAATCGAAAATATCGATATACGCAAATGCAAATTTTCCACCTATGGCGGCGATTTCATTGTTCGTCAGTTAATGGAAATGCTCACGGAAAAAGAAATCGAAACGCCCCAAATTCAGCGGCACTATGTGTGGACCCTGAAAATTGCCAGTCGGTTTATCGAGTCCATTCTGTTGGACTTGCCCATTCCCAGCATTTTCTTTGCCAAGAACGAAGAAGGAAAATTCATCATTATTGATGGGCTGCAACGGCTGACTTGCCTGTACAATTATATTGTGCTGGGTACCGTTGACAAAAAAGTGTTTCGGTTGAGTTCTTCCAAAGATATTCACGAAGAATGGCGCGGCAAGGCCTTTAATGAACTCAAAGACGAAGATCAGCGTAAACTCAAAAACAAACTGTTGCATGCCATCATTGTGGAACAGAAAGAACCCACCAACTTCGATGGATTGTTTTTGATTTTTGAACGCATTAACACCGGTGGCATGCAGCTCAATCAGCAAGAAATACGGAATTCGCTTTTCCAATGCACCATGAACGATTTGCTGCTGGAAATGAACAACTATCCGGTATGGCGTTCCATGTTCGGCCAAGAGATTCCCAATGCCCGCATGCGCGATGTAGAGATGGTGCTGCGCTTTTTAACACTAAATGAAATCGACTTTTCACAATCGGGGCCGGAAAGCCTGAACCTGGTTTCCAAAATGAACGATTTTATGAAAAATCACCGCAAGCAGACCAAAGAGGAATTGCAAAAATACCAAGCGCTGTTTCAAAATACCGTCAACGCCATTGCCGAACAGTTCGGCACCGATGTGTTTCGCACTAACATTCAAACCATGCAGGTGTCGCAAAAGTTCTATGCCACGGTTTTCGATGCCGTTATGTTGGCCACGGCCTATGCCATGCAGAAAACAGGAGCACTTCAAAAGGTTGAAAACCCGGCCGACCGCCTATCCGCTTTGTTTACCAATGCGGAATTTAAAAGCGCGTGCAGTGTGCACACCACGGATTTAAATGTAATCAAAACCAGAGTGACCGCTGCCTGCGATAGTTTGTATGGGTTATCATTATGAAAGCGGAGTATCAACAAGAACTGAACGACACACTGGTGCTGGCACGGAAAATTCGCCGCATTTATCGAAGCTGGGAACGATCCAAAACGGGATACAAGTATCCCGAAAAGGGCGTGGCATATAAGAATTACCTGTTGATTGCCTGCTACGGAAAAGTGGAATTCATTTTCAAAAACATGGTGGCCGACTACTTCACGCAGCCGCAGTTTCCGCAACGCTGCCGGCAGTTCGGCAACAAAATACGCGACAGGCTTCCCGGCTCCATGGCCAAAGACAGCCTAAACGGGTTTATCAAAAAAGAATGCAGCACGGCTTGGTTCGATGAAATCAAGCGGCGGACGGAAGACCCCACCTACCGTTGCCGGTGTCATCGGCGGTATTCCTTCGCCGACACCTATTTGGCAATCACCAGCCTAACCAACGCACGGCACAATTTTGCTCACGGTGATTCCCCGTACACCGGCAGTATTAACGATTTGCTGAAATACTACTTAAAGGCCATTGCGTGGTTATACGAAATCGACGATATTATTCAAACTGTGGGATAAACCCAAAAACAGCGGTCCTTGGCAGCTTTTGCTGCCAAGGACCGCTTTGGCATAAGCATTGGCTTTGGCTGTCGTGAGCGGCTTGTCCGCTTCGCAACACGAAGTTTTGGGTTTATCCTTGCGAAATGGTGCCGGTGACGGTGAGCAACGCTGTGCCGGGTTGCACACTCCACTCGCCGGTGGTGGCGTTTTGCGTGTAGGTGGCGGCCGGAACTGTCAGTTGGCCGGAAACCGTGGCAAAGGTGCCGGTGGTTCGGTTGTAGGTGTAGTTGGTGGTTTCTGCCCAGGCGGTGCCGTTAAAGGCAACCGTGAGATTGCTCAAAATCGGGTCGAACACATCGGTAATTACCGCGTCGTCTGCCGCGGTGACAGCCGTGCTGCCGTAGTTGCTGATGGTAAAGGTGTAGGTGATTTCACTGTTGTTGGTGACAGTTTGCGGCGAAATGGCTTTGGTGATAGCCAATTCGGCTCTGTCGGTCACTGTCACGGTTTCGGTGGCGGTGATGGGGGTGGCAATGCCGGCACCGGTAACGGTTGCTGTGTTGAGAATGGTGCTGCCGGCAGCCAAGGGAGCAAAGGCATTGGCTTTGGCGGAATACACCAGAATGGCGTTGCCGCCGGCCGGAATGGAAAGCCCGCTGATGGCAAGCGTATCCGTGACGGTAACAGCAGGTGCGGCTTGGGCTGCGCCGTTGACATAGTAGCGAACAGTTCCGCTTTGATAGGTGAGCGGAACCAAGGTGGCGGTGCCGAACGCATAGGCGCCGAGGTTGTCCGTGACAGTGATGCCGGTCAGTGCGGTGCTGCCGGTGTTGACAAGACTGATCACATAGGTGACGGTGTCACCGGCCGTATATCCGGTTGACACGGCCGTTTTGGCAGCAGTGAGACTGTCAACGATTTCGCCGGTTACGACATTGGAGTTGGCAACCCGATTGTTGTAGGTCAATGTCGCTTGGTTGGTGAAGATGGCCATACTATCTCTCCTTTGATGTTGTCAGAGTTTTGGCTCTGCATTCCATTCTATGCCACGGACAAGGTTTTGACAGTCCGAAAACGGCAGTGCATCCCCAAAGCCGTGGGGGAAACCAAAGAAAAAGATTGCATTTCTTATCGTTTTGCGATATACTATTTTTCAATAAGAAAGGAAATGCCATATGAAAAACAAAAGGCCTTCACTGTTTTATCGCGTGTTAAAATGGGCGGTGCGGTTGTGTTATCCCAAAATGCAGTTGGTGAACACCGAATATTTGCCCGATGAGCCGGCCATTATTGTGGCAAACCACGCACAAATCAACGGGCCGATTGCCTGCGAATTGTATTGGCCCGGCAACCGGTATATTTGGTGCGCCGGCCAAATGATGCACCTGAAAGAAGTGCCTGCCTATGCCTACGAGGATTTTTGGTCACGCAAGCCGCGGGCTGTCCGCTGGTTCTACAAAGGGCTGTCCTATGTGATTGCACCGCTGTCGGTGGTGATATTTAACAACGCCGCCACCATTCCCGTGTATCACGATGTTCGCTTGTTTTCCACGTTCAAAACCACGCTCAAAGCCCTGCAAGACGGTGCAAGTGTTGTGATTTTCCCGGAACACGATTTACCGCACAATGCGATTGTCTATGATTTTCAAGACAAATTCATCGATGTGGCCCGCATGTATCACAAAAAAACCGGCAAAGAATTGCCGTTTGTGCCGGTGTATATCACGCCCGAATTGCATGCCATGCACATCGGTCGTCCGGTGCGCTTCGATGCCGCCCGCCCGATTGAAGAGGAGCGCCGCCGGTTGTGCGAGTACCTCATGGCAGAAATTACCGACATGGCGCGTGCGTTGCCGGAACACACCGTGATTCCGTATCGCAACATTCCGCGCAAAGACTATCCAACCAATAAGGAGATGACATCATGAAAAAGCCGGTTGTGGACTATCGGCAGTTTCGGTTGTCCAAGTTGAACGACCCGCAATTTTCGCATTTGAAATTGTTGCTGGGGTGGCTTGGCTATTTTGCCATGTATTTTCTCACCGAAAATCTCATTCCGGCCGAAAGTTGCCATGTTATGCACTGTGCACTGGATGACATCATTCCGTTTTGCGAGTGGTTTTTAATTCCCTATGTGTTTTGGTATTTCCTGATTGTGCTGTCGCTGCTCTATTTCCTGCTGTACAATATCGACGGCTTCAAGCGCTTGCAAACCTTTATCATTGTCACGCAGGTGGTGGCCATGATCATCTACATTGCATTTCCCAATCGGCAGGATTTGCGCCCCGCGGAATTTGTAAATGACAATGTATTAACACGCGGCGTGGCCTTCCTATATGCGTTTGATACCAGCACCAATGTGTGTCCGTCGTTGCATGTGGCCTATTCGTTGGGCATTGCGTCGGCTTGGCTGAAAGAAAAGTTGGTATCCCGCGGGTGGAAAAGCTTTATTGTGGTTGTTGTGATTTTAATTTGTATGGCCACCGCGTTCATCAAACAACATTCGGTGGTGGACATTCTGGTGGCCGTGCCGGTGGGGTTGTTGGCCGAGCTGTTGGTCTATGGCAAATCCTACTGGCGCCCTCGCCTGAAACGCGGCGACGAATAAAAGGGTTGTATTTCCTTTCAAAATATGATATGCTGATGGCAGAACGGAAAAGGAGTGTGAATTTACATGGAAGATATCTATTCCGGGCGTGATGCGGCGCAGGAAGAAGTGTGCATTGTGCCGGACGGCGAAGACATCGCAACGCCGGCATCGCAAGATATGTCGGCACCGGCATCGGGAAAGGCGGCGCAAGAAACAGTCGGATTCGGCACATTTTTTGGGCTGGCACTTTTGTTCGCCATTCCGGTTTTCGGCTGGATTGCCTGTGTGCTGATGGCGTTTTTGGCAAAACGCAAAACCCTGAAAAATTATGCGCGCGCCACCTTGGCTTGGCTGGTTATCGGCATTGTCACCGTGGCTTTGGCAGTGTCGTTTGTTTCCCGCAGTGCGGCTTCGCTGGTGAACTCGGCGCTGAACACCGAATTCGGGAGTATCGGTGAAATCATCGATATGGCCAAGGACTTAAAAGCGGGCGATTATTCGTCGATGTGTGCGCAAATGGCCAATTTCCTGCCCGAAGCCTATCAGCCGCTGGCCAAGGAACTGGGAAGCGGCAAATACACCGACTTGTTCAAGCAGGTGAAAGAAGAAAACTACGGTGAAATTCTTTCCGACTTGGAAAACGGCAAATACACCGACTTGGTGAACAAGGTAGACGACGAAACCTACAAAAAGCTGAAAACCGGTTTGGAGGAAGCCAAAGACGGCGCACCGCCTGAAGCGCTGGAAACCATAAAAGAAATTGCCGATATGGACACCGGCGATTTGCTGACAAAGCTGCCGGATCTCATGAAGCAATTTGGCAAATAAATAGCAGTCGAAAACGCCATCAACGAGAGGCTCTCGCTGATGGCGTTTTTTCTTTGTACCCTGTTAAAATTCCCGGTAGAAATCGTTTCGCATTTCGGATTGCGCCAAATAGCAAGTTTTGTCATACAGTAGCTTGGCGGGGATACGCCACGGCGACCCGTTGTAAAAATTGTCTGCCACCAGGGTGCCGTCGGCATAAAGTTGCTCGGCATCGCACGGCTCGGTAAATTCCACAAACCCTTCCGGCGTGGAAACCGAAACGCGATACCAACGGCGTTTGCGCGGTTCTTCGGCGGCACCGGTGAGAGTGCTGGCAAAAGAGGGGAGTGACAACTCGCGCAGATACGGCGGCGTGAACGGTTCTTCGATTTCGGTGAGCGTGAGAACCGCCGGGCGGAACGGCACCGCTGTTTCGTGTGCTTCAAACGCGGTTCCGTTCCAACGCCAGTAGCGAAAATCACCGTCTTGCACGGCACACAGCCGGCCGTCCAGTTCGTACAAATCACAGCGGTTGCCGATGTACAGAACACCACTCAGCCGGCGTGCATAGGCTGCTTCTTCCGACGTTAGCACCACCAGCCGAACCGCTCCTTTGCAGTAACTGTTTTCGCGGCCGGCTTTTGCGGTGATCACCGTGCCGTCGTCAAAATGAAACACCGGTGCAATGCCGTCGATGGCCACAAAGAAGTAGGTGTTGTCCATGCGGCACAGGGGCTGGGCGGTGGCACAGCGCAGCACTTCGTTGTCCAGTGCCATGTTAAAGGGCAAGAAGAAACAAACATTGCCCGAAACCGAAATGGCCGGAAAGCGAACGGTGCCGGTTTCAAACACAACCTCCGGCAAATCTTTCAACTTGGTTAGGCGTTGATAATGGTTCACAAACACAAACCCGCCGTTGCCGTCCGTGCGCAGGCGGCAACGCAGCGTTTCGTTGTCGGTAATCGCCACCGGTTGGGTGGAACTGCACCCTTCCATGGGGGCCAACACAGCCCCGAAATCCTGCAAAAACAGGTGCAACTGATTAAGAAGCCGGTATTGTCCACGCACTTCGCCGTATTCCGACAACGGGGCCTGGAAATCATAGGACAGCACCAGCATGTCATTGACATAGCCGGTTTCGGTGGTTTCCTGCATGGTGGTGAGTTTCCCGATGGGGTTGGTGCCGCCGTGATACATGAAATAGCCCAAAAGGTTCACTCCGTCGCCCAACGAAACCATGGCCAACGCATAGATATCCAGGGGGTGAATCACCGGCCGGCGGTGATGAGTGTTTTGCATGCCGCCTCCTTGTTCGCAGGTGGCAAACGGATAGCGCGCCATATAGCGTTGACATCCGTTGCTGCTTTGGCTTTCGGATAACACCTCCATGCCGTTAAATCCCACCGCTTCTTCGGGGGTGCCAAAGAAATAGTGTTCACGCGGCGGAAGCGGTTCCAATGTTTGTTCCCAGGGCCCTTCCGGGTACCAGCCGAAGGTTGGAACAAACTCATCCAACGGCATTTCCGTGCCGCTGGGACCGCCCCAGCCGGTTACCGTGTAGAGCGGCACCCGAAATCCGCACTCTTGTGCGATGGCTTTCAGCGTTCCCAAATGCGCGGATTCGCCAATCAATTCGTTGTCAACTTGAATACCGATGATGTTCCCGCCGTCGTGAAACATCAGCCCCTTCACCTGGGCATACACCTGCTGATACCAGCGACGCACATAGAACAAATAGCGTTCGTTGTTGGTGCGTTGCGCGGGCGTTTTTTGGTATATCCAATCGGGAAAACCGCCGTTGCGGCACTCGCCGTGAACCCACGGCCCGATACGCAACATCACTTCCAGCCCCAACTCACGGCAGGTTTCCACAAATTCGCGCAGGTTGTTGTTGCCGCTGAAATCAAATTCTCCTTCGATTTCTTCGTGATGAATCCAAAACAGATAGGTGGACACCACCGCTATGCCGCCGGCCTTCATTTTGGCCAGTTCGCGGCGCCAGTCTTGATGGCTGTAGCGCGAAAAGTGGAATTCGCCCATAATGCCAAACCACGGACGGCCGTTTCGCTCAAAATATCGACTGGTCACCTCAATACGCTCGCCTTGCGGATTGGTATCCCCCATGCGAAGATGGCCTTTCAGCAACGGTGCGGGCCTATACGGTTGAAACTGATAAATCATGCTCTCACTCCTTAACGGCTGTTACTAAAAGTATTGTAGCGTGACGCAAAACGAATTGTCAATACTTTCTGCACAACATGCGATATTCGTCCATGCTTTTGCACCATTTCTCCATGCCTCTGACTTGTCAACCGAAAGAAAACGCGGTATAATACCTCTTGTGAGGTGAAAGACATGGACTGGCTGCCCTTGGCGTTTTTCCAACGCGACTGTTTGAAAGTGGCTCCCGATTTGGTGGGCAAGGTGCTGGTGTTCAAAGAGAAAACGGGCACGCACTGTCTTCGCATCACCGAAACCGAAGCCTATCGCGGCGAAGACGATACGGCCTGTCATGCCCACAAGGGGCGCACCAAGCGCACCGAAGTGATGTACGGCGCCGCGGGCACATTGTATGTGTATCTTTGCTATGGAAGGCACTGGCTTTTAAACATCGTAACCGGCCGGCCGGGCGAACCGCAGGCAGTGCTCGTTCGCGCGTGCGACGCTGCACCGGGGCCGGGGCGATTAACCCATGCGTTGGGTATCACCGGGGAGCTGAACGGGAAAACCGTGGGGCAGGAGAGCGGCTTGTTCGTTGCCGACGACGGCGTTGGTTGCCGTGTGATACCGGATACCCGTGTGGGAATTGGATATGCTTCGGCCGAAGACCAAGCACGGCTGTGGCGCTTTAAAGCAGACACACAAGAGGCGAAAAACAATGAATGACTGGAAAATTATAGCACGCATACACAATGATTTCACCGACAAATTCGGTATTCCGCGTCAAAGCGGGTTGGCAGGTGAAATGCCGTCGTGGATTGTGTTCGAAGAAGGCTATCGCAATCGGGAAGCATTGCGCGGCATCGAAGCGTATTCGCATTTGTGGTTGCTGTGGCACTTTTCCAAAGCACAGCGCCAAGAATGGAGCCCCACAGTACGCCCACCGCGTTTGGGCGGCAATCGCCGCATGGGCGTGTTTGCAACGCGCTCACCCTTTCGGCCCAATCCCATTGGGTTGTCGTCGGTGCGGTTGCTGGGCGTGGAATCCACACCGGATTGCGGGTTGGTGTTGCGTGTGGCCGGTGCGGATTTAATGAACGGCACACCGATTTTGGATATCAAACCCTATTTGGCCTATACCGATGCGCACCCCGATGCCGTTGGCGGATTTTCCGATGCCGTGCGTGATTATGCACTCACGGTGGATTTTCCGGAAGCGTTGCTGGCAACGATTCCGCCGGAGAAGCGGGAAACAGTGATGCTGTTGTTGCAGCAAGACCCGCGTCCCTCGTATCAAAACGACCCACAGCGGCACTATGCGTTGGAATTCGGCGGGCAAACCGTGCGCTTTTGTGTGGAGGATACCGTGCTGCATGTAACAGCGGTAGAACCGTGAGCGGCAGCGAATTGACAGGGCAAAATTCTTCGAAAAATCGCAAATGTGCAAAATTTCTCTTGACGTCGCGAAAGAACTTTGCTATAATACAAACACTGTGTGCTACCGTGGCTCAGCAGGTAGAGCAGCTCACTCGTAATGAGCAGGTCGTCCGTTCGAATCGGATCGGTAGCTCCAGAAAAGCGTATTGCATTTGCAATACGCTTTTTTCAAAGAACAGGGAAGGGATGGGCATGCAACGCATCGCAGTGGGCATGAGCGGTGGAGTAGACAGCTCCATGGCCGCCTTGCTGTTGTTGGAACAGGGTTTTCAAGTCGAAGGCATCACCTTGCATTTGTGCGATGAAACCGCACCGAACTGTGCCGCTTCACGCCAGGCCGAGGAGGATGCGCGTGTGGTATCTGCTTCGCTTGGTATTCCTCACGCGGTGTGGGACCACAGCCGGCAGTTCCGCAACACGGTGATGGCCGATTTTCGGGCTGAGTATGCCGCCGGTGCCACGCCCAATCCCTGTATCGTATGCAATCGTTGCATCAAATTCGGGAGCATGCTGGAACAGGCGCTGGCCGAAGGGTTCGATGCTGTGGCCACCGGTCACTATGTGCGATCGGAACAAGACAAGGCCACCGGTCGCTGGTTGCTCAAAAAGGCGGCCGACGAATCTCGTGATCAAAGCTATGTGCTGTACAGCCTAACACAAAAGCAGCTGGCACATGCCCTGTTTCCGCTGGGAGCCTATCATAAAACGGAATTGCGGCACATGGCGGCCGAGCGCGGGCTGATCACTGCCAACCGTCCGGACAGTCAGGACATTTGCTTTGTTCCCGATGGGGACTACCTTTCGTTTTTGCAATCGGAAATGGGCCTTGTTTGTCCGCCGGGCTGTTTCGTGGACGAAAGTGGCGCCGTGTTGGGTGAGCATCGCGGTATAGCCGCCTACACCATCGGGCAGCGCAAAGGGCTGGGATTGGCCTTGGGCGAGCCGCGATTTGTTGTGGCCAAAGATGCCACCCGTAACACCGTAACCGTGGGGCGCAGTGAATCCTTGTTTTCACAAGAACTGATAGCGGCTCATGCCAACTGGATAGCGGTGGAGTCATTGCGGGAACCGTTGCGTGTCACAGCACGAACTCGGTATCATCAGCGCGAAGCGGCCGCCACGGTGGAACCGTGCGGCAACAACGGGTTCCGTGTGATATTCGACGAACCGCAACGCGCCTTAACACCGGGGCAGGCGGTGGTGCTGTATCAGGGCGAAGTGGTTCTCGGCGGCGGCACCATTGTCCGTGCCGTCCACGCGCGGTAGCGTGGGGCGGCAGCACATACTAACAAAGAAAGGGGTTATAACGAATGAGCTCAAAGCAACAATCAATCGGCCGGCGCTTCTTTAAAGTGCTGCAATCCTATGCGCTTATCACAGTGGGATGCTTGCTCTATGCGGTAACTTTCAACTGCTTTTTTCGCACCAACGAAGTGGCCATGGGCGGTTTCACCGGCATTGCCCAAATTCTCAACCGGTTAATTCCGGCGTTGCCCATCGGTACCACGGTGTTGGTGATGAACATTCCGTTGCTGATTCTCAGTGTCCGCAAACAGGGATGGTCGTTGCTGATTGCCACGGTATATGCCATTTTTGTCAGTTCGCTGATGATCGACGGCGTGAGCTTGCTCATCTCGTTTCCCGCCATGGAACCCTTGCTTGCCAGCATATACGGCGGCGTACTCAGCGGCACATCGTTGGGGTTGATTTTGCTGAAAAACGCAACCACCGGTGGCACGGAGTTGGCGGCACGCCTGTTAAAATATGTGTTCCGTTCTCTGTCCATCGGCCGCTTGTGTCTTATAATCGATGTGCTGGTGGTCAGTGCCTATGCGGTGGTATTTCGCAATCTCAACAATGCGCTCTACGGCGTGATTGCCATGTATGTATCCAGCTTGGCCATGGATACGGTGGTGTACGGCACGGTGAATGCCAAATTGGCCTACATCATCAGCGACCACGGAGATGCCATTAAAACCAAATTGATTGAGCTGGGGCTGGGAACCACCGTGCTCAACGGGCGCGGTGCCTTCACCGGGGACGATAAGCGTATTTTACTGTGTGCGGCCAAACCGTCGAAAATCGCGCAAATCAAGGCAGCCGTTATGGAAATTGACCCCGAAAAGGCCTTTGTGATTGTCACTGATGCCAAAGAAGTGTACGGCGAAGGGTTCGGTGAATACGACCCCAACAGTTTGTAGTCAGCGCAAAAAAATGTTTGACAATGATTGACTTGTGTGCATTTCTGTGGTATAATACAAAAAAACAAAGTATGGGGGGTAACCGATATGCAGCGTATTCAAACTTTGGATACCAAAAACCTGTGCGAAAGTGCCAAGAACGGCGGCTGCGGCGAATGCCAAACTTCTTGCCAGTCTGCTTGCAAAACCAGTTGCGGTATTGCCAATCAGCA